>CAXTQJ010000146.1:0-6554 GCA_964246245.1 uncultured Sphingomonadaceae bacterium
GTACCAGAAACGACTAGGCCAGATCGCTAATGTTGTAGCCAAGAACCAGATGAACGATCGGCTGAAGGCGGAGAGGCCGAACGACGCGGCGAATGACCAATGCTTCTGGCGACGTCGCCGCACGCGAAGCACACCACCAGCCAAACTCAGGCCGATAGTCATCGTCGCCCACGCTGCTGGCTCCGGAACGGCCCCTGTGACCGGAACGTTGCTGACCCCGTCGCTCACTTCGATCGAATAGCTCGCAAAGTCGGCGAAGCTATGATCGATGTGGATGAACGGATCCACTGAGGCGAAACCCGTCTGCTCGAAAGCGAGATAGCTGGCACCGATTTGAGCGTTGATATAGATCGATCCGAGCTCATTAGCCGATGAGAAGACGTGAATGGTACCGGCATCGCTGGCCGACATGCCTGCCGAACAGATGGCAAACGGATAGGTGCACAGCGTTCGAGAGTCGCCGCCGACACCATTAGTGAAGTTGGGCTGAACAACGATCTGCGCTTCAAAATCGACAGCCGTGCTGTTCCTGGCGCCTGCCAGCCTGTAATCGACATCGATCGGAAGCACAGCGAAAGGATTTGGGCCGGTTACGGTATAGTAATACGTGATTTCGGCGCCGCCGCCGTTTGGCCCCGAGTACGCGCTCCCTGGATAGTCCAGATAGGTCGAGACGGACGCATCGGGGCTGAGGCCTCGCGACGCTTGAACAAAACCGGAGTTGCACGACTCTGGGTTGCCGGAGTAGGCGCCAAGCCCACAGTTCGTCGAGCCGACCGCCGCCGGCACCGCCCATGCTGCTCCCGCGCCGGTGGCGAGGATGAGTGTAGCCAATGCCTTGGCCATCATGCGGATCATAGCTGCCCCCAAAAATAAAGAAACGAAGCCAAAGACCGGATATTTACCGTCACCCTGCGCATCTATTATGCAGCCGACGCGCCGCCGACGCATGATCAAAATGGATCAAACGACGCGGTTTTTTGTTGCGGCAGGAAGGGCTTGAAGGCGACGGCTCACTGCTGCCTGGTCGCGCCAGACGATCGCCGTCTTCGTGCGGGTGAAGCATGTATCAGGAACTGATCGACCGAATCTACGAATGTGCCTTCGTTCCCGATTCCTGGCCGGGCGTCCTCGACGAGATATCGACAATCGCCGCCGCGCGGGGTGGATCGCTGCTCACCGCCGATGGCGAGGTCCTCGGTTGGGCTGCCGCGGATAGCATGGCCGAGGTTTGGGACGCCCTCCAGCGCCTTGGCCTTATGACCTGTGGAGAACGCTTCCGGCGGTTAGTCGAGCTGCAGCATAGCGGCTTCTCGACCGACCAGGCAGGCTACCGGGACGAGGCCGAGATGGGCAAAGACCCGCTCTATCGCGAAGTTCTCTGGCCGCTTGGACTGGGCTGGGCTGTCGCCACGACCATCCCCCTGCCAACAGGCGAGACGATGGTCATCACCTTCGAACGCGACCGCAAGCTGGGCCCGGTCAATCCTGCCGTGGTTGACCAGCTCGACATCTTACGTCCTCACCTTGCCAGAAGTGCATTGATCTCGACCCGATTGCGCCTGCAGCGGGCGCAGTCGATCAGCAAGGCTCTCGCTCTGCTCGGCATTCCCGCACTGGTGTTTGATGCTGCCGGGCGCGTTCTGGCGACCAATACGCTGATTGAGGGGTTGGCCGGTGCCCTCCAATGGCAAGCGCGCGATCGCTTCGCTCTTGTCGATCCGGCCGCCAACCGCATTCTCCTTGGGGCTATCGACCGTCAGCGGTCCGGTACGTCCCCAGCGATAGCCGTTCCACGATTGCCGGGGGAGCACCGCCGTGGCGACCGGCAGCACCAGCGTTGATATAGATGCAAGCCGTTGCGCGCGTAAGATCGTTCGCCGCGACCATGCCGCGCCAGTCTGCTTCCCAGTCATTAATCCTTCTGCCTGCATCACGTCTGCCCCAGCGCAATTACGGCTTCATCTTAATGCGCAGCTGTTAAAAGGTTGACTAATGAGACGGATAATTCGCTTTGCGGAAAGAGAGTATACCCGAGACTGTACGCAAATACAACATTGACCCGGAACGAAAATGAAAACCTAGATAGTCTCGCCAGTAGTTGATACAGATCAATCTAATACACAACGGGGAAACCAGAAACTGTCGGATTACTTTACATTCCACCTCCGAAATTTAAACCTAAACCACTCATAACATGAGATTTAATAATCTGGCACGCTGCTTGCACGGCTGTGTCAGCGTAACCCGTTGAAATCTGTAACGGAAATCGTGCGTTCGTACCGAAAGGGGAAAACCCTCGTTAGTAAAGGTTGTGTCATGTTTATCAAATTAGTAGCCCTCGTGCTCCTCGTCGCGGCAAGCGCCGGTCATGCCGTCACCTACACCGTCGCCCCCGGCGCTCCTGATCCCGGCTTCAGCGCCGATCAGACGCTGCTCGTCGATTTCAACACGGCGACACTTCCGCCGGGCTACACGCTGGCCGGTGGTTACGGCTATCGAACGGGAACGACCAGCGAAGCCGCTGCGCCGGCCCAAGACGCAACACAATACCTGTACGTGTCATCGGCACTCAGCCCGAACCACGCGACGTTGACCACGGCGTTCGATCTGTCGAAGATTAGCTTCTACTGGGGCTCGATCGATACTTACAACAGCGTAGCCGTGCTCGGCGCCGGCGGCGTGACGCTCGGATCGTTCGGTGGAGCGCTGTTTCCGCCCGCAAACGGCGATCAAACCGGCAGCTCGAGCAATGAACGGGTGACCTTCATCGCCGATTCGGGCGAGGTGATCACCGGGCTGCGTTTCACCTCGACCGGCATTGCATTTGAACTCGACGATGTCGCCGGCACTGCTTTGGGCGGCGGCAATGCGAACGCCGCTGTCCCCGAACCTGCGGCGTGGGCGCTGTTGGTTGTCGGCTTCGGTCTCGTGGGTGCGGCTGCACGCCGCCGCGGGGCTGTTTCCCTGGCTGTCTAGCTGGACCAGGGGGCGGGCTCCGGAGTCGCGGGTCCGTCCGTGGCCGCGTGAATATGCCACACTATCGTTGGACGTAGAATCACTCACCCTTTTCAATGACTTAACATCAATCAATATTCTCGGCAGACGCGGCTGTAGATCGAAATTACCCCAAGGTTTCGGGGGTGAAGGGGTGAGCATCACCCCGACCGGGAGCGGCTTTGTACTCGCTTTAAGGATGGCCTAATGAATTATCGTCTCTTGCTTACGGCCGCGACGGCGCTCGCCTCGGTCCCGGTTTTCGCCCAGACCGTCCCGACGAGCGACACCAGCAGTTCGTTCAACTCGACCCCGACCGACAACTCGACGAACGGGTCGTACAACTCGACGCCCAGCGACAGCTCGGCGCACGGCTCGTACAACACGACGCCCACCGATAACTCGACCAACGGCTCTTACAACGACAGCTCGACCAACACGTCGACGCTCAACAGCGATCAGTCTGCACGTGCCAGCGGGTCGTACAACAGCAGCTCGACCGATGCATCGAATCGCTCAACGACGAACAACACCGACGCCTCAAGCCGCTCGACCGACAACAGCCAGTCGACCGCAGGCCGCGTGGGAGCCAACAACGGCGGGACGGCGACCGACGCCTCAGACAACTCCGCGCGGACCACGACGACGACCGACGCGTCGAACCGGTCGAGCACCAACACCGATAACTCGAACCGATCGAGCAACAGCTATGCGACGGCGGGACGACAGGGTGCCAACAACGGTGGCACGGCAACCGACAACTCGAACAATTCGACCAACACCAATACTGACAACGCCAACTACTCACGCAACACCGACGCTTCGACTAACGGCTCGAACAACGACAGTTCAAACCGCTCGACGACAGACAACTCAAATCGTTCGACGACCGATGCTTCCGATCGGTCGGACAATTCCAACCGATCGACGACTGATAACTCGAACCGCTCGACGACCGATAACTCGAACCGGTCGACGACGGACAACGCCAACAACTCGCGGACGGCGACGACCAGCACGACCGACAGCCACAACGACAACCGGGTGGCGACGACCAACACGACCGACACGACGAACGACAGCCACAACGACAACCGCGTCGCCAACAACACGACGACGTCGTCGGACAGCCACGCCAACAGCTCGGTCAACAACGCGTTCAACACGTCGAACAGCGCGACGTACAGCGGCCAGCTTGCCGGCAGCGTCTTCGGTGGTTCGGCCGCCGTCGCGATGTCCACCCTGTCGAACTCGGTCACCGGGATCACCGTCAGCTACGGCGGCGCGACCGGTACGACGCCGAGCCGCTCGGTCGACAACAGCCTGACGACGGGGGCGAATTCGTTCCAGAACTTTGCCGGCATCCAGTCGCTCAACCAGAACACTGGCGTCGGCGCTTCGCAGAATGCGAGTGTCTCGGTCGGCGTTTCGGCCGGCACGATCAGCCTCGCCCGCTAGTCAACCGCAACGCACGGGGCGGGCCGGCACATCGCCGGCCCGCCTGCAGCGGGAGACAATCATGAAATCACTTATGATCCTAATCCTGGTCGGCGGCTTCGCCCCGGCGGCGGCTTCGCCAGTGTTCGATCCGGCCGATGCGGTTTCGGTGTCGACCCTCGCCACGACGACCGGCAAGGCCGACCTGGCGCAGCTATCGATCGCCAATCAGGAGAACAACGTTGCCGGCAACAGCGTCATCGGCAACTCAACGACCGGTGCGGTCTCGATCGACGGGAACGCCTTTCAGAACCTCAACGGTCTTGCCGTCATCAACGCCAACTCCGGCAACAACGTCGCGATCAACAGTTCGCTTAACGTAAACGTGGCGATCCTGCCGCGCTGATGGCGATGCGCGCCATCCTGTTGCTCCTCGCCGGCGCAGCCATCAGTGGCTGCGCCGCGCAGGTGCGTGGCGACGGACAGCGGCTGCTGACCCAGTCGTCGGCGATCGGCGACCTCACCATTCCGGTCTCGACGTTCGCCGAGCGGCGCTTCCTGACCGTCGTCAAGCAACGCTACGATTTCAGCTGCGGCTCGGCCGCCCTCGCGACCCTGCTCCGCTATCACTACGGCGAGGACCGCAGCGAAGAGGATGTCTTCCTCGGCATGTGGCGCAACGGCGACCGCGCCGCAATCCGGCGCGCCGGCTTCTCGCTACTGGATATGAAGCGCTATCTTGCGGAACGTCATCTCACCGCCGACGGCTTTAAGGTTTCGCTTGACGAGATCGCCAAGGCAGCGGTTCCCGGCATCGCGCTGATCACCATCGGCGGCTATCGACACTTCGTCGTCGTCAAGGGCATCCAGGGGGACCGGGTTCTGCTCGGCGACCCGGCGCTCGGCCTGCGCACGGTTCGCCGCGCCGAGTTCGCCGCGATGTGGAACGGGGTCTACTTCATCGTCAACGACCGCATCGAACTCGCCCGTTCGCAGTGGAATGGGCCGCGCCAATGGGCCGCCTATGTCGGCGCGCCGCTCGCCGGCGGCTTCCTCGCGCCGCTCAGTCTGCAGGCGCTGTACCTCACCGCACCGACTTTTGGGGACATCGGATGAAGTTCTTGCTGCTTGCCAGTCTTGGGCTGGTCGCCTTTCCGGCCCATGCCGCGATCCGCCCGTTTGCGGCTGCTCCCGTGGCCGAGGCCGATCTCGCCGAGATGCGCGGCGGCTTCGCCTTGCCTGGCGGCATCGACATCGCCCTCGCGGTGCAGATGGACACCGCGGTCGATGGTGCGCTGGTCCTGCGGACCGTATTCACGGCTAGCCAGGGTACCCCGACCCTCGCCGTCTACGCACCCGCTCCGGGAACCCGTGGACCGGCGACGGCAACGGCACCGACGGCGACTGGCGCAAACACGCCGGCGCTAATCCTCGACCGGGGGGCCGGAACGACGACCCTCGAGCCTGGGGGGACCGCGCCGGCCGCCGTCGCCGTGGCGGTGGGCCAGACGACCGTCGCTCCTCCCGCCGGTCTCGCGCCGCTGCCGGTCGCGGCCGGTGGGCCGGCGATCGCCACTGGTGGTGGCCTCGTCCAGCTGTCCGCCATTCCCTCCGGAACCCGCATTGAACTCAGCGGCGCGATGATCGACATTACCCAGCTGGTCGGCGCGACCTTCGTCAACATGGTACGGAACTCGGGCAACGACCGCACGATCGACACGGCGACCACGATCAATGTCGCACTCGGCAACACGGCTGCAACCACGGCCGCGACGGCTGCGGCGAGGGTCGCCGACATCGCCGGGCAGATCGCTGCAAGGCTCGTCCGGTGAAGCGCGCCGTTCTTGCCGCGCTCGCCGTTGTCGCGGCGGCACCCGCCTACGCACAGGTCGACGAGGTCGCGCAGTTGCGCGGCGAGCTGGCCAAGGCCCGTGCCCAGATCGACGCGCAGGATGCCCGCCTCCACGCGCTCGAGGCTCGCCTCGACGCCGCCGCGCCGGCCCGGTTGCAGGAGATCACGCCGGGGACCAACCCGCCGCCGGTCGCGCGCGCGCCCGGGGCCGGCCCCGGCCCCGGGCCGGCGGCCGCGCCCCCGGGCGCGCGCGGCGGGGGCGCGGCGG
>CAXTQJ010000147.1:0-6536 GCA_964246245.1 uncultured Sphingomonadaceae bacterium
TACCTGCTCGACTACGCCTACCCGCGCGTGACGCCGGCGCCGGGCGTCGCCGGCACGTGGACCAACCCCGCGGGCAGCGTCGCCGTCGCCATGGCGCCCTGCGGGCCGCGGCTGTGCGGCACCGTCGTCCGCGCCAGCGACCGGGCAAAAGACGATGCGGCAGCCGGGGGGACCGACCGGCTGATCGGTACCCAGCTGTTCCGCGGCCTCGTCGCCGACGGGCCAAACCACTGGTCGGGCGAGGTTTTCGTCCCCGACCTCGGTCGAACGGTCGAGGGTACGCTAGCGCAGGTCGACGCGAACACGCTCGAAGTGGCGGGATGCGTCGTGCCCGGCCTGCTGTGCCAGACGCAGGTATGGACGCGGGTGCGACGGTAGCGGCTATTCCTCGTCGCCCGGCCATACACAGGGCCGGCTCATGATCTCGTCCCAAGTGTAAGGACATGGCAGTGGAAAGATCTTTATCGGCAGGTCGGTCTCGCTGGCGGCGAGACGGCGCACGCCCTTATAAGCGCGAGCAATGGCTTCGGCCCGACGCGGCTTGAGGCTGGGATTATCCAAATCTGTTGTTCGGCGACATCGCGCTGAAGGCCAATGGTCACGGTCCAATTGCGCGACCGACGTTCAATTTGAAAATCCCACTTGAGCATGTGCTGCATAATAAGGCGCAACGCACTCGCGAGCCGATCAAATTCCTGTCGCGCCAACCCGTCAAGCTCCTCTGCCACCCACGCGCGATCGAGCAACTGGAATTGGCCCGAACGCACCAACATTGCCTGATGAAAGGCCCAACCGGCATAGTCGCTTTCATAGGTCGGGACGACGTATTCGTCCGGCTCGTTGCGCAGGGCAGTGCTGGCCATGTCCGATCCTACCCCCTCAACCCCGCGGATGAAAGTGGCCGTGGAGCGCCGCCGCGGTCGCCTTGCTGATGCCAGGGGCCTTCTCGAGGTCCTCGAGCGTCGCCCCGCGCACCGCGCGCGACGTCCCGAAGTGCATCAGCAGCGCGCGCTTCCGCGCCGGGCCGATGCCCGGTACGTCGTCGAGCGGGTTGGCGACGATCGCCTTCGACCGCTTGGCACGGTGGGCGCCGATGGCGAAGCGGTGCGCATCTTCGCGCAGCCGCTGGAGGAAGAACAGCACCGGGCTGTTCGGCGGCAGCGTCAGCTCGCGGCCCGACGGCAGGTAGAAAGTCTCGCGCCCGGCGTTGCGGTCGGGGCCTTTGGCGACGCCGACGACGCAGACGTTGTGGACGCCGAGTTCGCCCATCACCTCGATCACCGCGTTGAGCTGCCCGCGACCGCCGTCGATCAGCAGCAGGTCGGGCCAGTCGCCGCTCGTCCGGTCGGGGTCCTCGCGTTCCAACCGGGCAAAGCGGCGGCCGAGCATCGCCTTCATCATCGCGAAGTCGTCGCCCGGCGTGATGCCTGCCCCGTTCACCTGGGCGTCCTTCATGTTGAACTTGCGGTAGGCGTTCTTGCGGAAGCCTTCGGGTCCGGCGACGATCATCGCGCCGAGCGCGTTCGTCCCCATGATGTGGCTGTTATCGTAGACCTCGATCCGCTTCGGCGGTTCAGCGAGGTCGAACACCTCGGCGACCTCGCCGAGCAGCCGGCCCTGCGTCGTCGATTCCGCCAGGCGGCGGTCGAGCGCCTCCTCGGCGTTGCGCTTGGCCTGCTCGACGAGCTTGCGCGCCGTCCCGCGCTGGGCGTGGCGCAGCGCGACGCGCTTGCCGGCGCGTTCCGACAGCGCATCGGCGATCAGCTCGGCCTCGGCCAGCGTCCGGTCGACGAGCACCTCGCGCGGCACCGGCACGTCGTCGTAGAACTGCGCGAGGAAGGCGGCGAGCACCTCGTCCTCGGCGACGTCGGCGGTGTGCGCCGGGAAAAAGGCGCGGTGGCCCCAGTTCTGCCCGCCACGGATGAAGAAGATCTGGATGCACACCGTCCCGCTCTTGCACGCCAGCGCGATGACGTCGGCGTCCTTGGCGTCGTCGCCGGCGTGGATCGCCTGGCTGCCCTGGATGTAGGTCAACGCGCGCAGCCGGTCGCGGAAAACGGCGGCGAGTTCGAAGTCCATCGCGCCCGCCGCCGCCTCCATCAAGCCGCCGAGCTTGCGCTGAACGTCCTGGCTGCGCCCCGACAGGAACGCCTTGGCGTCGTCGACCAGCTCGCCGTACGCCGCCGCGTCGATCCGCCCGACGCACGGCGCCGAGCAGCGCCTGATCTGGTGGAGCAGGCACGGCCGCGACCGGTTGGCGAAGAAGCTGTCCGAACACGACCGCAGCAGGAACACCTTCTGCAACGCGTTGAGCGTCGTGTTGACCGCGCCGGCGCTCGCGAACGGGCCATAGAACACGCCCTTGCCGACGCGCGCGCCGCGGTGCTTGGCGATGCGCGGGAAGGCGGTGTCCTCGCGCAGGAAGATGAACGGGAACGACTTGTCGTCGCGCAGGAGCACATTGTACGCCGGGCGGAAGCGCTTGATCAGCTGCGCCTCGAGGAGCAGCGCCTCGGCCTCGCTGTTGGTCGTGACGACGGTCATGTCGCGCGTCTGGGCGACCATCCGCTGGAGCCGGCGGGGCAGGCGGGTCACCTGCGTATAGTTGGTCACCCGGGCCTTCAGCGCCCGCGCCTTGCCGACGTAGAGGACGTCCCCCGCCGCGTCGGTCATCCGGTAGACGCCGGGCCGCGCCGGCAGCGTCCGCAGCACGTTGCGGATCGCGGCGACGCCCGTGTCGACGTCGGGCGCGTCGCGGCCCTTGACCGCAAAGGTCGCCGCGTCCTCGGCGAAGCGGTCGCCGGTCGCGGCGGGGGTGGGCGGACGGCCGGCGGGAGTGCGCATCGCGCCCAACCTAGGAGCGGCGACGGAGCGGCTCAAGCGGCTGCCGATCGCGTATGATCGCGGCCGTGCATCGACGGCGAGCATAGCCGCGCGTCACGCGTTGCCGGGTCGATCCGCGGCCCGTTGCCGATGTCGATGGGCAGGCTTAATCGCGTCGTGTCCGTTGCTCGTGGCGCGGATGCGCGAACCGGTGTAACGCCCGATCGCTGGTGAACGCGAGATCGCCGCTGCCTGACGTTCCGCCCCGGTGCTTTCCGTTACGATCGCGACGCTTGATCGTTGATCTCGATCGCTGGGAAAATCTGCAGTTGGCGCGCGACGACTTGGTCCCCGACGCCGGGTTCATGTTCCCGCCGAACGGTGTCTTCACGACGCTGCACGATTATGTCGATCATGCCCGCGTCGACGCGGAGGCCGTCGTCTGCGCACGAGACAAGGACGGCAACGAGGTTGGCGTCGTCGCGATCCGCGACGACAACATCTTCTATTTCGTTCGTCCCGGGAGACGGAGATGCGGTTACGGCCTGGAGATGGTCGCTGCGATCTGTCGGCCCGAGGTCGGAGCGTGGCTGCAGCGCGAGCGCCTAAGAGCCCGGATCGTGCGGGAGCACCATGCCTCGGTGCGCCTCGCCGCGCGCGCCGGCTTCGTCTTCGCAGGCATGGCGACGTTCGGCCGGCCGCCCCGCGCCTATCTGCTCTACGACCGCCGCTTCGATCAGCCGGTCACGCCGTTGCCCGAATAAGGGTCGAAGCGCCAGGCGCCGTCCCACACGACGGGAACGTGGAACGTGCGCAGCGTCCCATTTGGCGTGGTCATCACGACGGTGATGTGAACCCTCGAGTCGGGTCCTCCCGCATGGGCGAAGTCGCGGATCGTCGCCTGGCTGGTGCGCCATGCCCAAGCGAGATCGCGCGCGTTGTGCGCGAGGCCGTCCATCATTGCCAGTTCATCCATAACGTTGACGGCGTCCTGACGGGTGAAGGCGAACTCCCCCCGCGGTTGGAACGTCAGCGCCGCACGCGTCGGATTGTGACCAAACGGCAGCATGAGTTATCCTCCGACTCTCTACTTGATGAAACTAAGCCATTTCACCACGGCGCAAGATAACGTGCAACCAAGACGACGAGCAACAGAGTCTGTCGAGCAGACAAGCCGGCATCGTAAAGCTTTGGTGAACGAGCATCGGTGCTGCGACACTGCGACGAGCCTTTCGGCCGGTCCGCCGACGGCTCCGTCGGCCCCGCGAGAGGCCTTGCCCGGTCCGGTGCGCGCGCGCTACCAAACCGAATGGCCGATTCCGCCCGCCCGCCTGTCGCGATCGTCACCGGCGGGGCGAAGCGGATCGGGGCGGCGCTGGTGCGGGCGCTTGCGGGCGACGGGTGGCATGTCGTCATCCATCATCATACGTCGACCGCCGAGGCGTCGTCGCTGCGCGACGAGCTTACCGCCGCGGGGCAGGGCGCGTCGATCGTCGCCGCCGACCTCGCCGACCCTGCCGCTGCCGCGACGATCGTCGGCGCGGCGTGCGCGGCGGGCGTTCCCCGCCTGCTGGTCAACAGCGCGTCGCGGTTCGATGCCGACACCTTCGCCGACTTCACGCCCAGCCAGTGGGACCGGCACCTTGCGGTCAATCTGCGCGCGCCGGCGCTGCTCATCCAGGCATTTGCCGCGGCGGTCGGCGCACCGACCGGGCCGCCGCCGACCGATTTCGCCGCGACGCCACCGGCCGGCCCACCCGAGGCCGCCGTCGTCGTCAACCTGCTCGACGCCAAGCTCGCCAGCCTCAATCCCGACTTCCTGTCGTACACCGTCAGCAAGATCGGCCTCGCCGGGCTGACCGAACTCGCGGCGCGCGCCTATGCGCCGAAGCTGCGCATCGCGGCGATCGCGCCGTCGGTGACGCTGGTCAGCGGGCCGCAGTCGCGCGCGAATTTCGACCGCGTCCACACGCTCAACCCACTCCGTCGCGGCGTCGAGGTCGCCGAGATCGTCGCCGCGCTGCGCTTCATCCTCGCCACGCCGACGTTCAACGCGCAGACGCTCGTCATCGACGGCGGCCAGCGCCTGCTCGGCCTGCCGCGCGACGTGCAGCACATGGTCGACGACGCCGAGACGGACCGGGCCGAAGGGGATCAAGCATGAGCGACCTCGACCCCGGTTTCGCCGGGCTGACCGGCCTGATTCCGGCCGCGCTCGCCCCGGCCACGCGGCGGATCATCCTCGAGGATTTCGACCTGCCCGTCGACATCGGCTTTCACGCCTTCGAGATCGGGACGCCGCAGCGGCTGCGGATCAACGTCGAGGTGTGGCTCGACGCGGCGAGTTTTCCGACCGATGACGGCATTGCCGGCGCGTGGGACTACGACGCGCTCCGCACCGGCATCGTGGCGCTGGTCGCCGGCCGGCGGTTCAATCTGCAGGAAACCGTCGCGCGAGCGGTCTACGACCTCGTCGCGGCGCGCGCCGGCGTCGTCGCGCTGCGGGTGTCGACGCGCAAGCCCGACATCTACCCCGACTGCGCCGCGGTAGGCGTCGAGCTGGCGTCGTTCTGATCCTCTCCCGTAGGTGGGCGAGGGGCGCCTAGAACGTCCGCCCGCACGGTCCGAGGTTGCCGAGCACGAGGCGCCAATCGTCGGCGAGTTCCTCGCCCGCGCCGAGCGCCGGCGGCAGCGTCGGGGGGAGGGCGCAGGCGAGGCGATACCACAGCAACGTTCCCTGCGGTATCGCCGCCGCCGCGTCGTCGATAACGTCGCCGGTGGCGATGGTCACGCGGCGCGCCTCGCCGGGGCGGGTGAGGACGACGAGCGAGACCGGCTTGCCGCCCTGCGTCGACAGGAAGAACTGGCTCTCCGCCTCGCCGGGCACCGCGCCGGGGACGCGGAACGCCGAGGTCACGCCGGTCACCACCGGCGCGTCGCCGCGCCGCGCCGCGGTCAGCACCGCGCGCACGGTCGCGTCGGTCGCCGCCGACCACGGCTGGACGCCCTGGGCGGCGACGAGGACGACCTCGCCCGGCCCCGGCCCCGCCTTCGCGAACAGCAGGACGTCGTCGCCGACGAGCTTCGGCGGCCGGTTGCGCGCGTCGAGCGGCACATCGACGAGGTAGGTCAGCCGCGGTGCGACCTCCCCCGGCGCGGCGATCGCCGCCGCCGTCGCGGCGGTGACGAGCAGGCGCACCTCGCCTGGAGCGATGCCGGGCGTGTCGCGCGCCGAGACGCGCTCGGTCTTGGTCACCGTCGCGCGGACGACGAGCGGCGCGGCAAGGCTGAGCGTCGCGAGGTCGGCGAAGCTCGCCGCCGCGGCCGGGACGGCACAGGCGGCCAGCACGACCGCCGGCCCGACCCATCTCACTCGACGCATCTCATTCTCCTGCGGCAGGCCGTCCCGGCTGCGTCCGGCTCGGCTCAACCTCTTCCAAAACTTAACGCCGCAACGACAAACCGGGTTGCGGGTCGCATGGGCGTTGGCTAATGATCCGTCGTCGGGCCGGGGATGCGCGCAACATAGCGCGCATCGCCGGAACGGCGAAGGGTCGTCCGTTTCGCGACCAGATCATTTCCGTGGCGATGCGCGCCCGCAGCAGTCAGGAGTTTGGCTCAAGTCATGGCTTACGCGGATCAGGGAATGAGCCGGGGGCGCATGATCGCGCTCGGCGTCGCCGTCGTCATCCACGTCTTCCTCGGCTATGCAT
>CAXTQJ010000148.1:0-229 GCA_964246245.1 uncultured Sphingomonadaceae bacterium
GCGCCCCCTCCCCGCGAGCGGGGAGGACCGCGTGAGGCCCTCGCGCATCGTCGCCCCCGTCGCGCTGCTCCTCACGCTCGCCATCCTCGGCGTCCGCTGGTGGTCGCGCCCCGCGCCCCCACCGGCGGTCGGCCGGCCCTTTCCGCATCTCGCGCTCGCCGCGCTTCCCGGCGTCCCGCCGCTAACCGCCGCGCCGCTCCGCGCCCGCCCCCCGACGCTGGTCAACTTC
>CAXTQJ010000148.1:239-6474 GCA_964246245.1 uncultured Sphingomonadaceae bacterium
TCGCTCCAGCGCTATCGTTCGCAGTAAGCTCATCGCCGCGGCGTTCCTCGCCGCCTCCGGGACCCGCTTCGTTGCCGCTGGTGTCGACCGCCACGGACAGGTGCAGTCGGCGCTGGCCAGCGACGGCCTCCCCGAGACGTGGCTGGTCGACGGCGGCGGCATTGTCCGCGCGCGCTATCGCGGCAACCTGACGCCCGACATGGTGGCGATGGTCACGGCCGACCTCGGTCGTCTGCCGTGACACGCCGTGTCCGCGACGTCGCCACGCGGATGTTCGGCACGGTGCGGCGATGTTTTTTGCCGGTGACCGATCGGGTCGCCGGGGGTATAGCCGCTGCGGGGACGTAGGCGGGCGGCGGCGGCTCGGGCGGGATCATCACCACTTTGCTTGTTCTCACCCGCTTCGACCGCTACCTCGCCCGGCTGATCCTCGTGCCGCTGATCGCGTGCCTGACGGTCGCGGCGATGCTGCTGCTGCTCGACAAGATGCTCAAACTGTTCGACTTCGTGATGAACGAGGGCGGGCCGGTGTCGGTCGTGTGGAAGATGCTCGGCAACCTCATCCCCGAATACCTGTCGCTCGGCATTCCGGTCGGGGTGCTGCTCGGCATCCTCCTCGCCTTCCGCGGCCTCGCGCTGTCGAGCGAGCTCGACGCGCTCCGCGCGGTCGGCGTGTCGTACAACCGGATGCTGCGGGTGCCGATCGCGTTCGCCGTCGTCTTCGCCGGGGTCAGCTTGGCCATCGTCGGCTTTGCCGAGCCCTATTCGCGCTACGCCTACGAAGGGCTCCAGTTCGAGCTGCGCTCGGGGGCACTTGGCGCGTCGATCAAGGTCGGCGAGTTCGCCCACCTCGCCAAGAATACGACGTTACGGGTCGAGGAGAGTCGCAACAAGGGTGCCGACCTGCGCGGGCTGTTCGTCCGCACCGACGGCAGGAACGGTCAATCGGTCGCGGTCACGGCCGAGCGCGGTACCTTCCTGTCGACCGACGACCCCGACGTCATCCTGCTGCGGCTGAAGAATGGGACGATGGTCCACACCGCGTCGAGCTTCGTCGTCCCGCGCGTCCTGACGTTCAGGCAGCAGGACCTGCCGGTCAATCTGCCGGCGATCGGCAACTTCCGCGCGCGCGGCGACGAAGACGCCGAGCTGACGCTCCCCGAACTCGCCGCGCAGGCGCGCGACCGCGACAACGCCGCCGCGCTGCGTACCCAGAACACCGCGTCGCTGTGGCGGCGGATCGCGCTGGTCGCGGTGATGTTCGTCCTGCCGTTTCTCGCCGTCGCGCTGGCGGTGCCCCCGAAGCGAGCGACGTCGCAGCTCGGCATCTTCCTGTCGATCATCCTCCTCGTCGTGTTCTTCAAGACGAGCCAGTACGGCGAGGCGATGGGGCGGATCGGCGCGGTCGACCCGATCCTCGCCCAGGTTGTCCCGTTCGGCGTGTTCGCCGGCATCGCCGGGTGGATGTACTATGTCTTCGCCTTCGTTCCCGGCGGCCAGCCGATCGGCGCGCTCGACCGCGTCTTCGGCAAATTGGCGCAGGCCGTCGCCGGGCTCGTGCGGCGGCGACAGGTGCCGTGGCACGAGGCGATCAGCGACACGGAAGCGTCGGCCGCCGCCGAATGACGCTGTTCCCGTCGCCAACGATCGCACGTTACACTGCGCGGCTGCTGCTGACGCGGAGCGCGGCGTTCCTCGCCGGGCTCGTCGTCATCCTGATGACGCTCGACCTTCTCGGCGAATCGGGCAAGATCCTCGCCGTGCACGGCAACACCGACGCCGACCTATGGCACTACGTGGCCTTGCGCGTGCCCCAGCTGATCGCGCTGTTCCTGCCGTTCGCGGTCCTGCTCGGGACGCTCGTCACGCTGGCGACGCTCAACGCCAATTCCGAAGTCGTGATCTTCAAGGCGGCGGGCATCTCGGCGCACCAGATCCTGCTGCCGCTCGTGCTGGCCGCACTCGGCATCGCGGCGGTCAACTTCGTGTTCAACGAGAGCGTCGTGGTCAAGGCGAACAAGGCCCTCGCGGCGTGGCAGGCGGTCGACTACGGCCGGGTCGGCCAGGCGACGCCGACGGTGACCGACGTGTGGGTCCGCGGCGGCGACGACCTGTTCCATGCCGCCACGGTGACCGGCGGCGGCGCGGCGACGGTCCTCCACGACGTGACGATCTACGACCGCACCGGCAACCGGCTGGTCGCCGTTCTCCATGGCGCGACGGCACGGCCGGTGCCGGGCGGCTGGCGGCTGACCGACGTCGGCGCCTTCGACGTCGCGCGCGGCGTCGACCGCAAGTTGGCGACGACCGACTTCGCCAGCCCCGTCGAGCCCGACCAGTTCACGACGACGACGGTGACCCCGGCATTTACCGCCTTCTGGGACCTGATCCCCGCGATCCGCGAGCAGCGCGCGGCGGGCAAGCGGGTGACGCCGCTCGTCGCGGCGATGAATCACAAGGTCTCGGGGCCGCTGTCGGCGATCCTGATGCCGCTGCTCGGGGCCGTCGCGGCGTTCGGGCTGGCGCGGTCGGGGCAGCTGTTGCTGCGCGCCGTGATCGGCATGTTCCTCGGCTTCGGCTTCTTCGTCGCCGACAACTTCATGGTCGCGATGGGCGGCTTCGGCACGGTGCCGCCACTGCTCGCGTCGTGGGCGGCCTTCCTGCTGTTCTTCCTGATCGGCGAGACCGTGCTGTTCCGCACGGAGGAATAGACCGGCGTCCTAAAACCGCCCTATTGCGTTCCTATAGGGTCGTATCGAGGGAGCCGCCGCCGTGAATGCCATCGCCGACGCCGCCGCGCCGATCTGGAAGCGGTCGCACTATCTCAACAAGATGACCCTGCGCGAGCTCGTCGTCGCGTACTTCCAGTATTACACGATCCGGACGTACCTCGCGATCGCGGCGGTGGCGCTCGGCGTCGCGCTGTGGTCGCCGTCGACGCTGGGGCAGGCGGCGGTCGTCGTCGCCTTCGTCGTGCTCGTCTATCCGCTGGTGTGGTACGGCCTCCACCGCTGGGTCCTTCACAGCCGGTGGATGTGGAAGGTGCCGTTCCTCGCGTCGACATGGAAGCGCATCCACTACGACCACCACCAGGACCCGAACCACCTCGAAATTCTGTTCGGCACGCTGAAAAGCGAGCTACCGCCGGTGTTCGTGATGACGCTGCCGGTGGGCTACGCCGTCGGCGGGATCGGCGGCGCGGCGATCGGGCTCGCGACGGGCGTCCTGACGACGTGCTTCTACGAGTTTTGCCACTGCATCCAGCACCTGTCGTACAAGCCCAAGGCGAAGTGGCTGGTGACGATGAAGGCGCGCCACATGGCGCACCATTTCCACGACGAGAGCGGCAACTTCGGCATCACCAACTTCGCGTGGGACCGGGTGTTCGGCACCTTCTACGAGCGCATCGAACGACCGGTGCGTAGCGCGACGGTGTTCAACCTCGGCTATACCGAGGAGGTCGCGCGCCGCTATCCGTGGGTCGCGCGGCTGTCGGGCGGCGTCGCCACGGGCCACCCGCGCCAGCGCGACCGCGCCGGCACCCCCGAGGCGGGCCGCCACCGAGAGGCGGCGTGACCGTGGCGGGGGGCACGGTCACCATCGTCGAAGCGACGACGCCGGCCGACCGCAAGGCGTTCATCGAGCTGATCTATCGCCTCTATGCGAACGACCCCGCGTGGGTGCCGCCGCTGCGCAGCGAAGCGCGCGAACTGATCGAGGGGATCAAGACCAATCCGTGGTTCGAGCATGGCCGCGCCAAGTACTGGCTGGCCAAGCGCGACGGCATCGTCGTCGGCCGCATCTCGGCGCAGGTCGACACCCTCGTCCTTGAGTACATGGGCCCCCAAGTCGGCCACTGGGGGATGCTCGAATGCGACGACGACCGGCAGGTCGCCGACGCGCTGTTCGACGCCGCCGAGGGTTGGCTCCGCGCCGAGGGCATGACGACGGCAATGGGGCCATTCAGCCTGTCGATCTGGGACGAGCCCGGCCTCCTCGTCGACGGCTTCGAACGACCGCCGACGGTGATGATGGGCCACCATCTCAGCCACTACGCGAAGCTGATCGAGGCGCGTGGCTACGTCGGGATCAAGGACCTTCACACCTACGAGCTCCAGATCGACAAGCCCTTTCCCGACATCGTCCAGAAGATCGTCGCCGCGAGCGAAAAGAGCGGCAAGGTCAGGACGCGGATGGTCGACAAGGCGAGGTTCGCCGAGGAGGCCGCGATCATCCTCGGCATCCTCAACGACGCGTGGTCGGAGAACTGGGGCTTCGTGCCGCTGACCCCGCTTGAGGTCGCGCACGTCGGGGTCAAGCTCAAGCCGATCGTCTACAACGACCTCGTTCGCATCGCCGAGGTCGACGGCGAGCCGGTTGCCTTTCTCATCGCGCTGCCCGACCTCAACGAATTCACCGTCGACCTCGGCGGCCGGCTGTTCCCGTTCAACTGGGCGAAGCTGCTGTGGCGGCTGCGCAGACCAAAGATCAGGCGCATCCGCGTGCCGCTGCTCGGCGTCGTCAAGAAGCTGCAGGGAACGCGGCTGGCGTCGATCATGGCGTTCCAGATGATCGAATATATCCGCCGCACCGCAGTCGAGAACTACGGCGCCAAGCGCGGCGAGATCGGCTGGATCCTCGAGGACAACGGCCCGATGCGCTCGATAGCCGACGTGATCGAGGCCGAGGTGACCAAGACTTACCGCATCTACGAACGCGCGCTTTAGCGCGCCTGATTTAGCGGAACGGCACCTCGTCGAACGCCCGCAGCTTGCGCGAGTGGAGCCCGTCGCCGGCGGCGCGGAGGCGGTCGATCGTCGCGATGCCGATCTGGAGGTGCTCGCTGATCGCGCCCTCGTAGAAGCGGTTGGCCTGGCCCGGCAGCTTGATCTCGCCGTGGAGCGGCTTGTCGCTGACGCACAGGAGTGTCCCGTACGGCACGCGGAAGCGGTAGCCCTGCGCTGCGATCGTCGCCGATTCCATGTCGACCGCGACCGCGCGACTCTGGTTGAAGCGCAGCGCCGAACGGCTGAAGCGCAGCTCCCAGTTGCGGTCGTCGGTGGTCACGACGGTGCCGGTGCGCAGCCGCGGCTTGAGCGCGTCGCCGGCGAGCCCGGTGATGGCCTCGGCCGCCGCGGTCAGCGCCTGCTGGACTTCGGCGATCGGCGGGATCGGGATCTCAGGCGGCAGGACGTCGTCGAGGACGTGATCGTCGCGCAGGTAGGCATGGGCGAGGACATAGTCGCCGATCGTCTGGCTCGGCCGCAGCCCGCCGCAGTGGCCGATCATCAGCCACGCCTCGGGGCGGAGGACGGCGAGGTGATCGGTGATCGTCTTCGCGTTCGACGGACCGACGCCGATGTTGACGAGGGTGATACCGCTGCCGCCGGGCGCGAGCAGATGATACGCCGGCATCTGGTGCCGCCGCCACGCGCCGTCGGCGATCGCCGTCGACGGGTCCATCCCGCGGGTGACGACCGCGCCGCCGCTGCACGACAGCGCGGTGTACGGCGTGTCGCCGGCAAGCTGCCGGCACGCCCACGCGACGAACTCGTCGACGTAGCGGTGGTAGTTGGTCAGGAGGATGTAGCGCTGCACGTCGCCGGCCGGGGTGCCGGTGTAGTGCCGCAGCCGGGCGAGACTGAAGTCGGTCCGCGGCGCGTCGAACAGCGCCAGCGGCCGTGCATCGCCGGGCGTCGCCGTCCACAGCCCGTCGGGCAGCTCGTCACCGATATGGGCTAGCTCGGTCGTCGGGAACCAGCGCGCAAGGTCGCTCGCGGCGGTCGCGTCGAGGCGAAGGTCGTCGGCCCCGTCGAGAACGTACGGGTAGGGGATTTCGACCGCCGAAGGGGCCGCCGACACCTCGACGCCGAAGTCGGCGATGAGGAGGTCGAGCTGTTCGATCAGGTAATCGCGGAACAGCTCGGGCTGGGTCACCGTCGTCGCATACTCGCCGGTAACGGTGACACGGGCGAAGGCGCGGATCAGCCGCGGCGCGCCGCCGCCGGCGTAGCGAAGGCGGATTTCGGGATAGGCGAACGCGCCGGCCGCGCGGACCGCCGGATCGGGCGGCGTCCCGTCGCGGACATAGGCGACGAGCGCCGCGCGCAGCGCCGCGACCGACCGCGCATGGATCGCGGCAAGCGCGTCGACGATTTCGCTGGCGGACACGGTCGCGCCATGCCCGATATTTGGTCGCCGGTCGATGCTCTGCTAGGCGACCTTAGCTCCTCCC
>CAXTQJ010000149.1:0-6418 GCA_964246245.1 uncultured Sphingomonadaceae bacterium
CCGGGGGTCAGCGTCGCTCATTCATCGCCTTGCCAGTCGCCCCGTACGGCAGCAACGCCATACGGCGGGACGAAAGGCAATCCCCTGTTTACCGGTGAACGGCGCGTCGGCGGCGCGTCATGCCGACGTGGCCGACGTCGTCTCGCCTTCGGCCGCGCCGTCGTCGTCCGACGTCGGATGCGTTTCGTGGAGGCGGGTCAGGTCGAGGTGGATGCTGCCGTCGTCGTGATAGTCGAAGATGTCGGCGAACTCGTGGTCGTGGCGGATGTCGCCACGGGTGTAGACGTGGCTGGCGAAGATCGGGTTGCTGAGCAGCGTGTCGAGCCCGCGGACGGTGACGGTCAGCCGGATCGGGTCGTCGCCGCCGATGACCTTGGCCAGCTCGCTGTCGTCGGTCAGGTCGTGGACCAGCGTCCACGCCAGCGCCATCATCGCGTTGCGCGGATTCCGGAGCGGCAGGTCGAGGTTGCGCCGATATTCGCGCCCGTTCGGCAGCTTGAACGTCTTGAGCAGACCGATCTCGACGGCGACGTCGGCGAGCGGCCGCGCCCGCGTACCGGCGATGCGGAACATGATCACGCGGACGTCTTCGACGGTCGTCACCACGAGGGCGTCACTGAACATCATCCCCTCGCGCGGCCGCGCGAAGCGCTGGAAGATCAGCCCGTAGAGCATCGCGATGAGAAACAGCCCGACGAGGATCTCGACCGTGACGATGACATGGCCGAAGGTGGTCGCCGGGGCCATCTCACCGTAGCCGACCGTCGTCATCGTCTCGACCGAGAAGAAGAAACCGGCGGCAAGCGATCCGCGCGGCAGGTGGTCGACCGCGGCGGGGAGCAGCGCGTAGATCGTGCCGAAGAAGGCGTTGACGACGACGAACAGGATGCTGACCACGCCAGCGAACGCTGGCCAGCCCATCTCCATCAGCTCGTAGTAGATATCCCCCGGGCCCCACGGCGCGCCGTGCTTGACCGCACGGATACCGCCGATGTCGACCGATTGATGCCGCGAGGGGGAACGGGCCATGCGCGCATGTGCCGCGCGCCGGAAGGCGGCGTCAATCGCCCCTTGCCAGGCCCGGCGGCCGCGACGCTAGAGCCGCGCGATCAGCGCCTGCGCCGCCGCCGGCGCACGGACCTTGCCGCCGTGAATGAAGAAGACGAAGGCGTCGCGCCCGCCCGCGCCCCAGTCGCGCGCCTGCTCCGCCCAGCCGTCGAGGGCAGCGTCGGGGTAGCCGAGCGGCTCGGCGTCGGACCCGTTCTGCAAGCGGGCGTAGGTGAAGTCGGCGGTCTGCTCGGGAAAGCAGGGGTAGGCGTCGGCATCGGCATAAACCACGGCGACGTTCGCGGCGCGCGCGATTTCCGTCAGCCTGGCGTCGTGGAAGCTGTCGTGGCGCGGCTCGAGCGCGTGGCGGAGGGGAACGTCGCCGACCTTCGCCGGCAGCAGGTCGAGGAAGCGCGCGATGTCGTCGGCGTCGAATTTTTTGGTCGCGGCGAGCTGCCACAGGATCGGGCCGAGCTTCGCGCCGAGCCGGTCGATGCCGCTGGCGACGAAGCGGTCGATCGACTCGCCCGCCTCGGCGAGGACGCGGCGGTTGACCGCGAAGCGCGGCCCCTTCAGCGTGAACACGAAGCCGTCGGGCGTCTCGGCCGCCCACTTGGCATAGGTCGCGGGCGACATCGTGCCGTAGAAGGTGCCGTTGACCTCGATCGCGGTCATCGCGCGGCTGGCGAAGGCAAGCTCGCGCGCGTGCGGCAACCCCGGCGGATAGAAGACGCCGCGCCACGGCGCGAACGTCCAGCCGCCGATGCCGGCCCTGACGGTCACGAGCCGGCTGTCACAGGACGGCGAACACGATCATCAGCAACCCGGCGAGGCTGACCAGCCAGACGAGCGACCGGACCTGCGGCACCCCGAAGGCGTAGAGCGGCAAATAGATCACCCGCGCCCAGAAGAAGAGCTCCGCGCCGAGTACGGTCAGCCGCGTATGGACCCCGGCGGCGTGCGCGATGAGCACCGCCGCGACGAACAGCGGCAGCGTCTCGAACAGGTTGGCCTGCGCCCGGCCGAGCCGATCGGCGACCGCCGACAGCGGCGGCATCGTCGCGTCGCGCGCGCTGGTGTTCCACTTGAGGCCGTATTGCCGGGTGCGGACGATGTCGAACGCGAAAACGTAGACCAGCGCAAGGACGATGGTCCACGCCAGCAGCGTCAGCTCGGTCGTCATGCGTTACCCCCCGTTTCGTGACGCAGTGTGGCGCGGCGGCGCGGCTGGCGCAACTGCCTTCCCTCCCCCTGCAGGGGGAGGGTTAAGTCAGCGCCGCGCTACGAAGAAGTCGGCCAGCAGCGTTGCCGCCGCGCGTTCGCCGATCCCGCCGAACACGGCCGGTGCGTGGTGGCACGTCGCGTGGGTATAGACACGCGCGCCATGGTCGACGCCGCCGCCCTTCGGGTCGGCCGCGCCGTAACAGAGCCGGGCGATCCGCGCGAAACCGATCGCGGCCGCGCACATCGCGCATGGTTCGAGGGTGACGTGGAGATCGTGCCCCGGAAGCCGTTCCGACCCGGCGGCGGCGCACGCGGCGCGAAGCGCGAGGATTTCGGCGTGGGCGGTCGGATCGGCGCGTTCGCGGGTCCGGTTGCCGGCAGCGGCAACGATCGTCCCGGCGGCATCGACGACGACTGCACCGACGGGCACCTCTCCCCGCAAAGCCGCCGCACGGGCTTCGGCGAGCGCGGCGGCCATCGCGGCGGAGGCGGGGAAGCTCATCCCCGCCCGCTTAATCTCACGCCGAGGTCGTCGCCACCACGTAGACGGCGAACAACATCCCCGGCAGCCACGCTAGCAACGTCAACAAGCAGCTCAACCAGAACGCCCCGCCGATGCCGCGCGCGAGGGCCACCCCGAGCGGCGGCACGACGACAGCGGCGAGGTAACGGAACAGCATCGCGGCTTACTGCTTGTTCGGGTCGTCGGCCTTCTGGACGCTGACCGTCGGCACGTCGACCGTCGTCTTCTTGCTGCCGACGTCGACCGTGGGGGTCGTCACCTCGGTCGGCTTGGTCCCGACGTCAACCTTGGCGGTGTCGACCTTGAACTTCGGCAGTTCACCGCCGGTGACCGAGACCTTCGGCGCGCTGCCGCCCGAAATCTGGTCGATGTTGATCAGCTTGAACGCGAAAGCGGCGACGACGAGCGCGACGACGATCAACAGCAGGATCAGCCAGCCGCTGTTGTTCGTCCGGTCGCGGACGACCGTGCGCTCGACCACCGGCGCGGTCGCATAGCCGTCGGCGACGGGCCGGCCGTCGACGGTGACCGGACGGCCGTGGACGGTATCGACAGCGAGCGGACGCCCGGCCGAGTCGTAGGCGATCGGCCGTCCAGCGGCGTCGGTTTCGATATTGGCCATGATTGCGGGTTCCTGTCCGGTTGACTTGCGCGCTGAACGCGCCGCCGACCCGGAAAGTTGCTGTAACGATCGGCGCTATTACGCAGCGACCGCTCCGGCCGCGGCGGCGCATCGCCGTGCCGCCCGGCATTTCAACCTTCAAAGATTGCGCTTGGCCGGTCTCACCTATTTAATCGTTAATTTACTTCTCATGCCAAAAGCATTCGCTAGTTGTATTTCTACAAGTTACTTTCACAGCCTAAATCCTGTACCGGTTGATGTAGGTTAAACCATTTCCAGCTTGCCGCGGCCAGAATGTTCGACAATCGGGGAGTTGGGCCATGGCGCGTAATCTGACCGACTATTTCACGCGCCGCATCAGCGAGGAGGAACTCGCCGCCGCCGCAGCGACTCATCCCGGTGTCAAGGCGCGCCACACCGAATTCGCCGAGGTCTATCGCCGGCGGATCGCCAAGACCGACGATCGCAACGATTTCGACGGCCTGTTCCCCGCCTGAACATTGACTGCGTGATCGGCGATCTGGTCCGGATGTTCGGATCACCGCGACGACGACCGGCTCGCGACGGTCGCGAGCGATCGATCGACGACGCTGACCTACCCGTTCACCGCCGCACGGCTCGCGCGCTTGCGCTGGTTGGGGTCAAGGTGGACCTTGCGCAGCCGGATGAAGTTCGGCGTCACCTCGACCAGCTCGTCGTCGTCGATGTAGGCGATCGCCTGTTCGAGCGTCAGCCGCTTGGGCGGGCTGAGCACGATCGCATCGTCCTTGCCGCTGGCGCGGAAGTTGGTCAGCGCCTTCGATTTCAACGGGTTGACCTCCAAGTCCTCCTCGCGCGCGTTCTCGCCGATGACCATGCCCTGATAGACCGCCTCGCCCGGCTCGATCATCAGCACCCCACGCGGCTGAAGGTAGCCGAGCGCATAGGCGACCGCCTCGCCGGTCTCGGTCGAGATGAGGACGCCGTTGCCGCGGCCGCCGACCGCGCCCTTGAACGGCCCGTAGCGGTCGAACAGCCGGTTCATGATGCCGGTCCCGCGCGTGTCCGACAGAAACTCGCCGTGATAGCCGATCAGTCCACGCGCGGGGGCGGAGAAGGTTAGCCGCGTCTTGCCGCCGCCCGACGGCCGCATGTCGGTCATCTCGCCCTTGCGGCTCGCCATCTTCTCGACGACTGTGCCCGAATACTGCTCGTCGACGTCGATGACGACGGTCTCGTACGGCTCGGTGCGGCTCCCCGTCTCGTCCTTGGCGAACAGCACCCGCGGCCGGCTGATCGACAGCTCGAACCCCTCGCGGCGCATCGTCTCGATCAGGACGCCGAGCTGGAGCTCGCCGCGGCCGGCGACCTCGTAGCTGTCCTTGTCGGCCGATTCGGTGACGCGGACGGCGACGTTGCCCTCGGCCTCGCGCTTGAGGCGGTCGGCGATCATCCGGCTGGTCACCTTGCTGCCGTCGCGCCCGGCATAGGGCGAGTCGTTGACGCTGAAGGTCATCGCCAGCGTCGGCGGGTCGATCGGCTGGGCGTGGAGCGGCTCGGTCACCCCGGCTTCGGCGATGGTGTCGGCGACGGTCGCCTTGGTCAGCCCGGCGATGGCGATGATGTCGCCCGCGCGCGCCTCCTCGACAGGCACGCGCTCGAGTCCCTGGAAGGCGAAGATCTTGGCCGCGCGGCCATCCTCGGCGATGGTGCCGTCGGGGTTGAGTGCGCGGATCGGCATGTTGAGCTTGAGCGTCCCCGACAGGATGCGCCCGGTCAGGATGCGGCCGACGAAGCTGTCGCGGTCGAGCAGGGAGACGAGCATCTTGAACGGCCCGTCGACATCGGCCGCCGGAGCGGGAACGTGCGAGACGACCGTCTCGAACAGCGGCGCCAGGTCGCCCGAGCGGACGCTGCTGTCGCGCCCGACGTAGCCGTTGCGCCCCGACGCGAAGAGGACGGGGAAGTCGAGCTGTTCGTCGGTCGCCTCGAGGGTGACGAACAGGTCGAAGACCTCGTCGAGGACCTCCTGCGGCCGCGCGTCGGCGCGGTCGATCTTGTTGACGACGACGATCGGTCGCAGGCCGAGGGCGAGCGCCTTCCCCGTCACGAACTTGGTCTGCGGCATCGGGCCTTCGGCGGCGTCGACCAGCAGGATGACGCCGTCGACCATCGACAGGATGCGCTCGACCTCGCCGCCGAAGTCGGCGTGGCCGGGGGTGTCGACGATGTTGATGTGGGTCGTTTCGCCGGTCGCCTTGTCGGTCCACTCGACCGACGTGCACTTGGCGAGGATCGTGATCCCACGCTCCTTTTCGAGGTCGTTCGAATCCATCGCCCGCTCGGCGACGCGCTGGTTGTCGCGGAAGGTGCCCGATTGCCGGAACATCTGGTCGACAAGGGTGGTCTTGCCGTGGTCGACGTGCGCGATGATCGCGACATTGCGCAAGCGCATGGCGGGAATATCCTGAAACGGGCGGGAAACGCCCGCGCCATAGCCCAGGTGCTGCGTCGCAACAAGATCGGCGCGACTCCAGGGTGCGACGACATTGACTTGTGCCCCGCCGCAAGCGACTTTGCCGCCGACCGTACCGAGGGACACGCGTGGACAGCGAGGCGACAGCGGCCGACGACGGGATGCCGCGGCCGATCGGCGCGGTTCTCGCTGCCGCCCGCACCGCGCGAGGCATCGACCTGACCGACGTCGCGCGCGACACCCGCGTCCCCGTCCGTCATCTCGCCGCGATCGAGGCCGACGCCCACGACGGCCTGCCGGCGCTTCCTTACGCGATCGGCTTCATCAAGGCGTTCGCGCGCGCCGTCGGGGTCGATCCCGAGCTGGCCGGCGCGCAGTTCCGCGCCGAGACGAACAAGGCGGCGCACGTTCCCGCCCCGCCGGCGATGGTTCCGCTCGACGAACGCCGCCTGCCGCCGCGCGGGCTGGTCGCCGCGAGCCTCGTCGCGCTTGTCGCCGTCGTCGCGGCCGTCGTCGAGGGCGTGGCCGAAGGCCGGGCGCTGACCGG
>CAXTQJ010000150.1:0-6384 GCA_964246245.1 uncultured Sphingomonadaceae bacterium
GGGGGGCCCGGGGGGCCCCCCCCCCCCCCCCGCCCGGGGGGGGGGGGGGGGCCCCCCCCGGGGGGGGGGCCGGGGGGGGGGCCGATGGCCCTCGCGCGCCACCCCCTCCGTCGGCCTGCGGCTGCCACCTCTCCGCAAGCGGGGCGGATAGTCGTGGAAACCCGCTCCAACTACGTCCTCGTCGGCGGCGTCGTCATCGCGCTGACGATCGCGCTGTTCGCCTTCGTCCTCTACCTCGCCAAGTTCTCGCGCGGCGACAAGAACGAGTACGACATCTTCTATCGGACTTCGATCAGCGGCCTCGCGATCGGCTCGCCGGTCCAGTTCAAGGGCGTCCCCGTCGGCCAGATCAAGGAGATCGCCCTCCTCCCGCGTTCGCCCGACGCGGTCCGCGTCCGCATCGAGATCAAGGCCGACACGCCGATCCTCCACGGCACCACCGCCGCGATCGAAGGCGTCGGCTTCACCGGCGTCAGCCAGATCCAGCTGACCGGCGCGATGGCCGGGGCGACGCCGATCACCGAGGAAGGGCCGTTCGGCGTCCCTGTCATCCCGCCACGCGCGGGGGCGCTCGGCGCGCTCCTCGCCAGCGCCCCGGAACTGCTCAACAACGTGTCGGCGCTGACCGCGTCGCTCAACGAGCTGCTCAACCCGGCCAACCGCAAGTCGCTGTCGAGCATCCTCGCCAACGCCGACAAGCTCACCGGCAGCCTCGCCGACCGCGGGCCCGAGATCGCCGGCGCGCTCGCCGAGACGCGCTCGACGCTCAAGCAGGCGACGCTCGCCGCGCAGCAGCTGACCTTGCTCACCACCCACGCCGACAGCCTGCTGACGACCGACGCCAAGCCGCTCGTCCACGACCTCGCGCAAACCGCGGCGAGCGCCAACGCGACGCTGGCCAAGCTCGACCACGTCATCGACAGCGCCCAGCCGGGGATCGACGCCTTCACCACGCAGACGCTGCCCGAAACGGCGCAGCTCCTCCGCGAGGCGCGCGACGCGACCGCCCAGCTCGGCGCGATCGCCGCCAAGCTCGACGAGGACCCGGCCGGTGCGCTGATCGGCGGACGCAAGCTGCCCGAATACGCCGGGCCCGACTATGTCCCGCCGAAGAAGGGCCGCAAGCAATGATCCGCCGCCGGTCGTCCCCCGCCCTTGCCGCGACCGCTTTCGCCGCGCTGACCCTTGCGCTCGCGGGATGCGGCCCGCTCGTCCAGATCGGTGGCAACGCCAAGGCGCCGGCATCGCTTCTCGCCCTGCGCGCTACCGCTTCGCCGCCGACCGCGGCGACCGCGACCGATCCCAAGGCGACCGTGCTCGTCCTCGTTCCCGCCGTTCCGGGCATCCTCCAGACGCTGCGCCTGCCGGTCCTCGTCACCGACACTTCGGTCGAATACCTGACCGGCGCGACATGGGCCGAGCAGCCGAACCGCGAGTTCCAGCGCGTCCTCGCCGACACCATCGCCGCCAGGGGCATTCCCGTCCTCGACCCGCGCCAGTCGACCGCCGCGAGCGGGCGAACGCTGTCCGGGACGCTGCTCGACTTCACGCTCGACGTCCGCAACCCCGCCGCCGTCGTCGTCCGCGTCCGCTTCGACGCCGCGTTGACCGGGGTGAACAAGGTGCCTTTCGCCATCCGCCGCTTCGATGCGAGCGTTCCGGTCGCGACACAGAACCCGACCGATGTGGCCATCGCGCTCAACGCGGCGGCGAACACCGTCGCCGCCGACGTCGCGGCGTGGATCGCGCGCTAAGCCGCTCGACGTTGCCGCGGCGTCACGCGCGCATTTGCCGGCGCTGCCCACCGGCAGGGGGCCGCCGGACTGGCGTCGTGTAGACGTCACGGCGTCGCCGGATCCCGGTCGCCGTCGCCCGCATCGCCGCCGCCGAACGACCGCGTCCCGCCGCGCCGCCGCCGCGCCGCCGCCGCGGGCAAGACCGAGGTCGCCGCAGGCGGACAGTCCATCGAATTTGCCTGTCCGGTTAACGCATCCGCTCGATCGGTGCGGTCGCGATCAGCTCGACAGGCTCTTGGAGACGATCTCGAATACGTCGCGCGACAGGTTAGGAACCGCTGCGATGCGCTCCAGCTCGGTTCGCATCAGCCCCGATCGAACCGGATCGAACCGGCGCCACCGCGCCAGCGGGCTGGCCAGCCGCGCCGCCACGCCCGGGTTCGACTTGCCGATGGCGATCACCTCGTCGGCGAGAAAGCGATAGGCTTCGCCGCCGATCGCGTTAAAGCGCACCTGATTGACACCGAATGCGCCGATCAGCGAACGCAGCCGGTTCGGGTTGTCGGCGTTGAAATCGGCGTGCGACCGCAACGCGACGACGCGGTCGAACGTATCGGGCTGAATCGACGTTGCCTGCACCGTGAACCACTTGTCGATGACCAGCGGGTTGTCGCGGTGCCGTTCGTAGAACCACGCCAATGCCGCGTCGCGCCGATCGGCTGACCCGTTCACCAACGCGCCGAGCGCGGCAATGCGGTCGGTCATGTTGTCCGCATCGACCAGCTGCGCCCACGCCGCGTCGGTCGCCGCGGTGTCGCCGTCGACGATCAGGTAACTCAGGGCGACGTTCTTCAACGCGCGCCGTCCCTTCGCCTCGGGGGTCAATTCGTAACGGTTGGCCCCATTGCCACGATAGGCCGCCCATAAGTCGTCGTGCAATTTCAATGCGATCGCCGAGCGCGCCGCCTGTCGTCGGCGATGGATGGCGTCGACCTCGACGACCGCCGCCGCTTCGCCGATCACCGCTTCGGTCGGAAGCAGGATCGCCTCGGCGGTGAACTCGGGATCGAGGCCGGCGGCGAGCGTCGCCCTCACCGTCGCCACGAGGTCGGCGGGATCGTCGTCGCCCGACAGCAGGTCGAGCGCGAGGCGCTGCGTCGCCTCCCACCGCGCGAACGGGTCGTCGTCGTGCGCCGCGAGCTGGGCGAGGTCGGCGCGCGACTGCTCGGCGACGAGGATCACCGGAGCCGAGAAGCCGCGGTTGAGCGACATGAGCGGCGTTTCATCGACGCCGGTGAAAATCGCCTCGCCGGTTCCATCGACCGCGACCAGTGCCTCGTCGCCCAGCCGCCGCCCGCTGTCGCGGCCGAGCAGCGCGACGCGGAACGGCATCGCCATCGGCACCTTCGTCGGCTGCCCCGGCGTCGGCGGCACCGTCTGGGTCAGCGCGACGCGTGCGGTCGCCGTCGCCGGGTCGTGGGTCAGCGTCGCCGTGATCCGCGGCGTTCCCGCCTGGTCGTACCAGCGGCGGAAGCTGCCGAGGTTGCGCTCCGACGCCTCGGCCATGACGTCGAGCCAGTCGTCGGTCGTCACCGCATGGCCGTCGAAGCGGTCGAAATAGAGGTCGGTGCCGGCGCGGAACGCCTGCGGGCCCAGCAGGTTGGCCAGCATCCGGATGACTTCGGCCCCCTTGTTGTAGACCGTCGCGGTGTAGAAGTTGCCGATCTCGATATAATGGTCGGGGCGGATCGGATGAGCGAGCGGCCCGGCGTCCTCGGGGAATTGCGCGCCGCGGAGGGCGCGAACGCTGTCGATCCGGCTGACGGCGCGCGAGCCCTGGTCGGCGGTGAAGTCCTGATCGCGGAAGACGGTCAGCCCTTCCTTGAGCGAGAGCTGGAACCAGTCGCGGCAGGTGACGCGGTTGCCCGTCCAGTTGTGGAAATACTCGTGGGCGACGACGGCGGCGACGGCGTCGAAGTCGTCGTCGGTCGCCGTTTCCGGATCGGCGAGAATGTATTTGGAATTGAAGATGTTGAGGCCCTTGTTCTCCATCGCACCGGCGTTGAAGTCGGCGACGGCGACGATGTTGAAAACCGGCAGGTCGTACTCGCGGCCGTAATTGACCTCATCCCACCGCATCGCCGTTTTGAGCGCCGCCATCGCGTGGCCGCAGCGCGGCAGGTCGGCGGTGGCGGCCCAGATCCCGAGCGCGACGGTTTTGCCCGATGCGGTGACGAAGGTATCGCGTAGGCAACCGAGATCGCCCGCGACGACGGCGAAGAGATAGCTCGGCTTCGGCCACGGATCGACCCATTCGGCGAAATGACGGCCGTCGGGCAGTGCGCCGCCGGCACCTTCCTCGCCGTTGGCGAGCAGGACCGGATAGCGCGCCGCATCGGCCTCGAGACGAACCCGATAGCGCGACAACACGTCGGGGCGATCAACGAAATAGGTTATCCGGCGGAACCCCTCCGCCTCGCACTGGGTACACAGGTTGCCGCCGCTCGCGTACAACCCCATCAGCGCGGTATTGGCGCGCGGGCTAACCTCGACGACGATCTCTATCGTCGCGGCGTCGCCGTCGAGCATCAACGTCAGGCTGCGCGGCGTCGTTTCCGGCGTCGCCGTGCGGCCGTCGATCGCGACCGAGATCAAGGTCAGCTCCTCGCCGTCGAGGACGAGCGGGGCAGTGTGGTCGCCGTTGCGGCGGACGTGGAGCGTCGAATGGACCCGGGTCCGCTCGGCGTCGAGCTCGAAGCGCAGCGCGACGTCGGGGATCAGCCAATCGGGTGGGCGATAGTCGGTCAGCCGGATCGTCGGGGGGGCAATCGGCTGGTCCATGGTGATCCTTCGCGGGCTTGCGTCCAGACCTAGTGCCTGCGCATCGACTTGTTAAGCGGACGTGGGGGTCGAGGCGATGCACTTGCTCATCTTCGGGCTCGGCTACACCGCGGCACGGCTGGCCGCACGTCTGCGCGACGACGGCTGGCGCGTGACCGCGACGAGCCGGTCAGGCACACCGGGGACGATCGCGCTCGCCGACGCGGCACCCGCGATCGCCGCGGCGACCCACGTCCTGTCGTCGGTCCCGCCAATGGGTGGCGTCGACCCCGTCCTCGTCGCCCATGCCGCCGCGCTCGCTGCCGCGCCGGCGCGATGGCTCGGCTATCTGTCGTCGACCGGGGTCTACGGCGATGCGGGCGGCGCGTGGCTCGACGAGACCGCGGCGCTCGACGGCCGGCGGGTCGACCGGATTGCCGCCGACCGCGCATGGCAAGCGCTCCGTCTCGACGTCCGCGTCTTTCGGCTGCCGGGGATCTACGGCCCCGGCCGCTCGGCGCTCGACGCGGTTCACGCCGGGTCGACGCGCCCGGCCACGTCTTCAGCCGGATCCACGTCGACGACATCGGCACGGCGATCATCGCGTCGTTCGCCCGTGGTGAGCCCGGCATCTATCACCTCGCCGACGCCGAGCCGGCTCCGAGCCGCACCGTCGTCGAATACGCGTGCGATCTGGCCGGGCTGTCCTACCCCCCGTCGATCGCTCCCGACAATCCACTGCTCAGCCCGATGGCCCGCAGCTTCTATGCCGGGTCGCGGCGCATTGCCGCCACCAAGGCGTCCCGCCACCTCGGCTTCATTCCGGCGTGGCCGGACTTCCGGGCAGGGCTGCGCGCGTGCCGAGACTGACCTCGGTCCGCCGAGCGCCGAGTGCGACGACAAGGCCGACGATCGCGACGATCGCGCCCGCCGCCGACAGTGCCGTCCAGCGATAGCCCTCGAACAGCGTCGACAGCGCCATCGCGATCACCGGCACGACGACGCTGGTGTATGCCGCCGGCCCGGGCCCGATGCGGCGGATGAGGCGGTAGTAGACCGAGAAGGCGACGACGCTCGCCGCGATCGCCAGATAGGCGAGGCCGACCCAATAGACCGGGCGCGGATCGCCGACCGGCGGCCCGACCGTCGCCGCCGCCACGCCCGCGTCGACCAGCGCGCCGTAGCCCATCGCCAGCGCCAGCGTCGGCAACGGCGGCAACGACCGTCCGAGCCGCCCCGCCTGAAGGACATTGCCGACCGAAGCGCAAATGACGGCGGCGGCGGCGAGCCCCAGACCGGCACCGACGGCGGATCCAGATGCCGCGAGGTCGGGCGCGAAGAGCAGGGTCAGGCCGAGAATGCCGACCACGCTGCCCGCCGCGAAGCGTAAGGTGATGCGAACCTTCAGGAAAACCGCCGCGAGGATGGCGTTGGGCACGATCAACAGCGCGAAGACCATCGCGACCAGCCCCGACGCCAGCCGTGTCTCCGCCGCGTAGACGAGGTCGTAGTTGAGCGTGAACTGGACGACGCCGACCATCGCCGCGAAGGCGTGCCCGGCCCGCGTCGGCCATCGCCAGCGGCCGGTCGCCGCCGCGACGATGCCGAGGACCAGACCCGCTGCGCCGAAGCGATAGGTCACCGACCACAGCGGCGGCACGACGCCGAGCTGACCCTTGATGACCAGCCACGTCGATCCCCAGATCGCGGTCACCAGCGCGAACTCGGCCATCGTCTTCGCGTCGATCGACGCGCGAGATGCCTGCGTGGCCAGTCGCTTAGCCGAATTTGGCGATGGCGCCGGTCAGCCGGTCAGCGGGGTGAGGTC
>CAXTQJ010000151.1:0-3001 GCA_964246245.1 uncultured Sphingomonadaceae bacterium
TCGCCAGCCGACCGCCGGCACTGCCGAGGGTCGTCCTCCACCCCGCCGCGGACGCGGCGGCGCGGGTCGCGAGCCGGCTTCCGGCGACGGCAAGGGTCGCCGACCACGTCGTACTCGACGCAGCGGCCCGGCTGGCGAGCCGCGCGGCCGCGGGAGCAAGGGTCGTCGTCCAGCCGATCGACGACGCCGCGGCGCGCGAGGCAAGCGCCCCGCGCGCTACTGCCACGGCGATAGTCAACCCGACCGCCGAGACGGCGGCGAGGCTCGGCTGGCGCGCGTTCGCGGGGACCAGCGCGACCGCCGTCGTCCCCTCGATGCCGCCTGCCGCGAACGGCACGGAGCGCCCGACGCCGCGGTTGTCGACGTCGACATTCGCCGTCTTCGCCCGGCCGAGGACGTACGTTCCCGCGCCCGTCGACACCGGTTTGTAGTTACCCCCGCCGGCCCCGTCGGGGGTGGGCTGGAAGACGAGCTTCTGTGGCGTCCCGCTGTCGTCGCGGGTGAACGGATCGCTGCCGACGTCGATGCCGTCGGCCGCGAGGCTCTGGCTGCCGACGCCATAATATTCGAAGAAGAATTCGGGGTCGTAGGCCGGACCGGCCGGGCCCTGGAAGTCGATGTTGCCCTCGTAGCCGACGCCGTAGCTCGACGACCACATGCCGGTGCCGTTGGGGTTGTAGCCGTGCTGGCGGTTCTCGGTCGCGAACCACGCCCAGACGACGCTGCCGTCGCTGATCGCCGAGCCGGTCCCCGTCGGGCCGCCGGTCGACGGGGTCGTCCCGGCCGTGGTACAGTGGTAGACGTTCGCCGGCGACCCGGCGATGACGATCTCGGCCCCGACCGCGTAGGCCTTACTCCGTGTCGCGGTCAGCGCCACCCCCTGGCGCTGGAGGAGGATGGCCGGGTCGTTGTAGCTGTCCTGCTTGTTCGCGTTCTTCATCGTGACGTTGTTGGCGAAGCGGAACAGCCGCGACTGCGGCACCGCCGCGTCGGTCGCCGCGATCGTCACGTCGGTGACCGTGCCGTAGGGGTTGTTGGTCCGGTCGCCGGTGAAGGTGTTGCCCTCGATGACGACTTCGCTGAACGCGACCAGCGCCGACAATCCCCACATCGCGGCGGTCGCGCCGAAGACCTCGCCGACGTTGTTGAGGAAGGCGGCCCGCGCCACGACCGGATAGCTCGTGCCGAGCGTCAGGCCGGCGGGGATGCTCGCGGTCAGCGTCGCGCCGTTGGTCGATAGCGTCGCGCCGTTGAGGTAGCGGAGATCGTTGCCGACCGCGATCCGTTCGAGCGCCAGCCCGGGGTCGGTGAAGCTGATCGCGCTGGTGAACCCGCCCGCGGTCAGCGACGCCGCGCTCGGCAGCCGGGCGCAGTGGGCGACGAGCGGCGCGTAGAGGTCGCGCTCGACGCTGCAGCTCCGCGCGAGGATCGTCGTCGCGCCATTGGCGTAGCCGAGCTTGGTCCCGTGCTTCCAATATTTGACGTTGGTCGCCCAGATGAGCCCGCCCGACGTCGCGAACGGCAGGCCGGTGGTCGTCTCCTGCCCGCTGACGCCGCGGACCTCGACGTTGTCGAGCCACGTCGCGAACGTCGCCAGCACCATGTTGGTCTGCGCTTCGGCCGACAGGGCGGTGAAGTGGATGCGGCTGATGCGGCTCGACCCATTCGCCGCCGTCGGCGAGCGCAGGATGCACGCGCGCGCCGTCGCGTCGCCCGGGTCGCCGCGGATGACGACGTGGGTGATCGCGGTCTGGAGACCCGACGTCACCACCGCCGACCCGGCCCCGTTGGCGATGCCGGTGCACCCCGTGCCGGCGTTGGCCATCCGCAGCGTGATCGTCAGCCCGTCGGCCGAGCGGGTGACCGCGCTCTGGCCGTTGGCGGCGGCGACGGTGACGTTCGCGGCATAGACCGCGAGGAGGGCGGTGTTGACGCTGTTCGCCGGGGTTCCCGCCGACGCGGCCGCCGCTGTGGCGGCGACGGTCACGCTCGCCGCGGTCGCCGTGCCGTTGACCTCGTCGACATCGACGAAGCGCGGCGTGATCCACGCATTGCCGGGGTTCCACGCGACGGCGAACGGGACCTGCGCCGCGGTGGCGAGCGCAGCCGTGCCGAGCCCGGTCATGCTCCGCGTGCCGGCCGTGTCGGACTTCTGCACCGGGCCGATCCACGGGTAGACCTCGAAGTCGCAGCGCAGCAGGCCCTGGGTCAGCGCCGTCGCCGTCGTTGGGTCGACGTTCGCGGCGTAGACCCGCGGCGCGACGCCGGTACCGTTCGCCGTTCCCGCGCCATAGGCGCTCGCCGACAGCGCGGTCGCCCAATAGGTCTTGACCGTCGTGCCGTCGGTGACGGTGAACCGGACGCCGGCGACCGGGGCGACCCCGTTCGGGTGGTGCGAGACGACGATGACCTCGAGCGGGAACGCGGCCGACCGCAGCCGGTACGGCACATCGGCCCAGCGGACGATGGGGGCCGGCGCGGGGACGGTCGAATTGTTGGTGACGGCGATCGCCGACTGCGCCGGCTGACCGCTCCGCCAGCCGGCGAGCGCCGCCAGCGTCAGCCCGGCGTCGCCCGCGTAGACATGTTGCGACAGCGCAATGCGGATGGTGACCGTGCCGTCGCCGTTATCGACCTCGTCGGGCTGCTTCGGCTGGCGGGTGTTGGCGGCCGCGCCCGAGACGACCGGCTTCCTGAGCGCCTTGGTCGCGACGAGCGTCCGCGCCACGCTCGACGACGCGATCGCGGTGCCGCCCGACTGGACGTAGCCGCTCGTCGTCATCGCCAGCTTGAGCGCCGGCGTCGCACTGCTCGGCGCGAGCGCATAGGCGCTGAAGTTGGTCGCCCACTGCGCCGTCGTGTCGTTCGCCGGCGCGGTCGAGAAGCCGCCGACGATCGCGCTCGACAAAGCCCCCGACAGGGTCAGCTTGAGCACCCAGCCGTTGGCCTCGATGCTGGCGGCGGTGATCGCCATCGGCTCCTCCTGCGCTGGTCGTGAACA
>CAXTQJ010000151.1:3011-6315 GCA_964246245.1 uncultured Sphingomonadaceae bacterium
GGCGCCGCGGGGGGGGGGGTTAAACAAAACGGGGCGGCGGGGGGGGGGCGGGGGGGCGCAGGGTCGGCCGGGAGGGGTCAGGCGGCCGCGAACTTGAGGAGCTTGATCGCTTCGGCGTTGATCACCGTCCCGCCGACGCGGCGGACGGCGTAGAACGAGACGTACGGCTTGCTCGTGAACGGATCGCGCAGGATGCCGGTCGTATTGCGCTCGGTGATCAGGTAGCCGGCCTTGAAGTTGCCGAACGCGATCGACGTGCTGCCGACGGCGACATCGGGCATCGCCTCCGCGTCGATCACCGGATAGCCGAGCAGCGTCGCCGGCTGGTCGGCCGACAGGCCGGGCTGCCAGATGAACGCGCCGGTGTTATCCTTCATCTTGCGGACGCGGGCGAGAGTCGACGAGTTCATCACGAACACCGCACCCTGGCGGTACGGCGGCCGCACCGCGTGGACGAGGTCGATGATCTTGTCCTGCGGGTTGGTCGCCGGGAAGCCGCCGTCGACGCCGGTGGCGAGATACTGGATCGTCCCGAACGGCCGGCTGGTGTCGTCGGCGGTCGCGGTCGGCACCGACAGGAAGCCCATCGGCTGGTTGACGCCGGTACCGGTGACGAAGGCGACGCCCTCGTTCCGCGCGAACTCGGTCGCGATCTCCTGCGCCAGCCACGTTTCGACGTCGAACAGGCTGTCGTCGAGCATCGCCTGCGTCGCCGACGGGTTGGCGTACAGCTCGCCCATCGGCGGGACGATCTCGGCGAAGGTCGGCGTGCCCGTCGTCGGCCGCGCCGCCGTCTCGCCGGCCCAGCCCGAGGTGACGCCGCCGATCGCGACGAGCTTGCGATAGTGCGCCGTGCCGATCTGGACGACCGAGGCGATGCCGCGGATCGGCGAGATGGTCTTCAGCGTGTCGTCGATGACGCTGTCGATCTCGTTCGGCACGGTGACTCCGCCGTCGCCGGCCGAGCCGATGCTGAACGACTTGAGTTCGGGTGCCCCGACCCCGTCGCCCTTGCGGAGGTAGCGGTCGGTGAAGGTCGAGCGCTCCGGCGACGCCTTCGTCCCGGCGAGCGCCGGGCGCGTCAGGCGGAGGTTGAGCTTGTCGAGATCGCTGCGGAGCGTCGCGACGTCGCCGGCGATGTCGGGGACGGCCGGGGCGCTGACGGCGGCGGTGAAGCTCGCTTCGAGCGGATCGGCCTTGGTCTCGTAAGCAATCGTCATGCGGGAGTCTCCTCGGGTGAAACGGCGACGACGCGCGCGAGGCGCTGCATCGGAAAAGTGACGAGGCTGACCTCGAGCAGGTCGAGGTCGGTCAGGTGGCGGTGGCCGGCGATCGGGGCCGACGCCTTGACGCGGTAGCCGAACGACAGCCCGGTCAGCGCCTTGGCCTTGACCAGCGCGGCGGCGTCGCGGGCGGTGCGGGTGTCGGCGAGCGTGGCGGTGACACGCAGGCCGCGGTCGTCCTCGCGGACGAGGTCGACGGTGCCGATCGGATGCGCGGCGTCGTGCTGCCACAGCAGCGGCACCGTACCGCCGGCGGCGCGCGCGAACGCTCCCTTGCGGACGACGTCGCCGCCGGAGTCGGGGACGTCGAAGACGGAGGCGTAGCCGGCGATGCGGGTGGGCATGGATGATCTCCTTGATCCTCCCCGCCCGCGGGGAGGTGGCGGCGCAGCCGACGGAGGGGCGGCGATCGGGTGGCTGCGGTCTCACGATCGCCGCCCCCCCCACCCCGCCGCACAGGCCCCGCGGTCCCACACCCCCCCCCCCGGGGGGATAGGCAGCGGGGAATAAACCCCCTCCGTCCCGTCTTAGCCGCCCCCCCCACCAGCAGCGCGGCGACGGCGGCCCTCACGGCCCACGTCAGGACCGCCGACACCGCCGAGCGCTTGGCGTCGCGCCAGCCCTGGATCAACTGGCGGAGCTCGATGATGTCGGCCCCGGCGCGCTCGTCGTGGAGGCCGATGCTGGCCAGCGCGCGGGTCGCGCCGGCCTCGGTCGCCTCCTCGACCAGCGCGCGCAGCGTGACGAGGTCGGCCCCCTGTCCCTCGGCCTGGGCGAGCAGCGCGGCGAGCATCGTCATACGCCGACCCCCAGGCTGCCCAAGCCGAGCAGCGCGCGCTTCTCGTCGTCGCTGAGGAAGGTCGCGCCGGCGACCTGGCCCCACAGCTTCTCGCGGTCGGCGGCGAGCGCGGGGATCGCGTCGCGGTCGATCTCGAGCACGAGCCCCGGCCACCAGTCGTGGAGGAAGGCAGCGATCGCTCCGTAGATCCGCGACGTCAGCGGCAGCAGCGTCAGCCGCCACAAGGCGACGTTCGCCTCGCGGTAGTTGGCGAAGGCATTGTCGCCGACCAGCCCCAGCAGCATCGGCGGCACGCCGAAGGCGAGCGCGATCTCGCGGCTCGCGGTGTCGCGCGTCCGGCCGAAGTCCATTTCGGCCGGGGTCAGGCTGAGCGGTTGCCATTTCATCCCGCCGTCGAGCAGCATCGGCCGTCCCGCGCTGGCGGCGCCGGCGAAGCCGAGGGTCATCTCCGCCTTCAACCGGTCGAACTGCTCGGCCGACAGCGTCGCGCCGTCGCCGGGATCGTAGACCAGCGCCCCCGACGGCCGGGCGGCGTTGTCGAGCAGGCCCTGGTTCCATACGGTCGCCGCGTTGTGCGTCGTCACCGCCGCGTTCGCCGCGCCGACACAGCCGACGCCGTAGTGGTCGTCGAGGGGATGGAAGCTGCGGATGTGGAGCAGCCCCGGCCGCTCGCCGACCGTCGTCGCCGGAAAGCGCTGCGCCGTCGTCCCCGCGCGGTAGAGATAGCCGACCGGCCAGCCGCTGCTGTCCGCCTCGACCGTCACCCGCTCGGGACGGAGCGAGTAGAGTGCCGCCGGCAGCCCCGACGCGCCGAGGCCGACCTCGATATAGGCATTCCCGTGGAGAAGGAGGTTGGCCGCGACCGTCTCGATCAGCGACGGCCCCGGCTCGCCGCCGCCGAGCAGACCGAGCACCGGATGGTCGGGCGGGTTCGACCGGACCGGCGCGCCGGCCGCGCCTTCGGCGACGATCCGCACCGCGCGCTGCGCGATCGGGTTGGTCAGATAGGCGTCGCGGACCAGCGCTTCGTAGCTTCGCGGCGGCCCCGCGCCGTTGGTCAGGCCCGCGCGGATGAAGCCGGGCCAGACCGACGGTCCGCTCGCCTGCGCCGGGCGCGACTTGCGCCCGAAGATGGGAAGTCGCATCGGCTTCTCCTTGCTTCCCCTCCCCTGCGGGCGAGGGGCGAGAGACGCAGGCGCTTGCCCGCGGCCCGGGGGTGGGG
>CAXTQJ010000152.1:0-5909 GCA_964246245.1 uncultured Sphingomonadaceae bacterium
CCCGGGCCGCGCTCCGCGCGTCTCTCGCCCCTCGTCTGAAGGGAAGGGGTAGCAGACGTCAAACGCGCTCGATCACCGTCGCCGTGCCCATGCCGGCCCCGACGCACAGCGTGACCAGCGCGGTCGACTTGCCCGTCCGTTCGAGTTCGTCGAGCACCGTGCCGAGGATCATCGCGCCGGTCGCGCCGAGCGGATGGCCCATGGCGATGGCGCCGCCGTTGACGTTGATCTTGTCGTGATCGATGCCCAGCGCCTGCATGTAGCGCAGGACGACGCTGGCAAAGGCCTCGTTGAGCTCGAACAGGTCGATGTCGGCGACCGTCATGCCGAGGCGCTTGAGCAGCTTCTCGGTCACCGGCGTCGGCCCGGTCAGCATGATCGCCGGCTCCGACCCGATCGACGCCATGCCGAGGATCTTGGCGCGCGGCTTGATGCCGTACTTCTCGCCCATGTCGCGGTTGCCGATCAGCACGGCGGCGGCGCCGTCGACGATGCCGCTCGAATTGCCGCCGGTGTGGACGTGGTGGATGCGCTCGACCTCGGGGTATTTCTGGAGGGCGATCGCGTCGAAGCCCGGCATTTGCTCGCCGATGCCCTCGAACGCGGCGTTGAGCCCGCCGAGCGACTGCATGTCGGTCGCCGGGCGCATGTGCTCGTCGTGATCGAGGACGACCTCGCCGATCACATCCTTGACGCCGACGACCGAGTTCTTGAACCGGCCCTCCTGCCAAGCCCGCGCGGCGCGGCGCTGGCTTTCCATGGCATAGGCGTCGACGTCGGCGCGGCTGAAGCCGTACTTGGTCGCGATCAGGTCGGCGCCGATGCCCTGCGGCATGAAGTAGGTCTTGTACGCGACCGCCGGGTCCATCGGCCACGCGCCGCCGTCGGCCCCCATCGGCACACGGCTCATGCTCTCGACGCCGCCGCCGATGGCGAACATCGCCTCGCCGCTGATCACCTTGGCCGCGGCCATGTTGACCGCCTCCAGCCCGCTCGCACAGAAGCGGTTGATCTGGACGCCCGCCGTCGTCTCGGCATAGTCGGCGTTGAGGACGGCGGTGCGCGCGATGTCGCTGCCCTGCTCGCCGACCGGCGCGACGCAGCCGAGGACGACGTCGTCGACGTCGGCGGTGTCGATGCTGGTCCGGTCGCGGACGGCTTCGAGCACCTGCGTCGCGAGCTGGACCGGCGTGATCTCGTGGAGCCTGCCGTCCTTCTTGCCCTTGCCGCGCGGGGTGCGGACCGCGTCGTAGATCAGGGCTTCGGGCATGATCGTGTCTCCCAAGGTTCTCGTTAGAATGCGTCCGCCGGCAGCGCCATCAGCGCCTCCGCCCCCGCTTCGAGCTTGCGCCGCAGCGCGCCGGCGTCGGGGAGGAAGCGCTCGGCGAAGTAGCGCGCGGTGACCAGCTTGTGGTCGTAGAAGTCGCGATCCGACGCGCCGGCATCGAGCGCGGCGTGGGCGGCCTTGGCCATGATCAGCCACATCTGGCCCAACGCAACGATGCCCATCAGGTGCATGTACGCCGTCGCCGCCGCGCCGGCGTTGTCGGGGTTGGCGAGGCCGTTCTGCACCAGCCACAACGTCGCCGCCTGCAATTCGCCGGTCGCTTTCTCCAGTCCGCCGGCCAGCGCCCTCAGCCGGTCGTCGGCCTTGGCGTCGGCGATGTCCTGCGTCAGCAGCGCGAGGTACGCCCGCAACGCCCGGCCGCCGTTCATCCCGAGCTTGCGGCCGACGAGGTCCATCGCCTGGATGCCGTTGGTGCCTTCGTAGATCTGGGCGATGCGCGCGTCGCGGACGAACTGCTCCATGCCCCATTCGACGATATAGCCGTGGCCGCCGTAGACCTGCTGCGCGGCGGTCGCGACGGTATAGCCCTGGTCGGTGCAATAGCCCTTGATGACGGGGGTCAGCAGCCCGATCAGGTCGTCGGCCGCCTGCCGCTCGTCCGCCGTCGCCGCCTTGTGGGCGAGATCGACCTGAAGCGCGCCCCACAGGATCAACGCCCGCGCGCCCTCGTTGAACGCGCGGCCGTCCATCAGCATCCGGCGGACGTCGGGGTGGACGATGATCGGGTCGGCCTTCGCCGCCGGCTCGGGGATCGGTTCGGCGTTGGCGACGATGCCGAGCGCCTTCCCCTGCACCCGGTCGCGCGCGTAGATCGCGGCGTTCTGGTAGGCGACCTCGCCCTGCGCCAGCCCCTGCACCCCGACGCCGAGGCGCGCCGCGTTCATCATGATGAACATCGCGCGCAGGCCCTTCATCTCCTCGCCGATGAGGAAGCCGGTCGCGCCGTCGTAGTTCATCACGCACGTCGCGTTGGCGTGGATGCCCATCTTGTGCTCGATCGACCCGCACTTGACCGCATTGCGCGCGCCCAGACGGCCGTCGTCGCCGACGAGGAACTTGGGCACGATGAACAGGCTGATGCCCTTGACGCTGTCGGGGGCACCCGCCGTCTTGGCGAGCACGAGGTGGATGATGTTGTCGCTCAGGTCGTGCTCGCCGGCCGAGATGAAGATCTTGGTGCCGGTGATCTTGAACGCCCCGTCGGCTTGACGGTCGGCGCGGGTGCGGATCAGGCCGAGGTCGGTGCCGCATTGCGGCTCGGTCAGGTTCATCGTGCCGGTCCACCGGCCCTCGACCATCTTCGGCAGGTAGGTCCGCTTCTGCGCGTCGCTGCCGACCGCCATGATCGCCGCCTGCGCGCCCTCGTTGAGACCGGGATACATCGAGAAGGCCATGTTGGCGCTCGACAGGTATTCGGCGATCGCCGTGCCGACGACGTGCGGCAGGCCTTGGCCGCCGTAGTCGGGATCGGCGGTCAACGTTCCCCAGCCTGCCGCGACGAACTGGTCGTACGCCGCCCTGAACCCCGCCGGCGTGGTGACGCTGGCGTCGTCGTGGCGGGTGCAGCCCGCCTGGTCGCCCGGCAGGTTGAGCGGCGCGAGGACGTTCTCGCAGAATTTCGCGCCCTCCTCGAGAATGGCCGCCACCGTGTCGGGGGTCGCGTCGGCGAAGCCGGGCAGGTTCGAGTAGTTGGCCAGCCCGACGACGGCGTCGAGAACGAACTGCGTATCCTTTACCGGGGCGCGATAGCTCGGCATCAGTGCTGCTTTTCCGGCCCGGCCAGCTGGCTCTCGACGACGGCGCAGAACGACTGCAGTTCCTCGATCGTCGCGTCGATGTCGGCGCGCTGTTCGGCAAGGAGCGCGATCCGGTTACGACATTTCTCGAGCGTCACCTGCCGCTGCGTCACACGGCCGTCGCCGAGGTCGTAGAGGTCGATCATCTCGCGAATCTCGGCAAGCGAGAAGCCGACGTTCTTGGCGCGCAGGATCCACGCCAGCCGGCTGCGGTCGCGGCGCGAATAGACCCGGTTCTGCCCGGCGCGCGTCGGCGCGATCAGCCCCTGGTCCTCGTAGAAGCGGATCGCCCGCGGCGTGACGTTGAAGCCGGTCGACAGGTCGGTGATGGTGAACGTCTCCGCCCCGCACGGCGGCGGCGGCACGGCGACATGGGCGAACGGCGGCGCTTCGTCGAGCATGCGAGCGGTTTAGTTGACGTGCGCGTAAGGGGCAAGCGGGCGTGTTGCGACTTGAGGTTCAAGGCCGATCGCGTCAAAGCAAAATGATGGACACGCTCGAAGATCGACGGGAGAAGCTGGCGTTGGCCGTCGCCCAATTGCGTGAAGCCGTTGCCGCATTCGAGGATGCTCCAAACAACGCCTTTATCCGTGACTCGGTGATCAAACGTTTCGAAAAGAGCTTCGAGCTGGCGTGGAAGTGCATTCGAGACTGGCTAGCGATCCAGTATCCGGAAGTCGACGCCTTTGGTGCGAAGACGACATTGGTAAAGGGATTGGAATACGGCATCATTCGTAACGGTGATGCCTGGAGCGAGATGCTGCGTCAGCGCAACCTTACCGTTCATACCTATAACGAAGCACTCGCCGTCGAGGTATCCGACGAGGTGCGCCGTCATGCTGTTGACTGTTTTGATGACCTCCTCGCTCGCCTTGCTTAAGCCCGAGGCCGAACACGTTGGCGTGTCGCCGCGTGTCTTGGAGTCATTGGTCGGAGCTATCTCATGGAACCCTCGCGTCGAGCGCGCGGTGATCTACGGCAGTCGCGGTCGCGGTCAGCCAAAATACTGGTCGGATATTGACGTAGCAATTTATGGTGATCTTACCAGCATCGACTACCTCATACTTGGTGCGGCCGTCGAGGCCGCGCCAATCGTCTATCCGATCGACTTTGTCTTCTATCACAGCCGCTACACGACCGACGCGCTCCGTCGTGCGATCGACCGCGACGGGATCGTCATCTACGACCGTGCCAGCGACCCGTCGGCCCCCACCGCGCGATAGAAGCACGAACGCTCCCCCGTGTGACACGCCGGGCCCGCCGGCGAGACCCGCAGCCACACCGCGTCCTGGTCGCAGTCGATGCGCAGCTCGACCACCGCCTGCACGTTCCCGCTCGTCGCGCCCTTGTGCCACACCTCGCCGCGCGACCGGCTCCAGTAGTGCGCCTCGCCGGTTGCCAGCGTCGCCGCGAGCGCGGTGGCGTTCATGTGGGCGATCATCAGCACCTCGCCCGACGCCGCGTCGGTCGTCACGGTCTGGATCAGACCGCGGTCGTCCCATTTGGGGTCGAGCGCCGTGCCGGTCTCGCGTGCCGCATCGCTCAAGGCCGTCTCCCATGACGAATTAATGGCGTCTTAGGGCAGACACGCCGCCGCCGCACCCCTATATGCCGCGCAAGCGGCCGCCCTGGGGAGCCCCGATGGACGACTTCACGACCGATCCCTGGGACGGCGACCACCTCCACGAGGAGTGCGGGGTCATCGGCGTCTACGGGGCCGACGGCGCGGCGGCGCTGTGCGCGCTCGGCCTCCACGCGCTCCAGCACCGCGGGCAGGAGGCGGCGGGCATCACCAGCTTCGACGGCCACGACTTCCACACCCACCGCGCGATGGGCCACGTCGCTGGCAACTTCGACTCGGACGGGATCATGGCGCGCCTTAAGGGCGACGTCGCGATCGGCCACAACCGCTACGCGACGACCGGCGAGACCGCGCTCAGGAACGTCCAGCCGCTGTTCGCCGAACTGGCCTCGGGCGGCTTCGCCATCTGCCACAACGGCAACATCTCGAACGCGGTCAAGCTCCGCCGCGACCTCGTCCGCCGCGGCTCGATCTTCCAGTCGACGAGCGACACCGAAGTCATCATTCACCTCGTCGCGACAAGCACCTACCGGACGCTGCTCGACAAGTTCATCGACGCGCTCAAGCAGGTCGAGGGGGCATATAGTTTGCTGTGCCTGACCGGCGAAGGGATGATCGCCTGCCGCGATCCACTCGGCGTCCGACCACTGGTCCTCGGCAAGCTCAACGACAGCTACATCCTCGCGTCGGAAACCGTCGCGCTCGACGTCGTCGGCGCGACCTTCCTGCGCTCGATCGAACCCGGCGAGCTCGTCGTCATCACCGGCCGCGGCCTGCGCTCGCTCCGCCCGTTCGGGCTTCAGCGGCCGCGTCCATGCATCTTCGAGCACGTCTATTTCAGCCGCCCCGATTCGGTCGTCGACGGATCGAGCGTCTATCAGGTCAGGAAGCAGATCGGGGTCGAGCTCGCGCACGAAGCGCCGGTCGCCGCCGACATGGTCGTGCCGGTTCCCGACAGCGGTACGCCCGCCGCGATCGGTTTCGCGCAGGCCGCGGGGATACCGTTCGAGCTCGGCATCATCCGCTCGCACTATGTCGGGCGTACCTTCATCCAGCCCGGCGACCAGATCCGCAACCTCGGCGTCAAGCTCAAGCACAACGCCAATCGCGCGCTGATCGACGGCAAGAAGATCGTCCTGATCGACGACTCGATCGTCCGCGGCACGACCAGCCTCAAGATCGT
>CAXTQJ010000152.1:5919-6286 GCA_964246245.1 uncultured Sphingomonadaceae bacterium
CAGATGCTCCGCGACGCCGGGGCCGAGGAGGTCCACATGCGGATCGCCAGTCCGCCGACGCGGCACAGCTGCTACTACGGCGTCGACACCCCCGAGCGGTCGAAGCTGCTCGCTGCCAACATGACGGTCGAGCGGATGCGCGAATACATCAAGGTCGACAGCCTCGCCTTCCTGTCGATCGACGGCCTCTACCGCGCGCTCGGCGAGGCGGTCCGCGACGACGATGCGCCGACGCACTGCGACGCGTGCTTCACCGGCGACTACCCGACCCGCCTGACCGATCAGGAGGAGCATTCCGACCAGCCGATGCTCCTCGTCGAGCGGGCGATGTGACCCTCCCCCTCCCCTTCAGGGGAGGGACGAGAAA
>CAXTQJ010000153.1:0-859 GCA_964246245.1 uncultured Sphingomonadaceae bacterium
CCTCGTCGCCGTCATGGCGCGGGGCCTACGACGCCAGACACCGCGAGGGAAGTCGAGTGCGGTTCTGGAAAGGATGGGGATCGCCCTTTCGCTTCCGTCCGCCCGGACTTCATCGGGGCCGTGGCGTGACGGCGGTCGACAAGCCAGAGGAGAAGCCAAGGCCCGAATCAAGTCCGGGCTGACGCGAAGGAGGCGGGGGTCGGTAAATCGGACGCGGGCTGACGCTGGACAAGACCCGGACCTGCGTCGACACTCGCCGAGATGCCGACCCGCCGAGCCCTCATCGCAAGCGCCGCAGCCTTTCTCGCCGGATGCGGCAACCTCGCGACGCTCAACCGGCTCAACGCGCTGGTGCCGGGCGACGGCGGCGTCGTCCGGCGTGTTGACGGCGCGGCGTACGGCTCCGATCCGCGCCAGCGGCTCGACGTCTATGCACCCGGCGACGCGGCCGGCCGGCTGCCGGTCGTCGTGTTCTTCTACGGTGGCGGGTGGAGTTCGGGCGATCGCGGCGGCTATGCCTTCGCCGCACGCGCGATCGCGGCGAAAGGCTTCGTCGTCGTCGTCCCTGATTACCGTCTCGTGCCGGCGGTCCGCTTCCCTGCGTTCGTCGACGACGCGGCGGCGGCGATCCGCTGGACGGTCGATCACGTCGCGGCCTACGGCGGCGACCCGGCGCGGATCGGCGTCGCCGGGCATTCGGCGGGAGCACATATCGCCCTGCTCGTCACGCTCGACCGGCAATATCTCGCCGCGGCGGGGGTGCCGGGCGCGGTCAAGGCCGCCGTCGGGCTCGCCGGGCCATACGACTTCCTGCCGCTCGACGCCGTTTCGGCGATCGCGGCGTTCGGCGACGCGCCCC
>CAXTQJ010000153.1:869-4843 GCA_964246245.1 uncultured Sphingomonadaceae bacterium
CGCGCGACGCAACCGATCACCTTCGTCCGCGCCGACGCGCCGCCGTCGCTGCTGCTGACCGGCGACGCCGACGACACCGTCCGACCGCGCAACACCGCGGCGCTGGCGGCGGCGCTGCGGGCGGCGGGAGCGCCGGTCGAGGTGCGGACCTATCCCGGCGTCAGCCACATCGGCATCCTGCTCGCGCTGTCGAAACCGTTCCGCGGCAAGGCGGACGTGCTCGCCCCGATGACCGACTTCCTCCACCGCCGGCTAGCATCGAAGGGAGACTGACATGCGCGTCATGGTCCTGGTCAAGGCGACCGCCGACAGCGAGGCGGGGACGCTGCCCACCGCCGACCTGCTCGCGGCGATGGGGCGGTACAACGACGAACTGATCGCCGCCGGCGTCCTCGTCGATGCGGCCGGGCTCAAGCCGTCGTCGGCCGGCCGGCGCGTCGTTTTCGATGGGCCCGCGCGAACAGTGACCGATGGGCCGTTCACGGCGACGAGCGAGCTCGTCGCCGGCTTCTGGTTGTGGGAGGTCGCCGATATCGACGAAGCGATCGAGTGGGTCCGGCGGTGTCCGAACCCGATGCCCGGACCAAGCGAGATCGAGATCAGGCCACTGTACGGTCCGGACGACTTCGCTGGCATTTAGTGGAGCGATACCGCATGGCCCAAGCGACATCACTGTCAGGGCCACTTAGAAAAGTCATTTCTTCAGCCAAGTAGAGATGTCAGTCGACATCATGCGGAGAGCGCGGCGGCAGGCTGCCGCGATGCCGATGGCCGCCTGCGAAGACGTTTGGGTGGCGGTGCGGCCGCCTCGATGGCCTTCGCCAGTTCGAATGCGGCCGCCAGCCGATGGCCGTCATCGGGGGTCGGGGTTGGAAACATGTGGTGTGGCTGCGCCCGACGGGTCGGCTCATCGTTGTTGCGCTTGCCCGGCCCGCGCAGCGCCTGCATCTCCCGCGTCACTGCCAGCACAGCCCCCAACTGCTTGTTGTCGACGATCGCTGCCTGGTTCACTCGTCGCAGCTTGTCGAACACCCGGTAGGGTAGGGCAGTCTCGTCGTGCCGGATGTCGACGCGGCCGTCGGGATACTCGCACACATAGACCTGCTTGCGCACCAGATCACGGCTGACATCATTAGGCTCGAGGATGAAGACCATCTTGTTGTAGTGCAGCGTCAGCGCCGAGGTGACGGTGCGCTTCTCGCGCCAGACCATCGTCGCGTCGAGATCCTCGTGCATCGCCAGCGGTCGGTGCAGGTCATTTGGGTTGTACGGCTCGACCGCGAAGCGGTCATTATGCTTGGCCATGAACGAAGGCAGGAAGGCGTTGGCGGCAGCGATGGTGCTGATGTCGGCGAGGCGCAACTCCTTGACCAGGCGGTCCTGGAGAGTCTGATGGACCCGCTCGACCCGGCCCTTGGCCGGCGCCGAGTTGGCGCAGATGATCTCGATGTTCAGTGCGTCGAGCACGCGCCCGAACTGGCTCATGCCATCGCTGCGCTTGGCGCTGGCGGCGTGGACCCGGAACACGCTGTGCTTGTCGGAATAGAAGGCCACCGGCTTGCCATGTGCCTCGATGTAGGCGCGGGTTGCCTGCATATAGGCGAAAGCGCTCTCGGTCGGGACCATGGTGAGCTGCATCAGACGGCTCGTGGCGTCGTCGATGAACACCAGCAACGACGTCTTTGGACCGCGATCCTCGAACCACCAATGCGATGACCCGTCGATCTGGATCAGCTCGCCCAGACAATCGCGACGATAGCGCGGTTGGTAAACACGTGCCCGGCGAGCGCGACGCTCAGTCCAGAGGCCGGCTGCGATCATCAGCTTGCGCAGTGTCTCCTTCGACACATGAACGTCATGCAGCTCAGCGAGCTTCTCGGCTGCCAAGGTCGGGCCAAAATCATGGTATCGCTCGCGAACCAGCGCGATCGCGGTCGTCCGCAGCTGATCGGACAGCCGGCGGTTGCTCGGCCGGCCTCGGCGGCGCGATGCCAGACCGGCCGCGCCCTCCGATCTCAAACGATCGAGCAGCCGAAAAACGTGCCGCTCGCTGAGGCGGAGCAGTCCGGCCGCATCCGCGATCACCAGCTCACCGCGCTCGACCCGCACGAGCGTATCGACCCGCGCAAGCTCCTTGTCGCTCATCAGCCGCACCGCCACCACAGCCTCCCGTCGGAACGGGAGGACAATGCGCCAGTGCTGACGTCTCTACTTTGCCGGGCACTGACATCTGAGCGTTGCTGCTACAATCACAAAGTCCGATAATATGTATTATGTAAATTACAGGTCGATCGTCAGGCCATCGTAGCCCGGCTCGACGCCGGCCGGCAGCGCGGCGGCGAGCGTCGCATAATCGAGCGACTGGTCCATGTGGGTCAGTATGCTCCGCGTCGGCCGGTATGCCGCGATCCAGTCGAGCGTCTGTGCGAGATGGCTATGGGTCGGATGGGGCGCGGCGCGCAGCGCGTCGACCACCCACAGGTCCAGCTCCTCGAGCAGGTCCGCAGCCGCCGCGGGCAACGCCTTGACGTCGGTCGAATAAGCGACACTGCGACCATCGGCATCGAAGCGGAAGCCGGTGCTGTCGACGTTGCCGTGGTTCTGCACGAAACTGGTAACCGTGATCCCACCGACCGTCAGCCGCCCGGGCAACCGGTGGGCGATAGCGGTCGCCGGATAAAAGGCGGTCCCGGCGAAGATATAGGCGAAACGCGGTTCGAGCACCGCCCACGTCGCCTCGCTTGCGAAGCACGACACCGGCGCATGGGACAGATGGAAGAACTGGCGCAGGTCGTCGATGCCGTGGGCGTGGTCGGCGTGGTCGTGGGTCAGCAGCACGGCGTCGAGGCGGCGGACGCCGGCGTCGAGCATCTGCGCCCGGAAGTCGGGGCCGGTGTCGACGACGATCGTCGTGTCGCCGTGCTCGACAAGAACCGACGCGCGGCGCCGCCGGTTGCGCGGGTCGCCTGGGTCGCACGCGCCCCACTCCCCCGTGCCGTCGGGTCCGCCGATGCGCGGCACGCCGCTCGACGTGCCGCAGCCGAGGATCGTCACGCGCATCGCCGGTCAGCCGTGACGACTTGCTCGGGTGAAGAGGCGGAAGAAATTGTCGGTCGTCGTCGCCGCGAGCGCTTCGACCGAAACCCCACGCAGGCCGGCGACGAAGGCCGCGGTGTGCGCGACGTACGCCGGCTCGCACGTCTTGCCGCGCATCGGCACCGGCGCGAGGAACGGCGAGTCGGTCTCGACGAGCAGTCGCTCGGCCGGCAGCGTCGCCGCGACCGTCTGAAGGTCGCGCGCACTGCGGAAAGTGACGATCCCTGACAGCGAGATGTAGAACCCGAGGCCAAGTGCCTGTTCGGCAAAGGCCGCGCTCGCAGTAAAGCAGTGGATGACGCCGGTGTACGCCCCCTTCCCCATCTCGTCGGCGAGGATCGCGGCGGTGTCGGCCTCGGCGTCGCGGGTGTGGACGATCAGCGGCAGGCCGGTGGTCCGCGCGGCGGCGATGTGGCTGCGGAAACTCGCCTGCTGCCGGTCGCGATCGCTGTGGTCGTAATAATAGTCGAGCCCCGTCTCGCCGATGCCGACGACCTTCGGGTGCGCCGCCGCCGTGACCAGCCGTTGCGCGTCGATTTCGGGGTGCGCGTCAGCCTCGTGCGGGTGGATGCCGACCGTCGCCCAGATATCGGAATGCACATCGGCCAGCGCGACGACCTCGGCCCACTCGCTCGCGCGGGTCGAGATGCCGAGCATCGTACCAACTCCGGCGGCGCGCGCGCGTTCGATCACGCTCGCCTGATCCTCGCGCAAGCCCTCGTAATTCAGGTGACAGTGCGAATCGACGAGCATCCGTCGGCTTCCAATTCTACTCGACCCAGCGCGGGAAGACGCCGACCGGCGGCGGCAGCGGCGTTCCCGTGTCGACGGCCGTATCGAGGTCGGCGAAGCTTCGCGAGCCCGCCACGACGCCGAGC
>CAXTQJ010000153.1:4853-5943 GCA_964246245.1 uncultured Sphingomonadaceae bacterium
GGGATCGCCGGCTGGGCGAGGAGCGCGATCCGCCGGACCGCGTCGGCCGTCGTCGCCAGCACGGCGGCGCGGCGGTCGGGGTCGTCCCTCAGCGCCCACGGCGCGGCGTCGGCGAAATAGGCGTTGGCGGCGGTCACCATCGCGATCAACGCGTCGATCCCGCGATTGAGGCGCAGCGCGGTCATCTCGCGACGATAGATCGCCGCCTCGGCACCGAGCAACGCCGCCAGCGCGGCCTCCGCCTCGCCGGCCGCGTCGCGCGCCGGCATGACGCCGCCGCAGTTCTTGGCGATCATGCTGAGCGACCGCTGCGCCAGGTTGCCGATGCCGTTGGCGAGGTCGGCGTTGGTCCGCTCGACGATCGCCGCATGGCTGTAGTTGCCGTCGTCGCCGAACGGCACCGCGGCGAGCATGAACCAGCGCAGCCGGTCGACCCCGAGCGTTGCCGCCAACTCAAGCGGATCGACGACGTTGCCCGCCGACTTCGACATCTTGTCGCCGCCGCGGTCGAGGATGAAGCCGTGGCCGAACACCTGCTTGGGCAGCGCCAGCCCCGCCGACATCAGGAACGCCGGCCAGTAGACCGCGTGGAAGCGCACCACGTCCTTCCCGATGACGTGGAGATCGGCCGGCCAGACGGCGTCGTAGCCGGCTGCCGGATAGCCCGCTCCAGTCAGGTAGTTGGTCAGCGCGTCGACCCAGACATACATGACGTGCTTGCACGCGAGCGGATTGGCGTCGGGAACCGGCACCCCCCAGTCGAAGCTCGTCCGCGAGATCGACAGGTCGCGCAGTCCGCGTTCGACGAAGGCGCGCATCTCGTTGATCCGGCTCGCCGGCGCGACCGGGGTTGGCTGGCTGTCGTACCACGCGAGGAGGCGATCGGCGTAGGCGGAGAGGCGGAAGAACCAGCTCTCCTCGACTGTCCACTCGACTGCAGTCCCCTGCGGCGACAGGCGCACCGGGCGCCCGTCGGCGTCGGTCGCGTCGATCAGCTCGCCCTCGTCGTAATAGGCCTCGTCGCGGACCGAGTACCAGCCCTCGTAGCGGTCGAGGTAGATGTCGCCGTTCGTCGCCATCGCGCGCCACA
>CAXTQJ010000153.1:5953-6245 GCA_964246245.1 uncultured Sphingomonadaceae bacterium
ACGAATAAAGCGGTCGTGGCTGATGCCGAACGCCGCCGCCATGCCCTTAAAGGCGACGAGCTGCGCATCGACGTACGCCTTCGGCGCGACGCCGGCGGCGCGCGCGGCTTGCGCGATCTTGAGGCCGTGCTCGTCGGTGCCGGTCAGGAAGGTGACTCGGCTGCCGCTCAGCCGGTGGAAGCGCGCGATGCAGTCGGTCGCGACGACCTCGTAGGCGTGACCCATGTGCGGCTTGCCGTTGGGATAGGCGATCGCCGTCGTGATGTAAAACGCGTCAGCCGATTTCATGGAC
>CAXTQJ010000154.1:0-3768 GCA_964246245.1 uncultured Sphingomonadaceae bacterium
GTCCCGCGCAGCGACCGCGCATCGAGGTAGCCGCGCGGGACGTAGACCCACCCCGGCTGATACCACTGGTCGTAGCCCCAGTCGTTGAAGCCCCCGCCGTTGAAGCTGCCGCCGGCGAACAGGTCGATCTGCGGCGGCAGCGGAGCCCAGCCGGTGACGTCGTCGCCGTCACGCCACGCGACCCAGCCGGGACCCCACGTCGTCTCGGGCGACCACACCCAGCCGAGCGCCGGATCAAACGCCCAGCGGCCGAAGTGGAACACCGCCCAGCCGAACGGCTCGTCGCTGCGCCACGTCTGGCCGTAAGGCCCCGCCTCCCAGTGGCCGATCGTATAGGGCCGCCAATCGCGCGGCACGTTCGGCTGCCACACCCGGCCGTAGCGGCTGTCGAGCCAGCGGCCGTAATGTGACAGTGGTTCGAAGAAGACCGCGATCGAATCGACCGACTGGCCGTCGGTGCCGTAGCCCGCCGCGGCATAGCCCTGGGCATAGTCGGCGTCCTGCGCCGCGGCGGGGATTCCCGTCGCTAGCGCCACCGCGGCAATGATCGCCTTGACCGTCATGTTGCCAACCTCCGGCAGACGACTAGCCGGTCGCGCTTGTCTGCCGGGTGAACGTCATTCCGCCGCCAGCCGGTGTTCGGGCGCGACTGGCGCGCCGACGACCGACGCCTCGTCGCCGAGCAGGTGCGGGACCGACCGCCGTGGCCGCCGGTCGTCGAGCGATTCGATGCCGAGGTAGACGACCGGCGTGATGAACAGCGTCAGCACCTGGCTGACCATCAGACCGCCCAGCACGGCGACACCGAGCGGCTGGCGCAGCTCGGCACCCGCGCCGAGGCCGAGCGCGAGCGGGAGCGCGCCGGCGATCGCGGCGAACGTCGTCATCATAATCGGCCGGAAGCGCGTCGTCGCCGCCGCGCGGATCGCCTCCGCCGGGGTCCAGCCGTGCGCGCGCTGACCGGCGAGGGCGAAGTCGATCATCATGATCGCGTTCTTCTTGACGATGCCGATCAGCATGACCACGCCGATGATGCCGATGACATCCAAGGGCATACCGAAGATGGCGAGCGCCGCGACCGCGCCGATCCCCGCCGCCGGCAGCCCCGACAGGATGGTGATCGGATGGACGAAGCTCTCGTAGAGGACGCCGAGCACGATGTAGATGACGAGGACGGCAGCGAGGAACAGCCAGCCCATGCCGTTGGTCGACGCCTCGAACGCCTGGGCGTTGCCCTGGAACGAGCCGTCGATCGACGCCGGCATGTTCAGCGCCGCCTCGGCCGCCTCGATCCTGGTCTTGGCCTGGCTGAGCGCGGTTCCCGGCGTCAGGTTGAAGCTGATCGTCACCGCCGGCAGCTGGCTCTGGTGGTTGATCGACAGCGGCGCGCCTTCGATGACGACATGGGTCACCGCCGACAGCGGCACCGTCGCGCCGCCCCCGCCCTGCGCGCCGGAGCGGACGTAGAGCGCGCTGATGCTGTCCGGTGTCAGCTGGTCGCCCGGGGCGATCTCGAGGATGACTTGGTAGCTGTCGACGTCGGTGTAGATCGTCGAGATCTGGCGTGTGCCGAAGCTCGAATACAGCGTGTCGCGGATCGCCTGGACCGGTACGCCGAGGCGCGACGCGGCGTCGCGGTCGACGATGACGCGCGCCTGCCGGGCACCCTGCTGGAGATCGGAGTTGACGTCCTCGAACCCCGGCGTCGCGCGCAGCCGCGCCTCGAACGCCGCGCCGAAGGCGAACAGCGCCGACTGGTCGACCGACTGGAGCGTATACTGGAAATTGGTCGACGACGGCCGCGCACCGAGCGTCAGGTTCTGCGGGATGTTCGGGGAGGCAAGGACGCCGGGGATGCCCGCGAGCTTCTTCCGTAGCCGCGCCTGGACGACCTCGGCCGGGTCGCGCTCGGCGCGTGGCTTCATCGGCGCGAAGATGCGCCCCGCGCCGCCGCCGATCCCGGTGAACGAGTTGACCCGGAGGATGGCGGGGTCGGCGAGCATGATCGCCGCGATCGCATCCTGCTTCGCCTGAAGGGTCGGGTAGGCGGCATCGGGCGCGACCTCGACGCCGACGAACATGTTGCCGGTATCCTCGGTCGGGAAGAAGCCTTTGGGGATCGCGCCGAAACCCCAGATCGCGACGGCGATCGAGACGACCGTCAGGACCAGCACCGCACGCGACCGCGCGAGCACCCAGTCGAGTGCGCGACCATAGCCGCGCTGCGCCCGCTCGAAGTTGCGCGTCGACCAGCGCGCGATCCGACCCGGCTTGGCATGGCCGTCGGCGAGGACGCGCGACGCGATCATCGGCGCCAGCGTCAGGGCGATCACGGCGGAGACGAAGATGGCGATCGTCATCGTCACCGCGAACTCGCGGAACAACCGTCCGATGACGCCGCCCATGAACAGCAGCGGGATGAACACCGCGACGAGGCTGACCGAGATCGACACGACGGTGAAGGCGATCTCCTTCGTCCCCGTCACCGCCGCCGCCCGCGGTCTTTCGCCGTCCTCGACGTGGCGGACGATATTCTCCAGCACGACGATGGCGTCGTCGACGACGAAGCCGGTCGCCAGCGTCAGCGCGAGCAGACTGAGGTTGTCGAGGCTGAACCCGGCGAGGAACATGCCGGCGAAGGTGCCGACCGCCGCGACCGGCAGCACGATCGCGGGGATCAGCGTCGCCCGCGCGTCGCCGAGGACGAGGAAGATGACGACGACGACGAGCGCGGCGGTGCCGATCAGCGTCACCTGCGCGTCCTTGACCGACTTCCGGACCGACTGCGAGCGGTCGACGCTGACATCGAAACGCGTGTTCGGCGGCAGCCCGGCGCGGATCGCGGGGAGCAGCGCCTGGACCCGGTCGGCCATCGCGACGACGTTCGCGCCCGGCTGGCGGCGGATGCCCATCGCAAGGCCGGGGTTGCCGTTGAACTTGGCTGCGCCGCGTAGGTTCTCGACCGAATCGACCGCGGTCGCGATGTCGCCGAGGCGGACCGGCAGACCGTCCTTGTAGGCGACGACGATGGGCAGGAAGTCGGCGGCGTGCTTCAGCGTTCCGGTCGCATCGAGGATGTAGTTCCGCGGCCCGTTGCCGATCAGCCCGACGGCGGTATTGCTGTTCGCCGCCGCGACCGCGGCGCGGACGTCCTCGGCGGTCAGCCCGCGCGCGGACAGCCTGGTCGGATCGAACTGGATGCGGACGGCGAACTTGCGCGTCCCGAAGACGTCGACCTGCGCGACGCCTTCGAGGGTCGAGATGCGCGGGATGATCGTCGTGTCGGCGATCGTCTGGAGCGTCGACAGCGGCAGCGTCGGGTCGCGCAGCGACATGACGAGGATCGACTGATCGGACGGGTTGACCTTCTGGAAAGACGGCGGCGTCGTCATTTCGACCGGCAGCTTCCGCGCGACCGCCGACAGCGCCGACTGGACGTCGAGGGCGGCGGCATCGATGTTGCGGTTGAGGCTGAACTGGACGGTAATCGTCGTGCCGCCGGTCGACGACGACGAGGTGATCTGGTCGATCCCGGCGATGGTCGACAGCTGGCGCTCGATCGGCGTCGCCACCGCGCTCGCCATCGTTGCCGGGTTGGCCCCCGGCAGGGTCGCCGAGATCTGGATCGTCGGGAAATCGACCTGCGGCAGCGCGGCGACCGGCAGCTGGGCATAGCCGAAGATGCCGGCGGCGACGCCGGCGCCGGTCAGCCGGCTCGTCGCGCTCCGCCCGTCGCCGCACGCGCGGCCGCAGCTCACCCCCCGGCCC
>CAXTQJ010000154.1:3778-6228 GCA_964246245.1 uncultured Sphingomonadaceae bacterium
CACACGAAGGTGAAGTCGGGGCCGGTCTGGACCGCCGCCTCGGGCACCGCGATCCGCCGCGCGCCGCCGCCGAGCGGCACGTCGAGATCGACCAGCGCGCCCGGCCACAGCGCGTCGCCGGCGTTGGCGAACTCGGCCTTGGCGGCGAGGCTGCCGGTCGAGGCGTCGACGCTGTTGTCAAGGAACACCAGTCGCCCCGTGGCAATCGCCGCGGCCTGGTCGTGGACGCGCGCGGTCACGGCGACCGCGCCCGCGGCCATCGCGCTGCGCAGCGCCTGGATGCGTTCGGGCGGGACGGCGAAGCGGACGAGGATCGGCGACAGCTGGTTGACCGTGACCAGCGGCGCGGCGTCGGCCGAGCGGACCGTCGCGCCGATCTTGTAGGCGATTTCGCCGGTCCGCCCGGCGACGGGCGCGCGGACGGTCAGGTACGTTAGCGACGTCTCCGCCGAGCTGATCGCCGCCCCGGCCCCGGCCATGTTGGCGCTCGCGGTATCGGCGGCGGCCTGCTTGAGCTCGATCGTCGCCTTCGACACGAAGCCATTGGCGACCAGCGCCTCGCTGCGACGGAGGTCGGCGGCGGCCTGCGCGCGGGTCGCCGCCGCGCTCGCCATCGCGGCGCGGTTCTGCGCGATCGTCGCGCGGACGGCGCGGTCGTCGAGACGAAACAGCGCCTGACCGGCGCGGACGGTGTCGCCCTCGCGAAACAGGACGGCGGTGATTTGGCCGTCGACGCGCGTCCGGACCGCGACCGACTGGAGCGGCGTCACGGTGCCCAGCACGGTCAAGCGCGGCGCGTAGTCGGCCAGCGCCGCGCGCTCGGCGGCGACGCTGAGCGGCGACCGTGGCTTGGCCGCCGGCGCGCCGCCGCCACACGCGGCAAGCATCACGAGGAGGAGGGGAGCGAGCTTCATCAACCTGCTTCACGCGCACGGACTTTGCTGCGCCGCGCAATGGCACGTCCCCCGAAGTCATCCAACCTTTATGTCGCGTGGCGTACCGCGGCGTCCCGGCCGCAGCGCGCGGAATCGCCGCACCGCCGACGGTCGGCTTGAGGGGTTGAGCCCGTGCCGTTTCGGCTTCGACAGGAGATTTTATGCCCGCCCGCTTCACCGCCACCGAGAACGCCTTCGAGAAGGGCGTCGACAGCATCACGCCGGCCGCCGCGATCAAGCTGATCGACGACTGGGAAACGAGCCTGAAGGATCTCGACGCGCCGGGGGCGAAGGGCATCGTCCGCGATCTCGAGGCGCTCAAGAAAGCGCTTCACGCCGATCAACCCGACGGCGAGAAGATCAAGACGCTCGTCAGCAAGCTCGGTGGCGAGACGACCAAGATCGCCGCACATGCGACCCCGTCGACCAAGGACAAGGTCGCCGAGCTGGGCAAGACGCTGAGCGCGGTCTAGCCGGCCACGACATCGCCCATGCCGCGCCGCGATCGGCTCGGCATGGGCCGATCAGCCGGCGAGATCTAGACCAGCCAGAAACTCCCGCACCGCCGGTCCGACGTCATCGCGTTCGAGCGCCAGCGCGATGTTGGCGTTGATGAAACCCGCCTTGTCGCCGCAGTCGTGACGGACGCCGGTGAAGGTCAGCGCGTGGAACGGCTGACGGCCGATCATCTCGGCCATCGCGTCGGTCAGCTGGATCTCGCCGCCTGCCCCGCGCCGGCCCTCGGCGAGGACGGCCATCACTTCGGGCTGAAGGATGTAGCGGCCGATCGCGGCGAGGCACGACGGGGCGGTCCCCGCCGCCGGTTTCTCGACGACGCCGAGCACCTCGGTGACATCGCCTTCGACCGCGCCGGGGCGGACGATACCGTAGCGGTGGGTATGCGCCTCGGGTACTTCGAGCACCGAAATGACGTTTCCGCCGAATCGCTCGTACACGCCGACCATTTCCTTCAGCGCCGGCGCGGCCGGGTTCCACAGCAGCTCGTCGGGGAGAAGCACGGCGAACGGCTCGTCGCCGGTGATCAGCCGTGCGCACCAGACCGCGTGGCCGAGCCCGGCCGGCTCCTGCTGGCGGACATAGGCGATCTGCCCGGGACTGAGTTGGGTCGTCTCGAGTATCGCGAGTTCGGCCCCCTTGCCCTTTGCCTTGAGGCTGGCGACGAGTTCACCGGCGACGTCGAAATATTCCTCGAGCGCCGCCTTGCCGCGTGCGGTGACGAAGATCATCTGCTCGATCCCGGCGGCGAGCGCCTCGTCGACGGCGTATTGCAACAGCGGCCGGTCGACGACGGGGAGCATCTCCTTGGGCACCGCCTTGGTCGCCGGCAGGAACCGCGTGCCCTGACCCCCGACGGGGAAGATCGCCTTACGGACGGGTTTGGTCATGGGTGTCTCCTGGTCAAGATCGATCCTCCCCGCTCGCGGGGAGGTGGCGCGCAGCGCCGGCGGGGCGGGCGGGCGCGTAGCTGCGGCGGCCCGGCCGACCGCCCCGCCC
>CAXTQJ010000155.1:0-3897 GCA_964246245.1 uncultured Sphingomonadaceae bacterium
TCTAAGCCCTTGACGATGATCGCTCCCGCTGCCGACGTCGCCGCGCTGATCGGCAACACACCGCTGGTCAAGCTACGCGGGCCGTCGGACCGGACCGGATGCACCATCCTCGGCAAGTGCGAGTTCATGAACCCCGGCGGGTCGGTCAAGGACCGCGCGGCGCTGTTCATCGTCCGCGACGCCGAGGAGCGCGGCGTTCTCGCGTCCGGCGGGACGATCGTCGAGGGGACGGCGGGCAACACCGGGATCGGCCTTGCCGTCGTCGCCAATTCGCTCGGCTACCGGACGGTGATCGTCATGCCCGACACCCAAAGCCGCGAGAAGCAGGACACGCTCCGGGCACTGGGCGCGACGCTCGTCCTCGTCCCCGCCGCGCCGTACAGCAGCCCGTGCCACTACGTGCACCAGTCGCGCCGGATCGCCGACGAGACGCCCGGCGCGATCTGGGCCAACCAGTTCGACAACCTGGCCAACCGCCGCGCTCACATCAAGACGACCGCGCCCGAGATCTGGGCCGACACCGGCGGCAGGATCGACGGCTTCACCTGCGCAGTGGGCACCGGCGGGACGCTCGCGGGGGTGGCGATCGGGCTGAAGACCTATGACCCGACGATCACAATCGCGCTGAGCGACCCCGACGGCGCGGCGCTGTACGACTGGTTCGCGCACGGCGAGCTGCGCAGCGAAGGCAGCTCGGTGTCGGAGGGGATCGGCCAGAGCCGGATCACCGCCAACCTCGACGGACTGACCGTCGATGCCCAGTTCCGCATTTCCGATGCCGAGGCGCTGCCGCTGGTCCATGCGCTGCTCGCCGAGGAAGGGCTGTGCCTCGGCCTGTCGTCGGGGATCAACGTCGCCGGCGCGATCCGCCTCGCCCAACACCTCGGGCCGGGGAAGACGATCGTCACGATCCTGTGCGACTCGGGGATGCGCTACCTGTCGACGCTGTATAATCCGGCGTGGTGCGCGGCGAAGGGCGTCGCCGCGCCGCCCTGGCTCGCCGCCTCGACAAGTCCGCCGACCTCGATTATGTAAGCGTTAATCGACAGCGTCGCGCGGCGTTTCGGCAGCGCGCGACGAGCGAGCGAGGAAGCGTGGCGAACCTATCGCGGATGACGCGGACGGCCCGGTCGATTGGGGCGCAGCGGGTCAACATCGGCCTGACGCTGCTGGCGGTGGTCTTCCTGACGGTGATGGCCGCCGCGGCGGGTGTCCGCGCGAGCCGCCCGCCGCGGCCGGTCAATCCCAAGGCCGAGACGCTCGCGGTCCTCGGCGTCGCGCCGAGTTCGGGCAGCGCGGCGACTCTCGCCAATGAACAGCCCGCGACTCCGCCGGCGCGGCGGCCGCTGCCGCCCCGTCGCTGAATTCAATACTTTGAACAGACTTATCCACAACTTGACCGCAACTGGTCGGCGCAGAACAAAGCGGAGATAAATCCAGATCGAACGTGCTTATCCCCCACTTTAGGAGACGATTAGGGCTGAAACCCACGTTTTCCCATTGCTTGCCCATGAAAGCCCATCTATCGCTTGTCCACAGCAGGCGTCGGGGTAATTCATCGACTATCGGCGGGCGCGGCGGCACGGCCTCCACCCCGTTTGATGGCGGCTCCACGTCGGCGGATGTGGGCGGGCTGCGTGAGCGAACAGAGCTTCTTGGGCATGACGCTGAACGCGATCGACGCGAAGAACCGCGTGTCGGTTCCGGCGGCGATCCGCGAGGTGCTCGGGCTGCGCGGCGATGCGCGGAGCGTCGTCCTCGCGCCGGCCGAGCGCGCCGACTGCCTCGTCGGCTATGACCCCGGCTACACCGCCAAGAAGGAGGCGGAGCTCGACGCGCGGTTCGCCGGCAATTTCACCGACGAGCGCGACGACGTCTTCCGCATGACCTTCGGCGGGGCCGAGCAGGTGACGATCGACGACAATGGCCGCATCATCGTGTCGGCGTCGCTGAAGGACGTCGGCGAGATCGACCGCCTCGCGCTGTTCGTCGGGGCCGGCCAGTATTTCGAGGTGTGGAACCCGCACCGCTATCTCGCGCGCCCCAGCCTCAACCCGCGTCTCGCGCGGATGGTCCAGCGCCTGCTCGATGCGCGGGGGGCGGCATGACCGCGCGCCACGTCCCCGTCCTCGTCGACGCGGTGATGACCGCGCTCGCGCTCGCACCGGGCGAGACCTACGTCGACGCGACCTTCGGCGCCGGCGGCTACGTCCGCGCCGCGCTCGCGGCGGGCGTCGGCCAGGCGTTCGGGCTCGACCGCGATCCCGCCGCGCTCGCGGCGAACGACATCGCCGACCCGCGCCTCGTCCTGATCGAAGGGCGCTTCTCTGGCCTGGACCGCATCCTCGCCGATTGCGGCGTCACCGCCGTCGACGCGGTGGCGATGGATGTCGGCGTGTCGTCGATGCAGCTCGACCAGCCGACCCGCGGCTTCTCGTTCATGGCCGACGGACCGCTCGACATGCGCATGGAAGCCGCCGGCGCGACCGCCGCCGACTTCGTCAACACCGCGAGCGAAGGCGAGATCGCCGACGTGCTGTTTCGCCTCGGCGACGAGCCCAAGGCGCGGCGGATCGCGCGCGCGCTGGTCGCCGACCGGCCGTTTACCGGCACGGCACAACTGGCGACCGTCGTCCGCAGCGTGTGCGGCCCGCAGCCGGGGGGCAAGGACCCGGCGACGCGGACCTTCCAGGCGCTCCGCATCCACGTCAACGACGAGCTCGGCGAGCTCGAGGCGGGCCTGCGCGCCGCCGAGCGCCTGCTCCGCGCCGGCGGCCGGCTGGCGGTGGTCAGCTTCCACAGCCTCGAAGACCGTATCGTCAAGACCTTCCTCCGCGACCGGTCGGGCAGCGCCCCGGCGGGGTCGCGCCACCGGCCGGCGACCGCCGCGCCGCTACCGAGCTTCGCCGCGGCGACGCGCGCGGTGCGGCCGTCGGCCGCCGAGATCGACCGCAATCCCCGGGCGCGATCGGCGCCGCTGCGCGCCGCGCCCCGGCCCGACGCACCAGCATGGGGGTGGGCATGACGGCACTACGATCGACCGCGCATTGGCGACGGTGATGACCTGCTATACGGTCTCGCTGCGGGCGGCGACCGAGCGCGCGGCGGTGGCCGCCGCACGGGCGCAGATCGCGCGCGACACGACGGAGATGCGGCTGTTGCGCGCCGAACTGCGAACCCGGTCGCGGCTGCCCGAGCTACAGCGTTGGAACGAGCAGGTGCTCGCGCTCGCGCCGCCAAGCGCCGAGCAGCTGATGGTCAGCCCGGTCATGCTCGCGGCCTATGCCGGCCACGGCGGGGCGGTGGTCCCGGCCCCAGCAGCGGCCGCGCCGGTCGCGGTGGCGACGGTCGTCCGCGATGCGCCGCTGTCCGCGCCGCTGCTCCACCGCGCGAGCTTCACCGCGCGCGGGCCCAACCTCGGGGCCGACGCGGCGCTGATCGGCACCGCCGCTGCGCCGCTCGCCAAGCACTTCGCCGCCGGCTTCACCAAGGCCGCCTTGCGGTGACGGCGATGGCGCTGCCGCGGCGGACGGTCGCGATTGCCGGTCAGCGGCAGTCGGCGCTCGCCCGCGCGCGCCAGCGCCTGATGGTCGCGCTGCTGCTGTTCGTCATCGCGTGCGCGGTCATCGGCCTGCGCCTGCTCGACCTCGCCGTCCTCCACGAGACCGACCGGGTCGGCGGCGACGTCGTCCCGTCGGCGCTGCCGACGCGCGGCGAGATCGTCGACCGCAACGGCGTCGAGCTGGCCGGCACGGTCGACGCCATCGCCGTCACCGTCGCGCCGCGCAAGCTGGTCGGCGATCCGGGCGTCCTCGCCCGCCAGCTCGCCGCGATCCTCCCCGAGCGGACCGAGGAGCAGATCCGCCGTGGGCACAGCACGCAAGGACGCAGCGAAGT
>CAXTQJ010000155.1:3907-5952 GCA_964246245.1 uncultured Sphingomonadaceae bacterium
CGGTTCGAGCTCGTCCACCCCGGCAGCTTTCGCTACATCACGCGCCGCGTCCTGCCGGCGCAGGCCGAGCGGATCAACGCCCTCGGCGAGCCGGGAATCAGCCTGCGCCGCGAGGCCGAGCGACTCTATCCCAACTCCGACCTCGCCGCACATGTCGTTGGCTATACCGACATCGACGGCCGCGGCCGCTACGGCATGGAGCGCGCGGTCGATCGCCACCTGACCGACGCGGGGACGCGCGGAAGCCCGGTCCAGCTCGCGCTCGACAGCCGCGTCCAGCAGGCGCTCGAAAGCGAACTTGCCGCTGCGATGGCCAAGTTCAGCGCCCTGGGCGCAGCGGGCGTCGTCATGGACGTCCACACCGGCGAGGTCGTCGCGCTCGCCTCGCTGCCCGAGTTCAATCCCAACGCCGCCGGCCACAGCGACGACAACAGCCGTTTCGACCGCGCGACGCTCGGCGTCTACGAGCTGGGTTCGACGTTCAAGACGCTGACCATCGCGATGAGCCTCAACGACGGGCTGATCAAGTCGATGGACCAGAAGTACGACGCGACCGCGCCGATCCACATCGGCCGCTTCACCATCCACGACGACAGGGGCCACGAGCTGCGCAAGTGGGCGACGGTCCCCGAGATCTTCATCCATTCGTCGAACATCGGCACCGCGCACATGGCGGCCGAGCTCGGCGCGACGCGGCAGCGCGCGTACCTCGACGAACTCGGCTTCCTGTCGCCGGTGTCGGGCGAGCTGATGGAGCGCGGCCACACCCTCTATCCGCCGGCGAACAACTGGGGCGAGATCGCGACGATGACGGTCGGCTTCGGCCATGGCATCGCCGTTACACCGCTCCACCTCGCGACCGCTTATGCCGCGGTGGTCAACGGCGGCGTCTGGCACCCGGCCACGATGGTCAAGTACCAGCCGGGACAGCCGATCCCGGGCAAGCGCATCTTCAAGGAAAGTACGTCGGACGCGATGCGCGCGCTGCTGCGGATGGTCGTCACTTCGGGAACGGGGCGGAAGGCGAACGCGCCGGGCTACCGCGTCGGCGGCAAGACCGGCACCGCCGAAAAGCAGCAGGGCGGCCACTACGAGAAGCACGTCAACGTCAGCACCTTCGCCGCCGCCTTCCCGATGGACGCGCCGCGCTATGTCGTCATCGCCCTGCTCGACGCGCCGCACGGGACGAAGGAAACCGGCGGCTTCTCGACCGCGGGCATGGTCTCGGCTCCGATCGTTGCCCGGATCGTGCCGCGGATCGCGCCGTACCTCGGCGTCGCTCCCGACCTGACCCACGACATCGACGTGTCGGGAATGCTCAATCTCGTCGCCAACGCGCCGGAGAAGGAGTGAGGCTCGGCGACCTCGTTGACGACGCGGCGGCACTCGCGCCCGCCGACGCGACGCGCTTGGTCGCCGGCTTCGCCCTCGACCACCGCAAGGTCGCCCCGGGAACGGTATTCGGCGCGTTTCCCGGCGCGACGGTCAACGGCGAGGATTTTATCCCGGCCGCGATCCAGCGCGGCGCGGTCGCCGTCGTCGCGGCGGCGGGCGCGACGGTCGCCGGCGTCCCCCACCTGTCGGCCGCCGTACCGCGCCGCCTGTTCGCGGCGATGGCGGCGCGCTTCTTCGCGCCGTTTCCGGAGACGACCGCCGCCGTCACCGGGACCAACGGCAAAACCTCGACGGTCGAGCTGACGCGCCAGCTTTGGCGTCTCGCCGGCCACCGCGCGGCGTCGATCGGGACGCTCGGCGTGACCACCGCCGACGAACAGGTCACGACCGGGCTGACGACGCCCGACGTGGTGACGTTCCTCGCCAACATGGGCGGGCTGGCGCGCGAGGGGCTGACCCACGTCGCGTTCGAGGCGTCGAGCCATGGCCTCGACCAGTACCGCACCGAGGGCCTATCGGTCCGCGCTGCGGCGTTCACCAACCTCAGTCGTGACCATCTCGATTATCACGGCGACATGGACGCCTACTTCGCCGCCAAGCTGCGGCTGTTTACCGAAGTCCTCGACGGCGATGGGACCGCGGTGGTCTAC
>CAXTQJ010000155.1:5962-6221 GCA_964246245.1 uncultured Sphingomonadaceae bacterium
CCGGGGCGGGGGTGGGGGGCCGGGGGGGGGGGGGGGTGTCTGCGGGGGGGGGGGGGGCGGGCGACCCCGTGCGGGGGGGGGGGGCCGCCCGGCGTACCTCGACGCTCGGCCAGGACCTCACCCTCCGCTGCCGCGGCCGCGAGCATCGTGTCGCGCTGCCGCTGATCGGCGCGTATCAGGCGGCGAACGCGCTGACCGCTGCCGCGCTGGTCATCGCTACCGGCGGCGACCCGGCGGCGACTTTCACCAATCTCGGCCG
>CAXTQJ010000156.1:0-1065 GCA_964246245.1 uncultured Sphingomonadaceae bacterium
GCTGGGGGTCAGCGGACCGCGTCGGGCTGCGCCTCGGGGGCCGCCGCGCGCACCGCCGCCAGCGCGTTCAGCCGCGCGTCGACCGCGACGAGTTTGGGGAAGCGCGCGATGTCGGCCTGGAGCCGCCGCGCGTTCCACATCTGCGGCACGAGGCAGACGTCGGCGAGGGTCACCGCGTCGCCGAACAGGTACGCCCCGGTCGCACCCTCGGCGACCTCCTCGAGCGCGGCAAATCCCTCCTCGACCCAGTGGCGGTACCACGTGTCGACCGCCTCCTGCGACTGGCCCAGGTCGCCCCGCAGATATTTGAGGACGCGCAGGTTGTTGAGCGGGTGGATGTCGCACGCGATCTGGAGCGCCGCCCCGCGCACCCGCGCCCGGCCGGGCACGTCGGGCGGCAGCAGCGGCGGCGCGGGATAGACCTCGTCGAGATACTCGATGATCGCGAGGCTCTGGTTGAGCCCGACCGCGTCGTCGATCAGGTACGGCACGAACCCCTGCGGATTGAGCAGCCTGAACCCCACCCCCGCCTGCGCCGCCTGCGCGAGGTTGATCGCGACCTGCGCGTAGGTGAGCCCCTTGACCGCCAGCGCGATGCGGACGCGGTACGACGCCGACGAGCGCCAGTAGGTGTAGAGGGTACGGGTCATTGGCGATCCTTCCCAGCGGGCTTCGTTCTCGGCGCATTCGAGGGAGCGGGCCAGCTCGGCGAACTTCTCGGCTTGGGATTTCCAGTTCCTTGTATGTTCCCGCCCTCATCGTCAACGCTGAAATGCCGATTTCGCGCCCGCCCGATCATTTCGCCGCGTCGAATGGGTTTTTTCCGCCCCTGAAGCTCAGCCGCAGCGGCACCCCGTCGAACCCCAATTCCTCGCGCAGCGAGTTGACCAGATAGCGGTGGTAGCTCGCCGGCAGCTCCTCGGTGCGGTTGCCGAAGACGACGAAAGTCGGCGGGCGGATCGCGGCCTGGGTCGCGTAGCGGAGCTTGATCCGCTTGCCGCCGGCGGCCGGCGGCGGGTTCCCCGCCCCCGCGGCCTCGCACCACCGGTTGAGCGCGCGCGTCGG
>CAXTQJ010000156.1:1075-4899 GCA_964246245.1 uncultured Sphingomonadaceae bacterium
GGCCGCGGCCCCCGGCCGGCGGCCTCCGCGCGGCGGACCCCCTGGAACAGCGCCGACAGGTCGTGCGCCGCGTCCCACTTGTTGAGCGCGATGACCAGCGCCCGCCCCTCGGCGAGCACCATGTCGGCAATGCGCAGGTCCTGCGCCTCGAGCCCGAGCGTGGCGTCGAGGAGGAGGACGACGACTTCGGCGAAGTCGACCGCGAGCTTGGTGTCGACCGCGGCCATCCGCTCGAGCCGGTCGGTCACCTTCGACCGTCGGCGCAGCCCGGCGGTGTCGACGAGGCGGACGGCGCGGACGCTGCCGCCGTGGTCGTATGCCCAGGGTATCGCGATCGAATCGCGGGTGATTCCCGCCTCGGGCCCGACGACGAGGCGGTCCTCGCCGAGCAGCCGGTTGATCAGCGTCGACTTGCCGGCGTTGGGGCGGCCGACGATCGCGAGCTTGAGCGGGCCCGGCGGCGGGTCGGCGTCGAGGACGGTGTCATCGCCGTCCGCCCCGGCACCTTCGTCGTAAGCTGGGGAAGATTCCGCCCGCCCGGTCGCCGCCGCGACCAGCGGATCGAGCACGGGGATCAGCGCCTCGTACAGGTCGGCCATGCCCTCGCCGTGCTCGGCCGAGATCTGCACCGGGGCGCCGAAGCCGAGTTCATAGCTCTCGGCCACCCCGCCCTCGCCGGCCCGCCCTTCGGCCTTGTTAGCAACGAGGATCAGCGGCGTGTCGTGGGCGCGGAGCCACTGCGCGAAGTGGCGGTCGAGCGGGGTGACACCGGCGCGGGCGTCGAACACGAGCAGGGCGACGTCGCCGGCCGCGAGCGCCGCGTCGGTCTGCGCGCGCATCCGCCCGGCGAGGCTGGCGGCGTCGGCATCCTCGAACCCGGCGGTGTCGACGACGCGGAACCGGAGGTCGTGGAGCGCCGCATCGCCCTCGCGCCGGTCACGGGTGACGCCGGGCGTATCGTCGACCAGCGCCAGCTTGCGCCCGACAAGCCGGTTGAACAGCGTCGACTTGCCGACATTGGGCCGGCCGACGATGACTACGGTGGGGGTGGCGGCGGACATGTCGCTCGGCTGTAGCAGGCATGGCGGCGGCGGACGAGGGCTGCGAGTGAGGACACTGCCTGCGCAGTGCAGCGTTCCACGTTCTTCCGCGTTCTCCCGCGACGACCCTTTTGGGAATGGCTATGATCGAGCTTGTCGAGCGGTCTGCATGGCGTTTCCACACTTCGGGCGGTGGTGGCTTCTCGATTGACGTTTTTGCGGCGTCGGGCGGCAGTGTCGAACTGTACGACCCGCAAGACAGGATACAGACATTTTCGTTTTGGAGCAGCGGGTGCTGGTCTTGGTTTTGGCGCGAAGATACCGGGCTTGGGCGGCAGGATCGGCAGAAATATCCGCGGCCGATCGATCGCAGGATCGGGGTCGACCTATGCGATGCGCAACGAAGGCATCGTCTACAAGACGGCGAAAGAGCGTGAGCTGACGCGTGACGACTTCTGCGGACTATGCGTGATCGCGGAAATTGGGGCGAGCCTGCCGGTCGTCGGCATCGCCGGTACAGCGTACCTGTTCAACATCAACCCCGCCGCGTTCGCCATGGCCGTCGCCAGTCCGACGCTCGCCGTGGTCGAACGCGCCCTCGGCTATCTGCCGCCGTTCACTCCCAAAGCCGTGGTTTTGTCGGACGGCGACACGCGAGGCTTCGGCATCGGTGCCACGGCTTATGTCGGCTACGTCTGGTGATACCTTGGTCCGCCTCACCCAGATCATCCTGACCATCGCCGGAGGAGCGCTGCTCGTCCTGTCCGCCTACCTTTATCAGTCCTCGGCGCGCTTCGAACGTCGGTCGCTCAGCACGCGCGGCGTTGTGTTGGCGCTGGTCGAGGGCCCGAACCACGCCGACATCCGGTTCACCGACAAGCGGGGTACGTCACATGTCTATCACGAGAACGGCGCACGTCGCGCGCTTGCCGTCCGGGAAGCTGTGCCTGTGCGCTATCTGCCCAACGACCCGGCTGGAACGGCGCGGATCGACAGTCTGCCTGGAATTTACGGTACGGCTCGAACGATGCTGTGGCTGGGGCTTGTCTTGGTCGTGGCAGCGGCCGTGTTCCCTTGGTTGCAGCGCCGGTTTCCATCGCTCGTCGGCGTCCGCGGACAGCAGCAATGACTCCGCGACTGGCTTGCAGTGTGCGCGTGGCGCGCTCCGCGGCATGACGATTGTCATACCGGTGACCCACGCTATTGGCTGATCATGCTGCGATCTGGTCGTGGTCAGCGGTCAGCTTTCGACCGTGGACGATTGCAATATTCCCAGTCGTGCTCGTCGGCAACCCAGTCTGTTCTGCGGCGCTCGCTCTCGCGTGGCCGGGTCTTACCGCGGTGGACGTCGCAACCCTGAGCATCTCGGCGGCGGTCGCACTGGCTTGTCTGCTGCCGTCGTCTTCAAGTCGAGCGCGCTGTGGCGAAGCGGACGATAGTCACCCTCAACGATACGCCGTCAGCCGGCCGTCGTCGGTCAGGAGGAAGACCATGTTGCCGGCGACGATCGGCGGGAGGTAGGCGGCGCCCGACAGCTTGACGACCGAGATCGCCTTGCCGGTGTACGGCGACACCGATTCGAGCGTCCGGTTCGATCCGGCGACGAGGAGCCGGTCCGACGCGAGGACGGGGCCGCTCCAGATGAACGCGCCCTTCTTCTGCTTCGGGTTCTTGTAGCGTGGCAACTGGTGAAGCCACTTGATCTTGCCCTCGGCGCGGGTGACGCAGATCAGCTCGCCGTCGAGGGTGACGACGTAGATGAAGTCGCCCGCGACCCACGGCTGGTTGATCCCGGCGAAGTTCCGCTCCCACACCCGCTGGCCGGTCGCCAGCTCGAGCGCGGCCATGCGACCGCCGTGGCCGATCGCGAAGACGCGGCCGCGGTCGATCACCGGCGACGCGTCGATGTCGGTCAGCGCGTTGAGCGCCGTCGTCCGCCCGGTCCGTGCGAGCGCGTCGGACCACACCGTCCGGCCGTTCTCCGCGCGGAGCGCCTGGAGTTCGCCGCTCGAATAGCCGGCGATGATCGTGTCCTGCGCGACCGCAGGCGCGGCGGTGCCGAGCAGCCCCGACACCTCGACGGTGCCCTGGACGCTCCACAAGGTGTCGCCCTTGTCGCCCGACAGCGAGAACAGCTGGTTGTCGGGCGACAGGGCGTAGACCCGGCCCCCGGCGAGCGTCGCCGCGCCGCGCAGCGCCAGCCCCAGTTCCTTGCGCCAGACGACCGCGCCGGTCGCCGCGTCGTAGGCGACGACGACGCCGAAGCCGGTCGTCGCATAGACCTTGCCGTCGGCGACGGCGACGCCGCCGCCGAACGCGGCATTGCCCTTCTTCTTCAGCGTGATCTTCGCCGCCCAGTCGCGGTGGCCGGTGGCGACGTCGAACGCCGCGACCTCGCCGTCGGTGTCCATGGTGAAGACGCGGCCGCCGGCGACGACCGGGGCGGCGTTGAGGCGGCGCTGGCCGTTCGAGCCCTTGCCTATCTTCACCCGCCACGCGACCGACAGCGTGTCGGGCAACGCGAGGTGGCCGCCGTTCTTCGCCGGGGTACCGCCGGGCTGCGGCCAGTCGGCGTTGACCGCGGGCGGCGGCAGGACGACGGCGAGCGACTTCAGCTCGGGCTCGGCCTTGGCCTTGGTCTCGAAGTCGAGGACCGAAATGCGCGGACCGGTCGTCGGCGTCTTCGGCTTGGCCTTGAACGCGTGGCAGCCCGACACGCCGAGCGTCAGCGCCGCGACGACAAGCGTCGCCGGCCGGGCGGCGCGGAGGAACGCACCCCTCACT
>CAXTQJ010000156.1:4909-6187 GCA_964246245.1 uncultured Sphingomonadaceae bacterium
CACTGCGCCAGCCCCGACGGCCGGGTCCCGAGGAGCGTCGCCGGGTCGGCCCCGAGCCCGATCGCGAGCTGCGCCGCGCGGTTGCGCAGGCTGGGCGGCGCGGCGGCGTCGCGGACGATGGCGACGAACAGCGGCGCGGCGCGGTCGCGATGGCCGAGGCGCAATTCGGCAACGCCGCTCATCTCGGCGGCGACGGCGAACCACGGGTCGCCGGGAACGGCGAACGCCTTCAGCCGGTCGATCACCGTCGCCGGCGGCAGGCGGTCGTATTCGAGACGGGTCGACTTGATCGTCGCGAGGTCGCGGAACGGCTTCGCCAGCATCGTATCGGCGGATACGGCGCGATACAGCGCGACCGCCCTCGCCGTGTCCTTCGCCTCGGTAGCGACCGCGGCCTGTTCGAGCAGTGCCGCGGCGCGGTACCCCGGCGAGCCGTTGCGCCCGAGATCGGCGAGCACCGGCGTCGCCGCGGCGGCATTGCCGGCGTCGATCCGTGTCAGGGCGAGGTTGAACCCCTCCCCCGTCACGCCGGCGCGCCGGGCGCGGTCCTCACGCCAGTAGAGCGCCGCCCCAAGCGCGGCGAGCAGGACGACGACGGTGATGGCGAGTACCCGCCCGTAGCGCTGCCAATAGCCTTCGAGCTGGGCACGGCGGTATTCGTCGTCGACCTCGCGGATGAAGGCGTCATCCCGAACATCCGGGCGCGCATCGGAATTGGCCAAGTGTGTCTCCGTGGGCAGGCGCGGCGGACCATAGCCCGGCCCGCCGCTTTCGCAAGCACGGGGCGCTTATCCCCGCGGACGTGGCTGTGCCATGAACCGCGCCGGCGGGGCGGCCGCGGCACCCTCCCCGCTCGCGGGGAGGTGGCACGGCGCAGCCGTGACGGAGGGGGGCGAGTGGCCGCGAACCCTCGCCCGTACTCCCCTCCACCACGCAGCTGAAGAAGCCGCGCGGTCCCCCTCCCCGCGAGCGGGGAGAATCGAGGAGTCTCAGCGGTACAGCTGCTCGTCACCCGGGAAGCTGCGGTCGCGGACGGCGGCGGCGTAGGCCGTGGCGGCAGCGTCGATGCGGACGGCGAGGTCGTCGAAGCGTCGGACGAAGCGGGGGACGCGCTCGAACATGCCGAGCATGTCGTCGACGACGAGCACCTGGCCGTCGCACGCCGGCGACGCGCCGATGCCGATCGTGGGGCAGGCGACCGCCGCGGTGACGGCGCGGGCGAGCGGCTCGACCGTTTCTGCGACGCCCTGGGGTTGGGTGTCCCCGAGCGTCTGGCAT
>CAXTQJ010000157.1:0-5889 GCA_964246245.1 uncultured Sphingomonadaceae bacterium
GGGGCTGTGAGGGGGCCCGACCAGGCGGCGCCGGGGCCTACCGCCGATAACACCGCGCTCCATCGGGGGCAAGGGCGCGGCGCACCGCACGTATGCCGCCGCGCCGCCGCGCGCCACGTCGCGGGACCTCCGCGCTCCGTCCAGCCGGATCAACGGGTTGGCCGCCACTTTGTAGGACATTGTTCCACGTGGAACATTGTCCTACACGGCCAGACCCGCTGCGAGCCTCTCTCGACGTCGTCGCCGTCGGACTGGAGGCGGGTGGCGGGATGGATGCCGGCGTTCGCCAGCATGACAGCGTTAGAGGTGGGGACGAGGTCGTCGCAGATGTGACCTAATAGCGACGGTGCCGGCCGAAGATCGGCTTTCCGGCCGCGGCGAATTGCTTTCACGACATCACCCCGTCATTGCGGCATCCGTTCGATCAGGTCGCAGGCTTCGGCCCAGCCGCCGGTCACAGGGGAGGATCACGATGTCGCCACACCCGCTGCTGCTCGCCGGAGCCACGCTCGCCCTCGCGTCGGTCGCCGCCGCGCAGACCGCGCCGGTCGCGCCGCAGGCCGCGCAGCCGGGCACGGCACCCGGCGCCGACGATGCGCCGGCCGACATCGTCGTCACCGCGCAGAAGCGCTCCGAGCGCCTCCAGGAGGTGCCGCTGGCGGTGTCGGTGGTCAGCGGCGCGACCCTCGCCAACCAGGGCAAGGTCAGCCTCGAAGGTGCGCAATACCTTGTTCCGACACTTAATTTCCTGAAGTCGGGGACGACCCTCAACCAGTCGCTGTTCCTCCGCGGCGTCGGCACCGCGACGTTCTCGATCGCCGGCGAGCCGTCGGTGTCGACCGTCCTCGACGGCGTCGTCTTCAGCCGCTCGGGCGAGGCGTTCAGCGACCTCGTCGACATCGAGCGCCTCGAGGTCCTGCGCGGGCCGCAGGGGACGCTGTTCGGCAAGAACGCGTCGGCCGGCGTCATCAACATCGTCTCGGTCAAGCCCGGCGACACGCCCGGCGGCTATGCCGAAGGCGGTTTCTACGGCGGCAACGGCAACGAATACCGCGCCCGCGCCGCGATCGACGTGCCGCTGTCGAGCGCGATCCGCACCCGCCTGACCGGCTTCTACGACAAGTACGACGGCAACATCTTCAACGTCGCGCCGAACGTCAATCGCCGGGTCAACGGCTTCGAGCATTACGGCTTCCGCGGCATCGTCGAGGGCGACGTCAACGAGCGGATCAAGCTGACCTTCATCGCCGACTATCACAAGAACAACGACGACTGCTGCGCCGAGATCATCGCCGGCGCGCCGCTGTTCACCACCCCGGGCCAGGCGAACACGGGTCAGGTCAACACCGCCGCCCTCGCGCAGATCCAGACCGTCCTGCCGACGCTGCGCGGCGTCGACACGCGGCTGATCGACCAGAACCTCGTCACCCACACCGACGAGGTCGGCTACGGCTTCTCGCTCCAGGCCGACGTCGACGCCGGTCCGGTGACGTTCACCTCGATCAGCGCGTACCGCAACTACGCCAACACCGAGATCCGCGACGGCGACTGGCTGCCGCAGGCGTATGTCGGCATCCAGCAGCTCCACGACTTCGGCCCGCAGACCGGCGACACTTACAGCCAGGAGTTCCGCCTGACGTCGCCCGACCGCGGCTTCTTCACCTACGTCGCCGGCTTCTATTACTCCGAAGCACGGTCGGAGCGCGTGTTCACCCGAAACGACATCGTCTGTGCTGCGGGGGTCCTACCAACCCCCCAAAGCATGTTGGTCCCAAATCTTCCCCCTCTAACCCCGGTTCCAGCTCTCCTACCGCCTTTGGCCGTGCCGTGCGGCAGCCCACTCGCCGGTCCGTCGACCTTCCCGACGGGGACGGCCGACTTCGGCTCGACGTTCCGCAACACGGCGCTGTTCGGCCAAGGCGTGTTCCACATCACGCCGCGCTTCCGCGTCATCACCGGGGCGCGCTTCACCATCGACCAGCTTGACGTCTTCCACAACCGCATCACCGCGCTTGCCGGCCCCGGCATCGGCGGCACCTTCGATTCGGGCGTCAACAACAGCGGTCTCGGCGGCGGTACGCCGAACGGCGTCCCGTTCACTGCGCGCGCCAAGAACAGCAACATCTCGGGCAAGGCCGGCCTGCAGTACGACGTGACCGACGCCACGACTGCCTATGCGACCTACACGCGCGGCTACAAGGGTCCAGCGTATAACATCTTCTACAACCTGTCGAATACCGGCACCAACCTGATCGCGCCGGAGGACAGCGACGCCTACGAGTTCGGCCTGAAGAACAGCTTTCTCGGCGGCAAGCTGACGCTCAACCTCGCCGGCTACTACGCCAAGTACCACAACTTCCAGGCGAACAACCCCGACGTGGTCAACGGCGTCGTCACCACCCGCTTCACCAACGCCGGCGAGGTGTCGACCCGCGGCGGCGAGGCCGACCTGCTCTACCGCCCGCTCCGCGACCTGTCGATCTCGGGCGGCGTCGCCTATACCGACGCGCACGTCGATGCGTTCCTGATCCCGCAGGGCAACAACACCGGCGTTATTCCGACCGGGACGCCGCTCGGCTTCGCGCCGAAGTGGAAGGGCGACCTCGGCGCCGACTACCGCATCCGCACCGGCGGGAAGATCGACTTCTCGGTCGGCGCGCAGGGGTCGTACCAGTCGAGCGAGCTGTCGCTGTTCGTCGCCAACGCGGTCGACCGCGCCGCCGGCACGATCGGGGCGTATGGCCTCGTCAACCTGACCGCGGCGGTGTTCGACGTGAAGGAGCGCTACAAGCTGACCTTCACCGTGCGCAACGTCGCCGACCAGCACTTCGCCGCGGCGATCGCCAACGGCGGGGTGCTGGGGTCGTATCGGTATCAGATCCCGCGCGATGCCGACCGGTATTACGGGGTGGTCGGTCGGGTGAACTTCTAGTGATCCTCCCCGCGGGGCGGGGATGATCAGGCGTGAGCCGGTTTGATCACCGGCAGCATCGCCTGCACCCAGAGCAGCGCCACGAGATACGCCCCCGCGACGACCCCCAGCATGGGCCAGTAGCCGTGCCCGTGCGCGAGGCTCCACCCGGCGAACGCGATCATCGCCGCGCCACCCAGGTTGCCCGCGACCGCACCCAGCCCGACCACCATCCCGACCCGCGCGACCGGGACCGCGTCGGCCGCCAGCCCGAAGACGTTGGTCGAGAAGCCCTGGTGGGCGAAAAGCCCGACGCCGACGATCGCCGCCGCAGCCCACGGCCCCGGTGCGGCGATCGCCAGCGGCAGCGGCACGATGAGCAGCGCGTAGATCAGCATCGATCCCTTGCGCGCCCGATCGACGGTCCAGCCGCGGGCGAGCAGCGCCGGAAACAGCAGCCCCGATGACAGGGCCCCCGCCGCGGCAAAAGCATAGGCGAGCGCGGTGGGGCCGCCGAGCGTCGCCTGGCTCATCCCGAACACGCGGGCGAAGAAATCGGGCAGGAAAAACAGCAGGAAGAACCAGCCGGGGTCACTCGACAGCTTCGCCCCGACGATCGCCCACGTCCGCCGGTCGGCGGCCAGCGCCCGCCAGTCGGTCGGTACCGGCACCGTCTCGGCCGGCCCCTCGACCGGCGTCAGGCCGCGCGTTCCGACGATCCAGAACAGCAGCCAGACGAACCCCAGCCCGCCGGTGACGACGAACGCCGCCTGCCAGCCGAAGGCGAGCGCGAACGGCGGGATGACGAGGGGCGCGAGCACTGCGCCGACGTTCGGCGCGGTATTGCCCAGGCCGAGCGCGAACGACCGTTCGCGGAGAGGCAGATAAAGCGCGGCGGACTTGACCGCCGCGGGTGTCGCCACCGTCTCGGCGGCGGCGAGGACGACCCGCGCCCCGACGAACTGGCCGACGGTGGCGGCGAAGGCGTGGGCGATGCCGGCCGCGCTCCACACCCCGACCCCCACCCCCAGCGCGCGGCGGACGCCGACGCGGTCGACGAACCAGCCGACCCCGGCGAAGGCGATAGCGGCGGTGACCTGGAACGCCGTGCCGATCCGCGCAAAGTCGACGTCGCTCCAGCCGAACCGCGCCTCGAGCGTCGGCTTCAGTAACGCAAGCACCTGCCGGTCGACATAGTTGAGCGCGACGGCGACGAACAGCAGGCCGATCAGCAGCCTGCGGTTCCCGGCGCGGTTCATCGTGCTCCCCTCGTTGCGGCGACAGTGGCCGCCCCCCTGCCGTGGGTCAATCGCCGCGCCGGGCAAGATTTCGTAGGGTATATTACAGCGGCGCGCGTTATGTTGCGGTGCACCATCGATCGGACCTGCTGATGCCCCGTCCCTCCACTACGCCGCGCCGGGGACCGGCGCACCGCCCGGCGACGCCCGACCCGCTGACCGACCTCGCCGACCCATTCGTCAATCCCGGCAGCTTGCGGATGCGGACCTTCGTCCCGACCGGTCTGCCCGACCGCGCGCCGCTCGTCGTCGTCCTTCACGGCTGCACCCAGACCGCCACCGGCTACGACGGTGCCGCCGGCTGGTCGGCACTGGCGACGGCACACGGTTTCGCCCTGCTGTTTCCCGAACAAATCCGGGCCAACAACGCCAACGGCTGCTTCAACTGGTTCGAGCCCGACGACACGCGGCGCGGGGCCGGCGAGGCGGCGTCGATCGCCGCGGCGGTCGCGGCGATGGTCGCCGCCTACGGTCTCGACCGGGCCCGCGTCTTCGCCACCGGGCTGTCGGCCGGCGGAGCGATGGCGGCGGTGATGCTCGCGACCTACCCCGACGTCTTCGCCGGCGGTGCGGTCATCGCCGGCCTGCCGTTCGGCGCCGCGGCCGGGGTCGGCCCGGCGCTGGCGGCGATGAGCAATCCGGCGGTCCTGAGCGGACCCGCACTAGGCGACAAGGTCCGCAAGGCATCGACCTTCGCCGGACCGTGGCCAGTTGTCTCGGTATGGCACGGCGACGCCGACCGCACCGTCAGCCGGTCGAACGGCCTCGCCGTCGCCGAGCAATGGGCCGACGTTCACGGCGCGACCCCAAGCCGCGACGGCGAGCGCATGGTGTGGCGCAACGCCGCCGGTGTCGCCGTCGTCGAGTTCACCGAGGTCGCCGGGATGGGCCACGGCACTCCGATCGACAGCCGCGACGGCGGCGCGCCTGCGCCGTTCATGCTCGACGTCGGCATCGCCTCGTCGGCGCACATCTTGGCTTTCTGGGGCATCGGCGGCGCGCGGGCCGGGGGCGGGGGGCCGCCGCCGAAGGTCCCGCCCAAGGCACCGCGCCCCGCCGCCGGACCGACGCGGCTCGACGTCGGCAAGCTGATCGGCGACACGCTGCGCGCCGCCGGCGTGATGAAATAGATGCGCGCGCCGGATCCGACAGCTACGACACGGCATGGTCGCTGACCCTCCCCTCGCCCCGGACGGCCTCGTCATCCCGGTCGTCGAGACCGCGCGTCTGCGCCTGCGCCCGCATACCCCCGCCGACCTCGACGCGGCGACGGCGATGTGGGCCGACCCGCACGTCACCCGCTTCACCGGGGGCCGCGCCTTCACCCGCGAGGAGACATGGGCGCGGCTGCTCCGCTATACCGGCAACTGGGCGTGGTTCGGCTACGGCTTCTGGGCGGTCGAGGAGCTCGACAGCGGCGCGTACGTCGGCCAGCTCGGCCTTGCCGAGTTCGCCCGCGACACTGTCCCGCCGCTTGCACCGCTGCCCGAGGTCGGCTGGTCGTTCGTCGTCGCCGCGCCCCGCCGCCGGGTAGCCCCCCCACGCGGGCCCCCGGCGCGGGGCCGGGGACGCCGGTGCGGGGCAGCCGCCGGCGTTCGGCATGACTACCTTGATGCCCTGAGCGGCGAGGACCTCGGCGCTGATGACACCGAGCTGCTTGAACTCCTCCGGGGACAGCGT
>CAXTQJ010000157.1:5899-6184 GCA_964246245.1 uncultured Sphingomonadaceae bacterium
GGCGGCTTGGGCGAGACGACGAGGGTCGTCTACACGGGGGCGCGTTCGCTCCGCTTCGAGCGCGCGCGCGGCGCGACCGGGTGAGCGCCGCCCGCGGCGCTACGGGGTAAGCCCCTCGGGCTCGGCGACCGCGGCGAGCGCGGCGACGAACTGGTCGACGCACGCGCCCCAGCGGAAGTGGGCGGCGTAGGCGACGCAGTCGGCGCGGTCGGCGCTGAGCGCGGAGCCGGTAGCCGCGGCGAGATCGGCATCGACCGCGCCGATGCGGGCGCTCCACCCCGCCAC
>CAXTQJ010000158.1:0-328 GCA_964246245.1 uncultured Sphingomonadaceae bacterium
GTGCCGCGAGCACCCGCCCGGCCGGGAGCCCGGAGAGCGGCGCGCCCGGATCGTCGCGGCCGGCGGCAAGGCCGATCACGCCGGCGAGGACAAGCGCGGCTGGCGCGCCGAGCGGCGCGGCGTAGAAGGCGTTGAGCCAGTTAAGCCCGCCGGGCTTGCGCAGGACGTTGACGACGTGAAACGCGGTCCCGGCGACGCCGGCCACCGCGGCGACGGCATAGGCGCTGCGGCCGGCAGACATCGCCCGGCCGGTCGCGCCGCCAAGGCCAGCGAGCAGCGCCGACGTCCCGACGACCGCGACCGGCTTGCCCAGCAGGTAGCCCACGAG
>CAXTQJ010000158.1:338-6163 GCA_964246245.1 uncultured Sphingomonadaceae bacterium
GTAATGCTCGACGCCGCTGTCGGCGACGACCGACAGCGACAGCATCGCCGCCGACAGGTGCAGTCGGCGCGCCGCCGGTGCCTGCGCGGCGGCCCGTGTCGGCAAGGGGCGCACCACACGTGCGATGGCGGGAACGACGACGGCTGCGGCGAGCGTCGCCGCGCCGAGCCAAAGCGCGACCGGCGGCTCGGTCGCCCACCCGGCATCCGCCGTCACCTGTCGTTCACGCACCATGGGCGGCCAACGCACGGGACGCGATTTGGCATCAGTCGGTCACCGCGCTCCGGTGTCAGCGGCCTGATCTGCCGCCGCAGATCGTCGCTGCGTCCGGTAGTCCGCCGGCGACAGCGTCGGCAGCGCCTCGAGGAAGGCGACGTAGTTCCACAGCTCGGACGGGGTGCGCGTCTCGCCCCACGCCGGCATCGCCGACATCTTTACCCCCTTCAGAAGGATGAAATAGAGTTGCGCCGGGGTGAACTGCCGCGACGCATCGACGACGAACGGCGGGCTTGGCTCGAGCTGGCGAACCCAGCGCGCGCGATCGATGCCGGGGCCGCCGTGGCACATGACGCAGTCGGCCTTGTACTGGCGGAAGCCGGCGGCGACCTGCGCGGCCGAAAAACCCGGCGGCGGCGAGATGCCGGCCGACCGCCGCCGGATGGAATTGAGGAAGGTGTGGTGAAGCGCCCACGCGACGACCCGGTCGTGCGGCCCGGTCGCCGTCGTGTCGTAGAGGCCGAAGCCGACCGTCGCGAGGCCGAATGCGCCGGCCGCCGCCCCGGCGACAGCGACCCCGCCGGCGAAAGCCGCACCAAGCCCGCGCCAGTGCGCGGCGAGGTAGGCGCGGACGCCCGCCATCAGCCGAGGGTATAAAGGAAGGCGGCAATGTCGCGCGCCTGTTGCTCGCTCAGGCCCGCGCTCGGCATGGCGTTGCCCGGGGCGACCTGCTGGGGCTCCTTGATCCAGTGGATCAGGTTCACGGGCGTGTTGGGCAGGTAGCCGGCGACCATCGTCCGGCGCGAGAAATGATCGAGCGGAGGACCGACGAGCCCGGTCGCGTTCTCCATTCCTGGGATGATGTGGCACGAGCCGCAGCCCATTCGCTCGGTCCAGATGCGTCCCTGCGTAGCGTCGCCGACCTTGGGCCAGTGCGGCCGGTCGGGCGCGGCGCACGCGGCAAGCGCGAGCAGGGGGATCAGCATCAGGCTTCGCGTCACGTCAGTCCAGTCCAACACCCGGGGACGAGCAGCGGTTCGACCGTGTTGAACAACACGGCCAGCGTGAATCCGACCGACGACAACATGCCGCAGACGGCGAGGAAGCGCGTCCGGCCGTCGCCGATGGTCAGCGCCGCCTCGGCACCGCCACTTTTCTCGCCGCCGACGCGGTTCCACGCGATGCGGCAGAACACCCCGCCGGCGACGACGACGACGAGGCAGACGAGGTTCAAGGCGACGAACCACGCCGGCTCGCCGGCGAAGGCCGCACCGCTCGCCGCGCCCGCCGCACGCCGCGCGGTGCAGGCGACGGCGGCGACGCCGTAGGCGACGACGAGCTGGACGATCCACCCCGCCGGCCCGGCCACGAGCGCAGCGAACAGCGCGCGGTGATCGACGCGTTCCTGATGCGGCGCGGGGTGCGAGTGGCTCATGCCGCCCCCAGATACGGCGCGAGGTAGAAGGCCGAGAAGACGAACACCCAGACGGCATCGACGAAGTGCCAGTAGGTCACCACGTTGGCGACGTGGGCGTGCCGCCGCGGGCCGAAGTAGCCGGCCACCGTCCACGCCGTGACCGCGGCGAGGCCCGTCACGCCGACGACGACGTGCGCCATGTGGAAGCCGGTGATGGTGAAGAAGAACGATCCATACGGCCGGCTCGACAGCGTGAACGGCGCATCGTGCCATTCGACCAGCTCGACGACGACGAAGGCCACCCCCATCGCCGCCGCGCCGCCGAGGCCGAGCAGTGCTTGGCGGCGGTTGTCGCTGCGGATGCCGCGCTCGCCCGACATCGCGACGAAGCTCGACGAGACGAGAAGGAAGGTACCCGGCAGCGAATAGGCGAACGACGGCCGCGGCGTCGGCAGGAAGCCCGCGCCGTGCTGCGCGACGGCGTAAGCGTAGCTGAACAGCAGGTAGGCAAACAGCGAGCCTTCGGTCGCGATCAGGCAGAGGACGCCGAGCCACGCGGTCGAGTTGTACCGCGCCTCGGCAACCGGCAACGCCCGGTCGAGGACAAGCGCGTCAGGCATCGACCGCCTCGATCCCGACGTGTCGTCGCCGCGGCCAGTACCAGTCGAACAGCGCGACGACGATCGTTCCCGCGCCGATCGCGGCGAGCCACCACAAACGGTAGGTCGCGCCGATGGCGAGAAGGCTCAGGCCGGCCGACAGCGTCACCGGCGCGAGGCTGTCGCCGCGCAGTTCAAGGATCAGGTCGGGCTCGCCGTCGAGCGCCGACGTGCCGATCGTCTCGCGGCCGTGATCAAGTAGCAGGCCGTCGTCGAGCCGCGACCGGTCGTCGCTTTCATCGAGCGCCGCCTCCTACAGCGAATGGCGGCTGGCGACGATCGGGATCACCGCGAAGTTGTAGACCGGCGGCGGCGACGGCGTCGACCATTCGAGCGTCGGTGCGCCCCACGGATCGGGGCCCGCCACGCGGCCACGACGCAGCGACACGACGACGTTGACGAACAGGAGGAGCACGCCGACCGCAAACAGGCCCGACCCGAGCGAGACGACCAGGTTCTGGGTGTCCCACCCCATTCCCGCCGGATAGGCATAGATCCGCCGCGGCATCCCGAGCAGCCCCAGCGTGTGCATCGGCAGGAAGGCGGCGTTGAAGCCGACGAACATCACCCAGAAGTTCCACGTGCCGAGCCGCTCGTCGAGCAGCCGCCCGGTCATCTTGGGGAACCAGTAGTAGATCGCGCCGACGACCGGGAAGACGTTGATGCCGGTCAGGACGTAGTGGATGTGGGCGACGACGAAATAGGTGTCGGTCAGCTGCCAGTCTACTGCGGCCGACGCCGTCATCACCCCCGACACCCCGCCGATGACGAACAGGATGATCATGCTGGCGAAGAACAGGAAGGCGGTGGTGACGACCGGGCGCCCGCACCACAGCGTCGCCGTCCACGCGAAGACCGCGACCGCGCTGGGAATGGTGATGACCAGCGACGCGCCGCTGAACAGCGCGAGGCTGAGGTTGGGGATGCCGGTCGCGAACATATGGTGGACCCACACGCCGAAGCCGAGCGCCATCGTCCCGACCGTGCCGAGCGCGACGGCGGTGTAGCCGACCAGCGGCCGCCGGCAGAACACCGGCAACGCGTCCGACACCATCCCCATGGCCGGCAGGACGATGGCGTAGACCCACGGATGCGCGAACAGCCAAAACAGGTGCTGCCACAGCAGCGGCTGGCCACCCGCGGCGTCGTAGAAGTGCGTCCCGAACTGGCGGTCGAGCCACAGCAGGAAGAACGCCAGGCTGACCGACGGCACGGCGAGCAGGTTGGCGACCGAGGCGGTCAGCGTTCCCCAGACCATGATCGGGACACGGTTGATCGACATGCCGGGCGCGCGAGTGCGCAGGAAGGTCACGACGAAATTCGCCGCCCCCGCAGTCGTCGAGATGCCGAGCAGGATCAGCCCGAGCGCGTAGATGTCGATGTTGACGCCGGGATTATACGCCTTCTGCGCGAACGGCACGTAGTTGAACCAGCCATCGTTCGGCCCGTGGCCGGTGACGAAGCCCGAATAGAGGAACAGTCCGCTCGCGATGTAGACCCAGTATGAGAAGGCGTTGAGCCGCGGGAACGCCATGTCGCGCGAACCGAGGAGGAGCGGCCAGAGGTAATTCGAGAAGCCGGTCAGGACCTGCGACGCGTAGAGGAAGATCATCGTCAGGCCGTGCATCGTGAACAGCTGATTGTACGCCTCCGGGGTCAGCAGATGCCGGTTCGGCCCGGCGAGCTGGACGCGCATGACCAGCGCCTCGACCCCGCCGAGGACAAGGAAGGCGAAGGCGGTGACGATGTAGCGGATGCCGATGACCTTGTGGTCGACGGTGGAGAACCAGCCCTTGGCGCCCGCCTCGCCCGCCCAAATCGCGTCGAGCCGCGCGCCGGGGTGGCCGTCGGCAAGCCGCAGCTGCTCGGGAACGCGCGCGTCCTCCCAGCCGAGGCCGCGGGTCATCGTCACGCCAGCGTCCCGAGGTAGGCGACGACGGCGTGAAGCTGCGGTCCCGACAGCCAAGTCGGCGGCATCAGCGCCCCGGGCTTGAGCGCCTGAGGATCCGACACCCACCCCGATAAGGTGTCGACGTTATTGGCGAGAAGGCCGGCGGCGATCGTCGACCGGCTCATCAGATGGGTCAGGTCGGGGCCGCGCTGCCCCCGCGCCGCGGTGCCGGCGACGGCATGGCAGCCCGCGCAGTGGGCCATGAACACCTGCGCGCCCACCGCCGCCTCGCCGGCCGGGGCGGCCGGCAGCATCGCCTGCGCCGCGCGCCAGCGGGCGAAGACGGCGGGCGGGCCGGCGATGACGGCAAAGGCCATGTGCGCATGCTGGAGCCCGCAGAACTCGGTGCACTGGCCGCGGTAGGTGCCGGGCCGGTCGGCCTCGAGCCACGTCAGGTTGGTCCGCCCGGGGATGGTGTCGGTCTTGCCGGCGAGTGCGGGCACCCAGAAGCTGTGGATGACGTCGCCGCCCTTCAGCCGGACAAGAACCGGTTCGCCGGCGGGGATGTGGATCTCGTTCGCCGTGACCACCGCGGGCGCACCGGTCGCGGCGGGGTAGCGGACCTCCCACCACCATTGCCGCCCGGTGACCTCGACCGCGACGCGCGGGGACCGAGCGGGCGCATCGATCTTCGCCATGACCTGCATCGTCCAGAACAGCGCGACGATCAGCGCGACGATGGTCAGCGGGAGGCCGGCGTAGATCCACCACATGCCGCGGCCGCCCGTATTGGGCGGCACCTCGGCCGTCGTCGCCGGGCGGATGCGGCGCACGGCGACCGCCGACCACCGCGACGACGAAGATGAGGGTGACGGCGAGCGACAGCCCGGTCAGCCCCCACGTCAGCGCCGTCGCCGGATCGGCGTGCGGCCCGGCGGTGATCAGGTATTGCAGCGGCGCAGCCGACAGGCTCATGCCGGTGCCGTAGGCCGCCCGGCCTCGCGCAGCAGCCCGGCCAGCGGTCCGAGAAGCGCGGCGGCGAGGATCGCGCCGCCCGGCAGCCAGATGATCGCCCCGCCGAGCTGCTGGTCGGCGAGCGGCGTCAACCCCCACGCCATCGTCGTCAGCCAGTGCGGCGCATAGAGTGGGCGGCCGGCGAAGACGAGCACCGCGCCGAGCAGCGCCATCTGCCCGCCCGTGGCAACGAGCGCGGCCGTTGCCGCACCGAGCCGGCGCGGCGGCGCGTGAACGACCGCGCGCCACAGGCCCAGCGCGGCGGCGAAGGTCGTCAGGTGCATTGCCCAGTAGACGGGGTCGGTGGCGAAGGTCGCGGCATAGGGACTAGGGGCCTGCCACCCCCACAGCGCGGCTGTCAGCGCGGCGACCCACGGCCACACGCTGCGGCTGAACCGGCCGTGCAGGGCCGGCAGGCCGAGCGCGACGAGCGGTGCGACGACCACGATCAGCAGCATGTGCTGCGCGCTGCGCGCCGAACAGCGAGACCGACAGCGCGCACAGCGGCGAGACCAACGATCCGGCCCCGATCGCCCAGCCGAGGGCGACGAGCCCCGCCGCGCGCGGCCGCCCGGGGCGACGGGCGGCGCGCAGGGCGCCGCCGAGGGCCACGGCCAGCGCGGCGCGG
>CAXTQJ010000159.1:0-4936 GCA_964246245.1 uncultured Sphingomonadaceae bacterium
GGGCGGTGCGGCGGGCGGTGGCGACGGCGCGCCTCCCCGTCTGCCAGCCGCAGGTCTATGATCGCCCCGCGCGCCCGTGCCGCCCGTCGATCGAGCGCTCGATCCGTAAGCCGTTCTTCTCCAACTGAGCGGTCGCGCGGCCCGACCTTAGGCCAGCGCGCCGCGACCGATCCCGACCGGATCGGCGGTGATGTCGGCGTCGGCCTGCGCATGGACGACGACGGCGGTGACGTTATCCTTCGCGCCGCGCGCGAGCGTCAGGGCGATGAGCGCGTCGGCCGCGGCCGCTGGCGGATGGCTCGCGAGCAGCTCGGTGATCTCGCCGTCACCGACGAAATTGGTCAGCCCGTCCGAGCACAGCAGGAAGATGTCGCCGCCGGCGATCGGCCCCTGGTGGAGGTCGAGGGCGAGGCGGTCGTTGACGCCGACGGCGCGCGTGATGATGTTCGACTTGCCGAAGCTCTTGACGTCGCGGCGGGCCAGCGCGCCCGAATCGAGCATCTCCTGCACCATCGAATGGTCGCGGGTGATCTGCTCGAGATGCCGCCCCCGGAGCAGGTAGACGCGGCTGTCGCCCGCCCACAGGCAGGCATAGTGGCCGGCGTAGGCGATCAAGACGACGATCGTCGAGCCGATGATAGATCCCGGGCTCGAGATCGCGGCGCGCGCCACAAGCGCGCGGTTGACGCGCTCGACGGCGTCTTGGACCTCATCGAGGAAAGCGTAACCGGACTCCGGCGTCGCCACGGCCTCGAGCGCATCGGCGAGAAGGCCCGACGCGACCTCGCCTGCCTGGTGCCCGCCCATGCCGTCGGCGACCGCCCATAGCCCGATCAGGGGGCGATCGACGAAGCGGTCCTCGTTGAGCGCCCGGACCTTGCCGACATCGGTGCGGCCGGCGCTGAGGAAGCGGATCGCGGCGGTCACGCCGCTTCCGCTGGCGTGGCGAGCAGACGGTCGAAGGTCTCGCCGCTCGGCATCCCCGCCGACCGGATCATGATCGCGTCGCCGGCGAGGCGTGGCCGCCACACTGCGACCGTCGCCGCGTCGTCCGCAACGCCGAGCAGGGGGGCTTCGGCGACCGCCAGCACCGTCGCCTCGAGCGCCGCCTGGGTCGCGTCGGCGGTCCACGCGGCGGCGCACGACGCGAGGAGGATCGCCTCGGCGCACACGCACCAGTCGTCCCACGCCGGCGGGATCGGAGCGGGCAACGGGCCGAGCGGATGCGCCGACAGCCGCAGCGCGACGGCGACATAGTCACGGCCGACGCTGTCGCCGCTGCCGACCAGCGCGCCGAGACCGATGTGGCCTTTGAGCAGGGTCGTCGCGGCGAAGCGCAGCGGTACGATCGGCCGCATCGCCTCGGTTCCGTCGAGGCGGCTGAGCTCGCCCTGGAGCCACTCGTCGAGCGCGGTCGTGACGGCCGGCGGCAGGCCGCGGCGAACGAAGTCGCCGTGCGCCGGCAGCTTGCCGAACAGGCCGACGGCGGTCACAGCCTGACCGGGCACTTGAACCCCGCGAGGTCGGTCGCGGCGAACGGATTATGGTCGATCGCGAGGTACAGGCGGGCGTGGAGCGCGCCCTCCTCGACCGCCAGCGTCACGCCCGACGCGTTGGCACTGCGGCCGCCCAGATCGTGCATCATCGCGATCAGGCCCCACTCGCCCGGCCACGTCCGCGGCGGCACCGGCGACGGCGGCGGCGGGACGCGCCGAAAGCCGAGAGAGGCGCCGGGCGCGTGGCCCGGCCAGTGCAGCTCGACCGGCCGCTTGTCGCCGGCGGAGAAGGTCGCCGAATCGCCGTCGACCGTCAGGGTCACCGACTGCGCGCCGCTCAGCTGTACGAGATTGGCGGTCAGGCGGACGTTCGGCCGGACGTCGCCGGGGCGGAAGAAGGCGGCGCCGATCTTCGCCGCGTCCTGGAAGCGGGCAACGGCGGCGGGGTCGAGGCCGAGCGCCTTGCCCGCCGGCGTCAGCATCCAGCGGGCGGAACCGGTATCGATCTGCCCGGCGAGCGCCGTCTTCTGGAAGGTGTCGAACAGGCCCGACGGACGAAACAGGCGACTGAAGTCGTCGAGCGACACCTGCTTCAAAGGTGTGTTGGCAAAGGGATAGCCGCCTTTGACGATCGACTCGCATTCCGGTTGCAGCTGTGCGCCGTACTCGTCGCTGACCGCCGAGCGGGCAGCGTGATTGAGTTCGGTCGTCGATGCCTTGACGAAGCCCTGGAACAGCGCGCCGGCTTGCGGCGGCAGGGTCGAGGTGATCGATCCGAGCTTTGCCGTCGCCGCCATCGCCGTCGCCGCACTCTGCTGCTGGAGCGCGGGATTGCCCATCGCTCCGGCCGCGGTCGCCGCGCCGCTCGTCGCGCCGACGTCGCCCAAGGCCGCCAGCGCCTGATCAAGCGGGCCGCTGCCGCCGGCGGGAATCATATCGCGCAACCAGGCAAAATGGGCGATGACTTCGTCGAGCGGACCCGGCGGTCCGGCCGGTGCGGTCTCGATCGCACTGCCGACCGACGTCCCCCGCTGCAGCCCGCGATAGATGTTGCGCGAGAACAGCGCGCCGACCTGGAGCGCGTTGCGCCCCCCCGCGCCGTGGCGGAGCGACGGCGGCGTCAGTTTGGTCTCGCTCGCCAGCGTGTTGAACAGCGAGCGCACCGGCGACGGCGGCCGCGTCGCCAGCTGGATCCGGTCGCGGATCGGCCGCTCGCCGCTCACCGCGATGTCGTCGATCAGGTTGTCCCAGCGGTTGGTGAAATCGGTGAGGTAGGCCGTCAGCAGCGCGTCCTTGATCCGCCCGATTCCGGCATTGCCCTGCGATCGTTCGCCCGTCACCCACCCCTCGTCGGCGGACTGGGCGGCATAGCGGCTGATCGTCGGCAGCACGACCGGATAGAAGTTGCCGTGGCGGAACATCCCCGGCACCCCCGCCGACATCGGCGAGTGCGACCGGCGGGTGAATAGCCGCGAATTGGCGATGCCCGGAACGTCGGTCAGGGCGAAGGGTGCTAGGTCGCGCAGGCGCTGGTCGGACTGCATCCGGACGTAGACGCGCTCGCCGGGACCAAGCGTCGCGATCCGCGCCCGGGCATCGGCGATCAGCGCCGCGTTGAGCGCCGGCGGGGTGAGCGGGTTGGCGAGCAGCGTGTCGAGGTGGGCGGCGAGCGCGGCGCGGGTGTCGCTCTGCTCCTCGGCGGGATAGGCGTCCGCCCAGCGGTCGGCGAAATTGCTGTCGATCGCCGAGCGGTCGAGCGGTGCCCCCGGCGCGCGGCCGAGCATCAGATAGACGCGGAGCAGGTTGTAGATCGCCGGACGCGGATCGGGCGCGTGCGCCGTCGTGCCGCTGCCGGCCGCATCGCCGAGAGCAACTAGGCGCGACAGCTCCGCTTCAAGGGTCAGCAGCAGGCGCGGCAGGAGCTGGCGGTTGAGGAGGTTGACGTAGACGCCGTCGACCTCGGTACGGAGCGCCCTCTCGCGGCCGATGCCCCAGCCGAACCCGGGCGAGCGGTCGGCCACGGGGGCGGTGCTGGCGAAGGGCAGCGCCCGCGCCGCGTCGAGCGTCGCCAGCGGCCGCTGCGGATCGTCGTCGTCGATCGGTCCCCGGCCGAGCGCGGCGGCGTCGCGGCGGACGATCTCGGCGCGCTGCTCGAGCCGGTTAATCAGCGCCGAACTGCGGAGGTAGGCGACCGTCCACGCGGCGGTCAGCGCGACGACGACGGTCGCGGCGAGCCCCAGCACGACGAGGCGGATCGCGCGGAGGCGGCGTTCCGCCTTGATGTCGCGGCCGGCGATGGCCGCTTCCGGAAACACGACGCGGGCGAGGAGATCGTGCAGGAAATAGCTTCGCCCGCGCGCCCCGTCGCCCGGCGGCGTCGCCAGCGCGACGCCGATCCGTGCCGAGATGGCGTTGAGCAGGCGGTCGATCGGGCGGCCGAACTGCGTCGCCGACGTCAGATAGAAGCCGCGGACGAGCGGCGTCGGTTCGAACTTGGTCTCGCGCGCGATGACCTTCAGCATCGCGATCAGCGGCGCGCGGAGCGTCGCGACCTGCTGCGGGAAACCGAAGACGAGCCCGCGCCGGCCGATGTCGGGCTCGTTCTGGATCCGCGCGAGCAGGCGTTCGTCGAGCCGGGCGATCAGAGCGTCGAACATCCGTCCCAGCGTGGCGTCGTCGACCGGTTCCTGGCTGCGCCCGGCGACGGCGAACTCGTACGTGCTGCCCCACACCTGCTCGCGTTCGGACTGGGGGAGGTCGTCGAAGAACTCTGTGAAGCCGGCGAGCAGGTCGAGCTTGGTCAGGATGACGTAGACGGGCGGGCGGATGCCGAACGCGGTCTGCACTTCGTTGAGCCGCTGCCGGATCGCCCGGCCGTGGGCCAGCGCCGCCGCCTCGTCGACGCCGATCAGGTCGGTCGTCGCCAGGGCGACGATCAGCCCGGTCACCGGCTGTCGCGGGCGATGCTGGCGAAGGAGGTCGAGCAGGCCCTGCCACGCCTTGCCGTCGGCGACCTGATCGCTGTCCTGGGTGGTGTAGCGGCCGGCGGTGTCGATCAGCACGGCGCGGTCGGTGAACCACCACTCGATGGTCCGCGTGCCGCCGATGCCGCGCACCGGCCCGTCGCCGAGCGTCTGTGCGACGGGAAAGTCGAGCCCGGCGTGCTGCAGCGCCGTCGTCTTGCCCGCGCCGGGCGGGCCGATGATGAGGTACCACGGCAGCTCGTAGATGAACGCCTTGGTCTTGCCGACGCGCGCCGTCTTCATCAGCGCCAGCGCCTGCGCCGCGCGCTCGTTCATCGCGGCGATGTCGTGGTCGGCCTCCTCGTCCGCCGGCGTCACCGGACTGGCGGCGAGGTCGTCGACCATCGCCCGGTTGCGCCGCGCCGCGCGCCCCCGGCGGCCGCCAGGGCATGAGGTTGGCGATGTAGACCTTGCCGC
>CAXTQJ010000159.1:4946-5399 GCA_964246245.1 uncultured Sphingomonadaceae bacterium
GCCCCACACCGCGGCGGCGGCGACGACGATGACGGCGATGGCGATGAGGCGGCTCTGCCACGACCCGAGCGGCACCTTGCCGGCGATCGCGACCAGCGGCCCCGCGAACCAGATGAACAGGGCGAGGATGGCGATGCCGACGGCGATGAACAGCCAGCGCGGCGGACGCGTCGTGAACAGGCGGCGCAGACTGTAGAGCATCAGCGCGCGATCTCGGCATAGGTCTTGGGGATCGTGATCTCGACGCGGCGGTTGAGCCGGCGGGATGTCGCGACGGCGTTGTCGGCGATCGGCTGCGTCTCGCCGAAACCGGTCGGCTTCAATCGCTCCGGCCGCACGCCGGCGGCGATCAGCGCGGCGACCACGGCGGCGGCGCGCGCCTCCGACAGCGCCTGGTTCGACGGGAAGCGCAGCGACCGGATCGGCTGGTTGTCGGTGTGGCCGGCGACCGCG
>CAXTQJ010000159.1:5409-6092 GCA_964246245.1 uncultured Sphingomonadaceae bacterium
GGGAGATCGCCTGCGCGACGCGACCCATCGTCGGGCCGTAGCCGGGGTCGAGATCGGCCGAGCCGCTGGCGAAAAGGCCGCGGTCGAGCAGGCGGACGCCGACCGCGCCGGGGTCGTCGGTGACGCCGACCCGCCCGGCGTCGATGTCGGGCTTGAGGATGTCGAGGATCGTCAGATAGAGCTTGCTCGTCGACGCGGGTGCCGGCGCCTCGCGCGCCAGCTTTGCCGGGCCGGCGGCATAGAGCGCGCCGAGCGGCCGCGCGCTGCCGTCGATCAGCCCGAGGGTGAAGACGAAGCCGGCATAGATCGCCAGCAGCAGACCGGCGAGCGCGGCGAGCAGGACCCACAGCGGGATGTCGGCGGAGATCGGCCGGTATGCCGCCTCGACGCCCTTCCATTGCGGAGACAGGGCGCGCTCGATCGGTCCGCGCAGGTTGCGGATCGCGCCGTACAGCCGCTCGCGCAGCTGGAGCAGCTTCGACGCGCCGCCGCGTTCGAGGCGCAGCCGACCCTCGAAGCCGAACGAGAAGCAGACATAGATCAGCTCGAGCAGCGCCGGCGAGCGGCCGGGCCGCGCCTCGAGCGCGTCGGCGATCTCGAACATCCGGTCGCCGGAAACGACCTCGTTGTGGAAGGTGGCGACCAGCGTCTGCTTGCCCCAGCCCGACCCGACCCCCCACGGC
>CAXTQJ010000160.1:0-6072 GCA_964246245.1 uncultured Sphingomonadaceae bacterium
GGCCGCGCCGGACGGGGGGGGGGGGGGGGGGGGGGGGGCCGTGGCGGGGCCGCGGCGGGGGGGCGCGAAGAGGCACGCCGACGAACCGCCGCCGGAGGGATATGCGGTGATCGACCGCCACATCGCCGGGCTGATCGCCGCGCCGCAGAACATCGCGACGCGGAAGGCGTCCGAGCTGGTTCTCGACGTCGTCACCCCGATCGTCGACGGCATGATCGGCGGCTCGGCCGACCTGACGGGATCGAACAACACCAAAGTAAAGGGATTGCAGCCGTTTACCGCCGACAATTACGGCGGTCGATACATCTACTACGGCATCCGCGAGTTCGGCATGGCGGCCGCGATGAATGGCATCGCGCTCCACGGGATGTGCCTGCCGTACGGCGGGACGTTCCTCGTCTTCTCGGACTACATGCGCCCCGCCATCCGCTTGTCGGCGCTGCAGCGGACGCGGGTGGTCTACGTCCTCACCCACGACAGTATCGGGCTCGGCGAGGACGGGCCGACGCATCAGCCGGTCGAGCACCTCGCGTCGCTCCGCGCCATCCCCAACCTTGCCGTCTACCGGCCATGCGATGCGGTCGAGACCGCCGAATGCTGGGCGCTCGCCATCGCCGACAAGCATCGGCCGTCGGTCCTCGCGCTGTCACGGCAGAACCTGCCGCAGCTGAGGCTGGCGGCGGTCGACGGCAACCGATGCGCCCTCGGCGGCTACCGCCTGGCCGCAGCGACCGCGCCGCGGCGGCTGGTGTTCGTCGCGACGGGATCGGAGGTTCACATCGCCGCCGCCGCGGCGGCGCTGCTGGAAGCCGACGGCCTCGGTTGCGACATCGTGTCGATGCCGTGCTGGGAGAATTTCGACCGGCAGCCCGCCGCCTACCGCAACGACCTGCTGCCGCACGGCGTGCCGCTCGTCTCGGTCGAGGCGGGGGTGACGATGGGGTGGGAACGCCACACCGGCCCCGGACTGATGCTCGGCATCAACCGCTTCGGCGCGTCGGGACCGGCCGAAACGCTCTACGACAAGTTCGACCTGACTGCGCCGAAGATCGCGGCGCGGGTTCGCGACTTTCTGGCCGACCGGCCGTAACAGGAGAGACCATGACCACCAACGTCGCGATCAACGGCTTCGGTCGGATCGGCCGCCTCGTCTTCCGCGCGCTGATGGAGAGGGATGGCGACCTCGAGGTCGTCGCGATCAACGACCTCGCCGACATCGCGACCAACGCGCTGCTCCTCAAGCATGATTCGGTCCACGGCCGCTATCCCGGCACGGTCGCGGTCGACGGCGACCACCTCGTCGTCGACGGACGGCGCATCCGCGTCACGGCCGAGCGCGACCCGGCCAGACTGCCGCACGCCGAACTCGCCGTGACCCTCGCCCTCGAATGCACCGGTCTTTTCACCGACGCCGACAAGGCACGCGGCCATCTGACGGCCGGCGCGAAGAAGGTTCTCATCTCGGCTCCCGGCAAGGGCGTCGACCTGACCGTCGTCTACGGTGTCAACCACGACAAGCTCGAGGCCGGCCATACCATCGTGTCGAACGCATCGTGCACGACCAACTGCCTCGCCCCGATCGTCAAGGTGATGCACGACGCGATCGGCGTCGAACGTGGGCTGATGCTGACCATCCACAGCTACACCAACGACCAGGCGCTCCTCGACCAGATGCACAAGGACCCGCGCCGCGCCCGCGCCGCGGCGGTGTCGATGATCCCGACGACGACTGGCGCGGCACGGACGGTCGGCGAGGTGATCCCAGAGTTGAAGGGCAGGCTCGACGGGACTTCGGTCCGGGTGCCGACGCCGAACGTCAGCCTCGTCGACTTCACCTTCACGCCGAGCCGCGACACGACGATCGATGAGGTCAACGCTGCCTTGAAGGCAGCGAGCGAAACCAACACGTTGAAGGGCATCCTTGTCTACAGCGATGAGCCGCTGGTCAGTCGCGATTATAACGGCGACCCGGCATCGTCGACGATCGACAGCCTCGAGACGACCGTACTCGACAGCAAGCTCGTCCGCGTCGTCAGCTGGTACGACAACGAGTGGGGCTTCTCGAACCGGATGGTCGATACGGCGACGTTGATGGCGTCGCTCAACTGATGTTCCGAACGCTCGACAATATTGGCGACGACGTCGGCGACGTTCGCGGCCGGCGGGTGCTGGTCAGGTCGGACCTCAACGTGCCAATAGACGGCGATCGTGTCGGCGACGTCTCGCGGCTCGAAGCGACAGTGCCGACGCTCGCCGAACTTGCCGATGCCGGCGCGAAAGTGATCGTCCTGTCGCACTTCGGCCGGCCGAAGGGCGCCGATCCGAAGCTGTCGCTGTGCCCGGTCGCAGCGGCGCTCGGCGACGTTCTCGGCCGCCCGGTCGCCTTCGTGTCCGACTGTGTCGGCGGCGAGGTGACCGATGCGGTCGCCGCGCTCCCCGACGGCGGTATCGTCGTCCTCGAGAACACCCGCTTCTACCCCGGCGAGGAGGCGAACGACCCGCGCTTCGTCGCTGGCCTCGCGGAGAACGGAGACCTCTACGTCAACGACGCCTTCTCGGCCGCGCACCGGGCGCATGCCTCGACCGAGGGGCTCGCGCATGTCCTCCCTGCGTTTGCCGGACGCGCGATGGAGGCCGAGCTTGCCGCGCTCGACCGCGCCCTCGGCAACCCGGCGCATCCCGTCGCGGCGGTTGTCGGCGGCGCCAAGGTGTCGTCGAAGCTCGACGTGCTGGCCCACCTCGTGACCAAGGTCGATCACCTAGTCATCGGAGGGGCGATGGCGAACACCTTCCTCGCGGCGAACGGCGTCGACGTCGGCAAGTCGTTGTTCGAAAAGGAAATGGCCGACACCGCGCGCGACGTGCTGGCCCGCGCTACGGCGGCGAACTGCACTGTCCACCTGCCGTACGATGTCGTCGTCGCGACCGAGTTCAGGGCCAACGCGCCGCATCGCACGGTCAACGTCCACGAGATCGGTTCGGACGAGATGATCGTCGATCTGGGCCCGGCCGCGGTCGAGGCATCGGGCGATGTCCTTAAGACGTGCCGGACACTGGTGTGGAACGGCCCACTTGGTGCGTTCGAGCTGTTGCCGTTCGACGCCGCGACGGTCGCGCTGGCGCGGATCGCCGCAGCGTTGACCGGCGATGGGCTGGTCAGCGTCGCCGGCGGCGGCGACACGGTTGCCGCGCTCAACCACGCGGGCGCGGCCGACGGATTTACCTTTGTGTCGAACGCCGGGGGTGCGTTCCTCGAATGGATGGAGGGCAAGGTGCTGCCGGGGGTGGCGGCGCTGATGACCAGGTGAGGGCTGGGTTCATACATTGACGTCCGACGTTCAAGACACTATTGTTAGACGTGTTTAACGGAGCCGACCGTGCTTGGCGTGCGTCTTGAACCCGAACTCGAGGCGAAGCTGGCCGCAGTAGCGCATGCGCGCGGTTTGACGAAGAGTGAAGTCGCGCGCGATGCGGTCCGCCGCCACGTCGATGCACTGGACGACGCATATCGTGCCGAATGCCGTCGCCAGTCGCTCGCTGCCGCCGCCTTGCCCCGGTCGGAGGACGAGGCGTTTTGGGATGTGATCGCCGAAGACAGTTGGAATGAGACCGGCGCGCATCACCCGTGAAACGGGGAAACATCATCCGTGTCGCCGGTTCGGGCGATTTCGCCGGCAAGCCGCGACCGGCAGTCGTCGTCCAGGCCGATGAGTTTTGCGATGCACACGAAAGCCTCACGGTCATTCCGCTGACGACGACCTTGCAGGCGGATTTCTTTTTTCGGATCCATGTGCCCAAGACCGCCGCAAACGGCCTGCTCGACGACAGCGATGCGGCAATCGACAAGGTCCAGTCGGTCAAGCGACATCGCACGCGCGGTGTAATTGGCGAGGTCGACGTCTGGTCGCTCGCCCGGATCGACGACGCCCTTCGCCAGTGGCTATCCCTCTGACCTATCCGGAGCTCCCATGACCCCTGCTATCCGCGCCATCCTCGACAACTACGAATCCGACAATCCGGGGACCAAGGCGAATCTCGCGCGCATCCTGCTCCAGGGGCGGCTCGGCGGCACGGGCAAGCTCATCATCCTGCCGGTCGACCAGGGCTTCGAGCACGGCCCGGCGCGGAGCTTCGCGCCCAACCCCGACGCCTATGATCCCCACTATCACTTCCAGCTCGCGATCGACGCGGGGCTCAGCGCCTACGCCGCGCCGCTTGGGATGATCGAAGCCGGGGCGGACACCTTCGCCGGGCAGATCCCGACGATCCTCAAGGTCAATTCGTCGAACAGCTGGTCGACGTCGATCAACCAGGCGGTAACCGGCACGGTCGACGACGCGCTGCGCCTCGGCTGCGCCGCGATCGGCTTTACCATCTACCCCGGCTCGGACGACATCTTCGAGCTGATGGAGGAAATCCAGGAACTGTCGGCCGAGGCCAAGAGCGTTGGTATCGCCACCGTCATCTGGTCGTATCCGCGCGGCGGGACGATCAGCAAGGACGGCGAGCTCGCGCTCGACGTCGGCGCCTATGCCGCGCACATGGCGGCGCTTGCCGGCGCGCACATCATCAAGGTCAAGCTGCCGACCGACCACATCGAGCAGAAAGACGCCGTCAAGGCGTACGCGGGCGGCGACTGGTCGACCCAGGCCAAGCGCGTCGCCCACGTCGTCAAGGCGTGCTTCAACGGCCGCCGGATCGTCGTCTTCTCGGGCGGCGCGGCGAAAGGGGCCGACGACGTCTACCAGGACGCGCGCGACATCCTCGCCGGCGGCGGCAACGGCTCGATCATCGGGCGCAACACCTTCCAGCGACCGCGCGCCGAAGCGCTCGCCATGCTCGACCGGATCGTCGCGATCTACGCGGGCGAGGCGTGACCGACGCCGCCGCAGTCGACGCCTACCTCGTCGAGCGCCTGCTTGCGCCCGATCCGGCCCTCGCCGCTGCGTTAGCCGCGAATGCCACCGCCGGGCTGCCGGCGATCGACGTATCGGCGGCGCAGGGCAGGATGCTCCACCTGTTCGCGCGGATGACGGGCGCGCGGCGTATCCTCGAAGTCGGAACGCTCGGCGGTTACTCGACCATCTGGCTGGCGCGGGCGCTGCCAGCCAACGGCCGGCTCGTGACGTGCGAGATCGACCCGCACCACGCTGCGACGGCGCGGGCCAACCTCGACCGCGCCGGTGTCGGCGACCGGGTCGAGATCAGGGTCGGCCCGGCGGTCGACACGCTCGCGGCGATGGTCGCGGGCGGCGAGGGCGGGTTCGACCTCGTCTTCATCGACGCCGACAAGCCGAACAACGTCGCTTACCTGCACGCGGCGCTCACGCTCGCGCGGCCGGGCGCGACGATCGTCGTCGACAACGTCGTCCGCAGCGGCCGCGTCGCCGACTCCGGGTCGACCGATCCGAGCGTGGTCGGCAGCCGCGCGTTGTTCGACGCGGTGGCCGCCGAGCCGCGACTGACCGCGACAGCGATCCAGACGGTCGGCGCGAAGGGCTGGGACGGCTTCCTCCTCGCGCGGATTGCGGGATGAGCGAGCCGCCCGACGAGCCGATCCCGCTCGATCCCGGTTTCGGCGGCCGGTTCGCGCGCGAGCGCCGGCCCCCGTGCCAGCTCTATCTGTGCTCGCCGACAGGCATCGGGCCGGAATTCGCCGACCGGCTGCGCGCCGCGCTCGGGGCCGGACCGGTGGCGGCGTTCCAGCTGCGGCTGAAGGACGTCGACGACGACCACATCCGGCGGACGGCGGCGGCGCTGACGCCGGTTTGCCGCGAGTACGACGTTGCGTTCATCCTCAACGACAGCATGGACCTCGCGAAAGAACTTGGCACCGACGGCGTCCACCTCGGCCAGTCAGACGGTGACGTCAGAGAGGCACGCGCGCTGCTCGGCCCCGATGTTCAGATCGGCGTGACCTGCCACGACAGTCGCCACCTTGCGATGGAAGCGGGTGAGGCGGGGGCGGATTATGTCGCCTTCGGGGCTTTCCAAGAGACGACGACCAAGCCCAGTCACTACCGGCCGACGCCCGACCTGCTGACGTGGTGGACGACGCTGAGCCAGCTGCCG
>CAXTQJ010000161.1:0-6044 GCA_964246245.1 uncultured Sphingomonadaceae bacterium
CCCCCCCCCCCCCCCCGCGCCGAAGACGCGCGGGGGCCCCGTCCCCGCGCCGGGGAGGATCAGACGCTTGTCCCCACCTTTCCTGCCGCCGCCACTGGCCTTCCGGCGATACCGGCGCTAAGCCCATCCTCCCATGGCGCGGTATATATTCATTACCGGCGGCGTGGTTTCGTCGCTTGGCAAGGGCCTCATGGCGGCGGCGCTCGGGGCGCTGCTCCAGGCGCGCGGCTACCGCGTCCGCATCCGCAAGTTCGATCCCTATCTCAACGTCGACCCCGGCACGATGAGCCCGTATCAGCACGGCGAGGTCTTCGTCACCGACGACGGCGCGGAAACCGACCTCGACCTCGGCCACTACGAGCGCTTCACCGGGGTGTCGGCGCGGCAGAGCGACAACGTCACCTCGGGGCGCATCTACTACGACATCCTGACGAAGGAGCGCCGCGGCGACTTCCTCGGCGCGACGGTCCAGGTCATCCCCCACGTCACCGACGCGATCAAGGCGTTCGCGCTGGCCGACACCGACGGCCTCGACTTCGTGCTGTGCGAGATCGGCGGCACCGTCGGCGATATCGAGTCGCTGCCGTTCCTCGAGGCGATCCGGCAGATCGGCAACGACCTCGGCCGGGCGAACGCGATCTACATCCACTGTACGCTGATCCCGTACCTCGCGGCGGCGGGCGAGCTGAAGACCAAGCCGACGCAGCATTCGGTCGCCGAACTGCGCGGCATCGGCATTCAGCCGAACGTCCTCGTCTGCCGGTCGGAGCATCCGCTGCCCGACAGCGACCGCGCCAAGATCGCGCTGTTCTGCAACGTGCCGACGGCGGCGGTGGTCCCGGCGCTCGACGCCGACTCGATCTATTCGGTCCCGCTCCAGTATCACCGCGCCGGCCTCGACGCGCAGGTCCTCGCCGCGTTCGGCATCGAGGACAGGGCCGCGCCCGACCTCGCCCGCTGGGAGGCCATCCGCGAGCGCCTCGCCAGCCCCGAGGGCGAGGTGACGATCGGCGTCGTCGGCAAATACATGGGGCTGAGGGACGCGTACAAGTCGCTGACCGAAGCGCTGGTCCATGGCGGCATCGCCAACCGAGTCAAGGTCAACGTCCGCTGGATCGAGGGCGAACTGTTCGAAGACCCCGCCGCCGATATCGCCGCCGAGCTCGAGCCGATGCACGGCATCCTCGTCCCTGGCGGGTTCGGCGAGCGCGGTACCGAGGGAATGATCGAGTCGGTCCGCTTCGCCCGCCACCGCGAGGTCCCGTTCTTCGGCATCTGCCTCGGGATGCAGATGGCGTGCGTCGAGGCGGCGCGCGAGGTGGGTTTCGCCGAAGCCCGCAGCTCGGAGTTCGGTCCGACGCCCGAGCCGGTGGTCGGCTTGCTCAGCGAGTGGACCTCGGCCGCGGGTACGGTCGAAAGCCGCAGCGATGCGAGCGACAAGGGCGGGACGATGCGGCTCGGGGCCTATCCGGCGCGACTCGCCGGTAACAGCGTCGCCGCCGCCGCGTACGGCGCCGACGCGATCAGCGAGCGCCACCGCCACCGCTACGAGGTCAACATTCACTACCGCGCCGCGCTCGAGGGCGGCGGCCTGCTGTTCAGCGGCATGTCGCCCGACGGCGTTCTCCCCGAGATCGTCGAGCGCCCCGACCACCCGTGGTTCGTCGGCGTCCAGTTCCACCCCGAACTTAAGTCGAAGCCGTTCGAGCCGCATCCCTTGTTCGCAGCCTTTATCGCCGCCGCGGTCCGGCAGAGCCGGCTGGTGTGACGACGGCACGTCGGCGCAGTCGCTAGTCCGGGTCCATCGCGCGATGGCCGAAGACGCTGCGACACCGCTGGAAAAAGTCGCTGTCCTACAGCGGCCTGCCTAGGGTACGATCGCGACGATCCGCCGCCGCAAGGCGGTGGCGAGCTCTTTCTCATCGTCAACGGCGAACAACGACCGGCCCGCCGTGGGACGTGTCGTTTGGTGTTTTTTCGTGGCATCGCAGACGGCAAAAGTTTCCGTCACACGTGTGAGCTTTCGTGAGCTTACGCACGGCGTATCATCCTGACTCGGGCAGACCGCCATCACGTCGGCCCAAGCATTGCCGCAATAAGCCGGAGGAGACGTAACGACTTCCGCCGCCGGATGTCGTCAGGTCTCGGGACGATGTCGCTGCCGGATCCGCGAGACGCGGAACGCCCAAGCATCAAGCCACTGTTTTCGCGACGAAAAATTTCGTCATACGTATGAGGATGTGTGAGCTTTCGCGGCAGGTCCGCACTATGCCGTACACCCGATCAAGCCTGTAGTCCGCAACAATTTCCCTTTACAAGATCGTCATCATTCTTATGACCCGGTTAATCACAGGCGGGGGTCGGGGGTGGTGTTCGTGCCGGAATACAACTTCTTCGCGATGAACGATTCGGGGGTCATCGACACGGCAAGGCGGCTTCGCTTCAACGACGACGTCGCTGCCACACAGCACGCACGCGACATGCACCACACCGGCCGGGTCGAGGTGTGGACCGGCAAGCGCCAGGTCTGCATCGTTCCGCCGGCGATCGACCGCCGCGCCGGAGCGCCGCGCCGATCGAATTGACGGCACGGTCAGCAGCACTGCGATTGCGATACTGGTCGACTGCTCGGTCGGCCAGCGTCCTTCGGCGGCGCGGGTCTCGGCCGGTCGCCGCCTGCGCGTGTTTCGGATCGATCGACGGGCACGAATCACGAAAACGCCCGGGCTTTCGACCCGGGCGCTCGCGGTGACGAGACCAACTTCGCGCGCGACGCTCGGCTGCAGCCCCCTGGCCCGATCGTCGGCATACTCGCGGCCTTGCGTCGGCCGCTTACTCCCTGAACCCTGGCCCGCTGGCGTGCCGGAGAACTTGGATGCTGGGTACGCCGCCCGGTGGCCCCTGTCATCGGTAAACCTGTGTTAGGCCACCGCTTTCCCGCGTGGTGTTGTGCGGCTGCAACAGCTTCGCTAGACCGCCTCGCGTCGTCCCACCCGAAAGTCCGTGTCCTTGCGCCTCAGCCGCTACTTCCTGCCCGTGCTCAAGGAGACGCCGGGCGAGGCGCAGATCGTCTCCCACCAGCTGATGCTCCGCGCCGGGCTGATCCGGCAGACGGCGGCGGGCATCTATGCATGGCTGCCGCTCGGTCTCAGGGTCCTCAAGAAGATCGAGGGGCTGGTCCGCGTCGAGCAGGACCGCGCCGGTGCGGTCGAGGTGCTGATGCCGACGATCCAGTCGGCCGACCTGTGGCGACAGTCGGGCCGCTACGACGCTTACGGCCCGGAGATGCTGCGGATCACCGACCGCCACGACCGCGACATGCTGTTCAGCCCGACCGCCGAGGAGCTGTTCACCACCATCTTCGCGCAGGGCGTGCGGAGTTACCGCGACCTGCCGCGCATCCTCTACCAGGTCCAGTGGAAGTTCCGCGACGAGATCCGCCCGCGCTTCGGCGTCATGCGCGGCCGCGAGTTCCTGATGAAGGACGCCTACAGTTTCGACGCCGACCTCGCGAGCGCGCGGCACAGCTACAACCGGATGTTCGTCGCCTATCTGCGCACTTTCGCCGCGATGGGGATGCACGCGATTCCGATGCGAGCCGACACCGGCCCGATCGGTGGCGACCTGAGCCACGAGTTCCATATCGTCGCGGCGACGGGGGAGAGCGGCGTCTTCTATCACGAGAACTGGGAGCGGCCGCGCTCGACCGACATCGACGCCAACGACGCGGCGGCGCTTCAGGCCTATGTCGACGGATTGAACGCCGACTATGCCGCGACCGACGAGAAGCGCGATCCCACCGCCGAGGCCGCGACCGGCGCGAGCCTCAAGGAAGCGCGCGGGATCGAGGTCGGGCAGATCTTCTACTTCGGCACCAAATATTCGGCCGCCATGGGCCTGTCGGTCCAGGGGGCCGACGGGGCGGCGATCGTGCCGCACATGGGCAGCTACGGCATCGGCGTGTCGCGACTGGTCGGCGCGATCATCGAGGCGAGCCACGACGCCGCCGGCATCGTCTGGCCCGACGCGGTCGCGCCGTTCAAGGTCGCGCTTATCAACCTCCGCGCCGACGACGCGGCGTGCGCGGCGGCGGCCGACGACCTCTACATCCGGCTGACGGCGGCGAACGTCGAGGTGCTCTACGACGACCGCGACGAGCGCGGGGGAGCGAAGTTCGCCACCGCCGACCTGATCGGCATCCCGTGGCAGGTCGTCGTCGGCCCCAAGGGCGTCGCCGCCGGCACGGTCGAGGTCAAGCGGCGCGGGGCGTATAGCCGCGAGGAGCTGAGCGTCGAAGCGGCGTTGGGGAGGCTGGCATGAAGATCGTGTGGGCGGTCGCTGCTGTCGCCTCGACGGCGATAGCGTCGGCCGTAGCGGCGCAGCCGGCAGCTACCGCAGCCTGTGTCCCCCCCGACTATGCCCCGGCGAACGCGGGGCTATGCCGGCCGGCCGCCGGGCGCTATGCCGACCTGCTGGCGGCGCTGCTCGGGCACGACATCAGCCCGGGCTGGGGCTTGCACCATTATGATCTCAGCCTGACGCAAGGCAACGTCCGCGACGCCGAACTCGCCGGCTGGAAAGGGTGATCACCCGCTACGAGCGGATGATCGCCGGCCGCTACCTGCTGCCGGGCCGGGGGGAGGGGTTTATCTTCCTCGTCGCGTCGATCAGCCTCGTCGCGGTCGCTTTGGGCGTCGCCGCGCTGATTGCCGTGATGAGCGTGATGAACGGCTTCCGCGCCGAGTTGTTCGACCGCATCCTCGGGCTGAACGGTCACGCCGTCATCCAGGGCTACGGCGGGCGGCTCGCCGACTGGGCCCCGCTGTCGGCCGAGGTGCGCCGCCTCCCCGGCGTCACTCGCGCGACGCCGCTGATCGAGCAGCCGCTGATGGCGAGTTTTGGCGGTCGCGTGCAGGGAGTGCTGGTTCGCGGCATGGCCGTCGCCGACGTCGCGGCGACCAAGGTCATCGCCGCCAACGTCAAGCACGGCACGCTGGCCGGCCTCATCCCCGGCACCAACACCGTCGCCATCGGCGCGCGGCTCGCCGAGGCGCTGGGCGCCCAAGTCGGCGACACGATCAGCCTGATCTCGCCCGACGGCGCGGTGACGCCGTTCGGCAGCGTCCCCCGGATCGTCGCCTACCGCGTCGCGGCGATCTTCGAGGTCGGCATCTACGACTACGACAAGGCGTTCGTCGTCATGCCGATGGCCAACGCGCAGACGCTGCTCCGCCTCGGCGACGCGGTGAGCATGATCGAGGTGGTGACGACCGATCCCGACCGCGTCGACCCGATCCTCGCGCCAATCAAGGCTCGCGTCGCGCGGTCCGGCGTGATCGCGACGTGGCGCGACACCAATGCCAGCCTGTTCGAGGCGCTCGTCGTCGAGAAGACGGTCATGTTCTGGGTCTTATCGATCATTATTTTAGTCGCTGTTTTCAATATCTTGTCCTCCCTTATCATGCTGGTGCGCGCCAAGACGCGCGACATCGCCATCCTGCGCACGATGGGCGCGAGCCGGGCGGCGCTGATGCGGGTGTTCATGACGGTCGGCACGCTGATCGGCGCGCTGGGCGTCGTCGCCGGGCTGGCGCTCGGCTTCGCGCTGCTCTTCTGGCGCGAGGACATCGTGTCGGGCGTGTCGAAGCTGACCGGGCAGACGCTGTGGGACCCCAGCGTCCGTTATCTCACTGATCTGCCTAGCCAAACCGATCCCGCGCAGGTCGCCGGCATCGTCGCGCTGACGCTCCTCCTCAGCTTCCTCGCGACGCTGTTCCCAGCGTGGAAGGCGGCGTCGACCGACCCGGTCACCGTGCTCCGCTATGAGTGAGCGGCCCGCGGCGGGGACGCGGTTGGAGGCGGAGGCGCAGGCGGTCGACGGCGGCGCGGGCTCGGTCGCCACGCGGCGGGACGCGGTGGCCGGCGCGGCGGGTCGCGGCGGCGCGCCGGCGGTCCTCGCCGTCACCGACCTGCGCCGCAGTTTCAGGCAAGGCGGCGTGACGATCGAGGTGCTGCGCGGCGTCGATTTGACCGTCGCGCGCGGC
>CAXTQJ010000162.1:0-5929 GCA_964246245.1 uncultured Sphingomonadaceae bacterium
CCGTGCTACCTCCCCGCGAGCGGGGAGGATCGCCGCGACCTAGCGGATTTTCCCAACTATTGGCAACTCCTCTCCTTCCAGGCCGTCGGTGCTAGTTTTCCGATATAACAAAATCAACGACTTATCTCTCCAGCCCCACTTGGCACGCCCCATGCAAAGCTGGGTTCATCAACGGGGATCGTCCTCGCCAGCATCCAAGGAGACCACCAATGACCTTCCCCGCCCTCCGCGCCGCCCTCGGCCTCGTCGCTTCGGCGCTGCTCGCCACCGGCTTCGTCGCCGCCGCTGTCGCTCCCGCCTACGCCGCCGCCCCTATCGCTGCGGTACAGACCGTCTAGAATCATGGCGTCACCGGAGACCTTTCCCATGAGTATCTTCTCGCGCACCCGCGACATCATCGCGGCCAACGTCACCGACCTCCTCGACAAGGCCGAGGATCCGGCCCGGATGATCCGCATGATCATCATGGAGATGCAGGAAACGCTGGCCGAGGTCCGCGCCGGCGCGGCGCGGACGATCGCCGACCAGAAGGAGATGGAGCGCGCCGTCGCCCGCGCCGAGGCGGCGCAGGCGAGCTGGACCGAGAAGGCCGAGCTGGCGCTGTCGAAGGGCCGCGAGGACCTCGCCACCGCCGCGCTGCTCGAGAAGGCCAAGGCCAAGTCTTTCGCCGACGCGACCCGCGCCGACATCGGCCAGCTCGACGACGGTCTCAACGCCAATGCCGACGACATCCGCCGCCTCGAAGGCAAAATCCGCGAGGCGCAGCAGCGCCAGAACACGCTGCTCACCCGGATCGAGAACGCCAACACGCGGACGCGGATGCGCGCGATGTACAAGGGTCCGCGGATCGAGGACGCCTTCGCCAAGTTCGAGGTGATCGAGCGCCGTGCCGACCTCGCCGAAGGCCATGCCGATTCGTTCTCGCTCGGCGGCCCGGCGCGGACGCTCGACGACGAGTTCGCCGACCTCAAGCAGGACCACGGCATCCAGAGCGAGCTCGCCGCGATGAAGGCCCGCCTGCAGACCAAGGAAGGCTGAGGCGATGGATTTCGATCTCACCGCGATCGCGGTCTGCGCGATGCTGTTCATCGGCGCGCCGTGGATCTTCCTCCACTACGGCGCGCAGTGGCGCCGCGCGAAGGGCATCTCGATCGAGGACGAGCGCTTGCTCGACGACCTCCACGACACCGCGCGCCGACTCGACAGCCGCCTCGACTCGATCGAGCGGATCATCGCCGCCGACAATCCCGACTGGAAGGCGGGGACGCTGGGGCAACAGCGCACCGATCGCCTGACCGACGACCACGTCACCGACGGGCGCGAGCCGCGCCTCGCCGTCCGCCGCTAAGGCCAGAGTCCAAGGGGAACCACCATGTCCGCCCGCCGCACCAGCTTCTACCTCGACAAGCGCAACGCCAAGGTTTCGGGCGTCCTCGCCGGGGTCGCCGACTATTTCGATGTCGACGCCCTGTGGATCCGCCTCGGCTTCATGATGACGCTGTTCTTTCTCTTCCCGCCGATCTTTTTCGCCTACTGGATCGTCGCGTGGACGGCGGCCCCGAAGCCCTATTCGCTCTATGCCGAGACGCCCGACGAGCGCGAGTTCTGGACCAAGGTCCGCGTCGCGCCGCAGCGGACGATCCGCGACGTGCGGTCGAGCTTCCGCGAGACCGAGCGCCGGCTGCGCGACGTCGAAGCATACGTGACCAGCTCGAACAGCCGGCTGGCCAACGAGATCGACGGCCTGCGCTAGGCCGCGGCCGGCCATCAGGGGAGTAAGTCATGTCGAGTGCGAGCGTTACAACGAGCGACGGGACGGTGATCATCAGCCGCGACGACGATGCGCCGCCGATGCCGCCCGCCCCGCCGGCACCGGTCATCCTGCACCGCGCCGACGGGTTCACGGTCGGCGTCCATTCCGACAAGCCGCTCGATACGGGATCGTTCATCGCCGGATTGATGCTTGGGGCGCTGCTCTACTTCATCATCCAGTGCACGATGCGGTACTTCGCTCGCCGCGAGGCGCGCCGGCAGCGCGACGCCGCGTCGATCGGCCCGCAGGAGGATCGGATGGCAGCCGAGGTCGCCGCGCTCGCCCGGCGGACGGCGACGCTCGAGACCATCGTCACCGATCCCGCCCAGCGAACCGCGCGTGAAATCGACGCGCTGCGCTGACCGACAAAGGAGCCGCCCGATGGACTCGAACGTCATCTTCGCCCTGATCCCGATCACCGCGCTCGCCATCCCGATCGTCGCGATCCTCAGCCGTCCGCTTGGCCGCCTGATCGCGCTCCAGGAGAAGAAGCACGAACTGGCGGTGCGGATGGCCGACACCCAAGCGGCCGATCACGCCGCCAAGATCGAGCGGCTGGAGGCGCACGTCGCCGTCCTCAACCGCATCGCCACCGACCGGGCGACGAGCCTCGCCCACGATATCGACGCCCTCCGCGGCCCTGCCGCGCCGACGAACTGATCTGCGGGCCCTGCCCGCGCCGCATAACTAGGGAGCCGACCGATGCACCATGCCGCCGCCTGGATCTGGGTCCTGATCCCGATCGCCGCGATCTTCGCCGGCACCGCCAAGCAGTGGATACGGCTGAAGGAGCGCCAGCTCGACACCGCCGCCAAGGTCGCCGGCGAGCAGGCGGCGCAGTACGCCGCCAAGATCGAGCGGCTCGAGGCGCATGTCGCGGTGCTCAACCGCATCGTCACCGACCGCGGCACTCACCTCGCCGACGAGATCGACGCGCTGCGCGATCCGGCACGACTGAACTAGTTCGCCGCACACCTCAGGGAAGCCCATGCCATGAACGCTTTCGAGATGGTCGCCGTGATCATCCTCATCGTTACGGTCGGCCGCGTGATGAGCGCCCGCTACGGCATCAATGCGTGGGGGCGGCGCGGCCGCCGCGACCGCGACTTCGCCGCGCTTCCGCCGCCCGACGCCGTCAGCCTTGAGGACGGCGCGCGGATGAAGGCCGAGATCGACCGCCTGAACGGCCGCATCCAGATCCTCGAACGCCTCGCCACCGATCCGTCGAAGCGCCTGTCCGACCAGATCGACGCGCTGTCGAAGGACCGCTGACACCGCGCCCCGTCCCCGTTCGCGTCAGCCGCAGGAGGTTGTCATGGTTCCCGCCGACCCGCTCGTCATCCTCAGTGCCGCGTCGCTGATCGGCCTCGCCGTCCTCAGCGCGCTCTTCGCGTGGAGCTGGAAGGCGTGGCTCGACCTCCGCCGCCACGCGCTCGACGTTCGAAGAGATGGCCGCTCGCCGGGCGACGTCCCGGCGGTCGCCAACCGCATCGACCTCGCCGACCTGCGCGAGCGGATCAAGAAGCTCGAGGCGATCGCGGCGGGCGTGGACCTTTAATCGAGAAGCGCCGCCACTTCCGCCGAGCCCCACTTGAGCGGGCCGTTGACCCGCCACTTCTCGCGGCCGTCGGCCCCGTAGAGGATCGACACCGGCAGCCCCGCCACCCCGAGCTTGACCGCATAGCTGCCCGGCTGGTCGACCCAGGTCGTCAGCGCCGGGAACCTGGCCGGGGTGAAGAACCTGCTGACCGCGCGCCAGCCTTCGAGGTCCTCGCTGACCGGCAGCACGACGAGCTTCGCGCCCCTCGCCTTGGCCAGCGCGTCGAGGGCGGGCATTTCGGCGCGGCACGGGACGCACCACGTTGCCCACAGGTTGACCAGCACCGGCCGGTGCGCCGCGGCGACGAGCGCGGCGACGGTCGTCGTCGTGCCGCCCTGCGCCTCGACGGCGATCGGCGGGGCCGGCTCGCCGGCGTGACTACGGTCGATCCGGCCGAGCTGGCGCACCCCCGACGGCGGTTGCGGGGTCGCGGCGATTCCCCTAGTCGGCGGGCTCGCCAGCGCGGCGAGCAGGCCGAGGACAGTTCCGATCACGACGCGCAACGACGGGTCCAATCTGCTGTGGGGCGGCCGCTTCGCCGGCGGCCCGGCGGCGGTGATGCGCGACATTAACGCGTCGATCCCGTTCGACAAGCGGCTGTGGCGGCAGGACCTCGCGGGCTCGCAGGCGCACGCGGCGATGCTGGGCGCACAGGACATCATTGCAGCCGCCGATGCCGCCGCGATCCGCGACGGACTGGCGACGATCGCGACCGAGTATGCGGCCGACGGCGTTCCCGAGGACCTGGAGCTCGAAGACATCCACATGACGATCGAGACGCGCCTCGCCGCGCTGATCGGTCCGGCCGCCGGTCGCCTGCACACCGCCCGGTCGCGCAACGACCAGGTCGCGACGAGTTTCAGGCTGTGGGTCCGCGACGCGATCGACGACCTCGACGCCGGCCTCACCGCTTTCGTCGACGCGCTGCTCGCCCGCGCCGAAGAGCACGCGGCGACGGTCATGCCGGGCTTCACGCATCTTCAGGTCGCGCAGCCGGTGACGCTCGGCCATCACCTGATGGCCTACGTCGCGATGGCCGAGCGCGATCGCGGCCGCTTCGCCGACGCGCGGGTACGGCTCAACGAATGCCCGCTGGGGTCGGCGGCGCTCGCCGGCACCGGCTTCCCGATCGACCGGGCGGCGACGGCGGCGGCGCTCGGCTTCGCCCGGCCGACGGCAAACAGTCTCGACAGCGTGTCCGACCGCGACTTCGCCCTCGAATTCCTGTCGGCGGCGGCACTGACTGGGTTGCACCTGTCGCGGTTGGCCGAGGAGGTGATCGTCTGGGCGTCGCAGCCGTTCGGTTTCGTAACGCTGCCCGACGCCTTCTCGACCGGCTCGTCGATCATGCCGCAGAAGCGCAACCCCGACGCTGCCGAGCTCGTCCGCGGGCACAGCGGCCGGCTGATCGGCTGCCTGACCGCGCTGCTGGTGACGATGAAGGGCCTGCCGCTCGCCTATTCCAAGGACATGCAGGAGGACAAGCCGCCGGTGTTCGAGGCGTACGACCTGCTGTCGCTCGGCCTCGCGGCGATGACCGGGATGATCGGCGCGCTGACCTTCGTCCCCGACCGAATGCGGGCGGCGGCGGCGAGCGGCTTTTCGACCGCAACCGACCTCGCCGACTGGCTGGTGCGCGAAGCCGACGTCCCGTTTCGCGAAGCGCATCACATCACCGGCCGCGCGGTCAAGGCCGCCGAGACGGCCGGATGCGGCCTCGCCGACCTGCTGCCCGCCGAGCTGGAGGCGGTCGACCCGCGGATCACGGCGGGGGTGTTCGACGTGCTGTCGGTCGACGCCTCGGTCGCGAGCCGATCGAGCTTCGGCGGCACCGCGCCGGCCAACGTCCGCGCGGCGATCGCCCGCGCACGGGCCGTATGAAGGTCGCCGCGATCGTCCTCGCGCTCGTGCTGGTCGCCGGCTGCGGCAAGCAGGGCGAGCTGATGCCCAAGGCTCCGCCGGGCGAGACGCCGCACCTCGACCCCGGCGCGCCGACGCCGACGCAGCGGCTGGTGCCGACCGCGCAGGAGCAGCCCAAACGCGTCGACGATCCGCTCAGCCGGTCGGAGGAACGCCGCGACGACCGCTTCAGCCTGCCGCCGCAGTGAGCTGCGTTCTGGCTTCTGTCATCCCCGCGAAAGCGGGGACCCATCTCCCGCCGCGCGTCGACGACGACGCGATCGGTCGCCGCTGGTCCGGGCGCAGGAGACGGGTCCCCGCGTTCGCGGGGATGACACGCTAGCTTATGGACCATTTCGTCGACCGTGACGGCCGGTTGTTCGCCGAGGACGTCGATCTGACCGCGATCGCCGACGTGGTCGGGACGCCGGTCTACGTCTATTCGACCGCGACGCTCGTCCGCCACTTCACCGTCTTCCGCGCTGCCCTCGCCGGGCTGGCAAGTCCGGCCGGCGAGCCGCCGCTCGTCGCCTACGCGGTCAAGGCCAACCCCAACCTGAGCGTGATCGGCACGCTCGCGCGGCGCAGCTCGCCGCCGGGGTGCCGCCGGGCCGGAT
>CAXTQJ010000163.1:0-2295 GCA_964246245.1 uncultured Sphingomonadaceae bacterium
TGACCGAGCCCTACGTCACCACCCGCGCGCGCGGCACCGGGCTCGGCCTCGCCATCGTCAAGAAGATCGTCGAGGAGCACGGCGGCACCCTCGACCTCGGCGACGCGCCGGGCGGGGGCACCGTCGCACGACTGTGCTTCGACCGTGCCGTCGCGATCGCGGACGCGCCCGCGCAACTCCGGCAGACTGGATAGGCATGGCGCTCGAGATCCTCGTCGTCGACGACGAAGCCGATATCCGCGAGTTGATCGCCGCGATCCTCGGCGACGAGGGCTATGCGACGCGGACCGCACGCGACAGCGACACGACGCTGACCGCGCTCGCCGAACGGCGGCCGTCGCTCCTCGTTCTCGACATCTGGCTCAAGGACTCGCGCCTCGACGGCATCGAGCTGCTCGAGGAGGTCAAGCGCCGCGACCCGACGCTGCCGGTGATCATCATCTCGGGTCACGGCAACATCGAGACCGCGGTCGGCGCGATCAAGCGCGGGGCGTACGACTTCATCGAGAAGCCGTTCCAGGCCGACCAGCTCCTCCTCGTCGTCGCGCGGGCGACCGAGACCGAGCGCCTCAAGCGCGAGAACGAGGACCTGCGCGAGCGCGCCGGCATCGAGACCGAGCTGACCGGGTCGTCGCCGCTGATCAATGGCGTTCGCGCGACGATCAAGCGCGTCGCCGCCACCGGCAGCCGCGTCCTCATCACCGGCGCGGCCGGATCGGGCAAGGAGATCGCCGCACGCCTTCTCCACCAGTGGAGCCCGCGCGAGCGCGCGCCGTTCGTCGTCGTCAGTGCGGCGCGGATGGACCCCGAGCGCGTCGAGGAGGAGCTGTTCGGCCGCGAGGACGGCGGGCATCTCGTCCGCACCGGCCTGTTCGAGCAGGCGCACGGCGGGACGCTGTTCCTCGACGAGGTCGCCGACATGCCGCTGCCGACGCAGGGCAAGATCCTCCGCGTCCTGACCGAGCAGACCTTCCAGCGGATCGGCGGGTCGCGCTGGGTCAAGGTCGACGTCCGCGTGATCAGCGCGACGTCGCGCGACCTGCCCGGCGAGATTGCGGCGGGGAAGTTCCGCGAGGACCTGTTCTATCGGCTCAACGTCGTCCCCGTCCGCCTGCCGACGCTCGCCGAGCGGCGCGAGGACGTCGGCGAGCTCGTCCAGTATTTCCTCGCGCGCTATTCGGCCGAGCGCCGCGTCGGCACTCCGGCGCTCAGCGACGACGCGGTCGCCGCGCTGCAGAGCTACGACTGGCCGGGTAACGTCCGCCAGCTGCGCAACGTCGTCGAGCGGACGCTGATCCTTGCCCCCGCCGACCGCGCCGGGCGCATCGACGTCGACATGCTTCCCCCCGAAGTGACGGCCGAACCGGCCAAGCTCCTCCCCGCGCAGGCGGCCAAGTCGATCATGGGCACGCCCTTGCGGGAAGCGCGCGAAGCGTTCGAGCGCGAATACCTGCGCGCCCAGATCCGGCGGTTCAGCGGCAACATCTCGAAGACCGCGACCTTCATCGGCATGGAGCGGAGCGCGCTCCACCGCAAGCTGAAGGCGCTCGGGCTGGGCGAGGGACGCGACGACGACGACGGCGAGGGCGGATGACCGCCTTGCCGCCGTCGCGTTCATCAGGCACGATAGGCACCTGATCGCAGGGGTTCGCCGGTGAAGTTGCCGCTGATCGCCGTCGTCATCGGCCTGCTCCTGGGTATCGGGCTGACGATCTTCATCGCTCCCGATACGCCGCAGGGGGCGGCGTTGCTCATCGTGGTCGCGATCCTCGTCGTCACTGTCGTCGTCCTCGGCGTCGACCGGATATGGCCGAAGCGACCCGATCCGCCGGGGCCGGCACATGATTAGGCTGCTCGTCGCGGCGCTTGCGGCGGGCGTGGCCCTTGCCGCTCCAGGATCGGCGCAATCGCCTTCAGCATCGGCGCAGTCGCCGCTGTGCACCACGGCCTGCGCGGCGCAGTGCCCGCCCGCCGTCGCCGCTCGCGCCGGGCAAACGACCGTGCAATGCGAGGCGCACTGCGCAGTCCAACGCCGTCTGATGTGTCCGCTGCCGGCGGCGGCACCCCGTCCCGAGCACGACGGCGGCCGCGAGCGAGGCATTTCGGCGAAGACGGCTGACCGGCCGATGGCGCATCACCGCAGGGTCTCGCCCGCACCGCCGCCTCCCGCTCCAGCCACTGTCGCGCCACTGCCGCCACCGCCGCCACCGCTGCCAACCACGGCGCGGACCGGAGGCGTGCGTGCCGCGCCGCCCGCGCCGCCGCCGACGGAGGGGGGCTACACGCCGGCATCGG
>CAXTQJ010000163.1:2305-5844 GCA_964246245.1 uncultured Sphingomonadaceae bacterium
GGTCCAGCCGATCGCGACGCGTCTGTGCGCCGATCGGCGCTTCCGCGTGCCCGACGATTTCGGGGCCATCGCGGTCCTGGTCTTCCCCCCGGCGACGCCGCAGACGGCGAGCGGGTGGGCAGTGTCTGCCGGGCCTTCGTCGGGGCGATGCTGCCATCGACGGTGGTCGGCCAGCAACTGCCGCGCGCGCAGCAGATGGTGACGCTGTGGCCGGTGGTCGCCGGTTCGGCGGCGCTCGATCCTGACAACCAGGACGTCCACGGGGCCGGTGCCGACGGCCGCGTCTGTCCGTCGGCCGTCCACGACTATGACTATGTCCAGGCGGCGGCGTGGCTGGCGCGCCTGCCGCCATCGATCGACTTCGGGACGGGGCAGGGGCCGTTCCTGATCGCGTGGGCGCCGGCGCGGCAGGCGGGGCAGCCGCATGTGCCGATCCTGATCTACGATCTCAGCGCTTTCACCACCGCCAACGCGCTGAAGAAGGCGATGCGCATCTGGAGCGACGAGATCGAGGACAACCCCGCGGCGTGGAGCAACGGCTGGGACCTGACCCGCTTCCGGCTCAAGGCGGCGGCCGCGGCCGACGAGTACGGGGGTGAAATCCTCGCCGCGATGAAGCTCGTCCCATTTCTCGGCAACCACTGATCGCGGCTTGAGCCGCCGCGGCTGCCGCCTTACATTGACCTCTCCCGGCGGCAACGTCGGGCGGCGGCCGAGCCGATAACGGGTCGGTCGCGCAAACACGATTTGCCAATAACAAGAAAGGCTCCCTGCTCATGGCCGACAAGCCCGCCAGCCTCCAAGACGTGTTCCTCAACACCGTCCGCAAGACCCGGACCCCGGTGACGATGTTTCTCGTCAACGGCGTCAAGCTCCAGGGCAACATCACCTGGTTCGACAATTTCAGCGTTCTGCTCCGCCGCGACGGCAATTCGCAGCTGGTCTACAAGCACGCGATCTCGACCGTCATGCCGGCCGGCCCGATCCAGTTGTTCGATGCGGAGAAGGTCGACGACGACACGGGTGAATAGGCCCGAGACGGCCGCCGTCCAGCCCGGGTTCGACGCCGACCGTGGCATCCGCGTCGGCGCGAACGCGCTCGTCGTCCTGCCCGACCGCGATGCCGGACCGCGACCGGGATCCCCGCGCGACGGACCGGGTCGGACCGCAGAAGCACGCCTCGCCGAGGCGGTCGGGCTCGCGGCGGCGATCAACCTCAACGTCGCTCATCAGGACATCGTCCGCATCCGCGCGGCCGCCGCGTCGACGCTGTTCGGCAAGGGCCAGATCGAGCGGCTGGCGGCGACGGTCGCCACGCACGATATCGAAGTCGTCGTCGTCGACGGCGCGCTGTCGCCGATCCAGCAGCGCAATCTCGAGATGGCGCTCAAGGCCAAGGTCATCGACCGAACCGGGCTGATCCTCGAAATCTTCGGCGAGCGCGCGACGACGCGCGAGGGCGTCCTCCAGGTCGAGCTGGCGCATCTCGACTATCAGGCGAGCCGGCTGGTCCGGTCGTGGACCCACCTCGAACGCCAACGCGGCGGCGTCGGATTCCTCGGCGGCCCCGGCGAAACGCAGATCGAGGCCGACCGCCGCCAGATCCGCGACAAGATGGCGAAGCTGAAGAAGGAGCTCGACGACGTCCGCCGCACCCGCGCCCTCCACCGCGACCGCCGCGCCAAGGCCCCGTATCCGGTCGTCGCGCTGGTCGGCTACACCAACGCCGGCAAGTCGACGCTGTTCAACCGCCTGACCGGGGCCGAGGTGATGGCCGAGGATCTGCTGTTCGCGACGCTCGACCCGACGATGCGCGCGGTCGAGCTGCCGGGCCACGACAAGGTCATCGTGTCGGATACCGTCGGCTTCATCTCGGCACTGCCGACGCAGCTCGTCGCCGCCTTCCGCGCGACGCTCGAGGAAGTGACCCACGCCGACCTCATCGTCCACGTCCGCGACATCGCCCATCCCGACAGCGCGGCGCAGGCAGCCGACGTGGCGGCGGTGCTGCGCGACCTCGGTGCGATCGACGCGGACGGGCCAGTGGACGGGGAGGGCGCACCGCTGCTGACCGTGCTCAACAAGATCGACCTGCTCGACGCCGACGCTCGCGCCGGCCTGCGTGCGCCCGGCGACCATGACGTGGTCGCGGTCTCGGTGGCGAGCGGTGAGGGGGTCGCCGCCCTCCGGGCGGCGATCGCGGCCCATCTCCAGCGGACGAGCCGCGTCGCCGACTTCATGCTGCCCCCCGGCGACGGGCGCCGCGCGGCGTGGCTATACGCCCACGGCGAAGTGATCGATCGCGCCGACGCCGACGACGGCAGCGTCATCCTGAAAGCGCGCCTGACGCCGGAGATGGCGGCACGGTACGCGGCGATGTGACGGGCACGGCACGGCCGACACCGGCAGATCTTTCGCCGGCGCAAGGGTCGGCGTAGCGTATCGCGATTGGCGTAATGGGGCTAATGCGAATGCCGATACCCGACACCGTCGGCGCGTGCCGAGCAACGATCTCGCAGCGGCGCTCCCATTCTGGCAGCGCCTCGGCTTCAGCCGAACGGGTGGCGACAGCGATTACGTCATCATGACCGGTTGGGGATGCGAGGTTCATTTGACCCAGGCGGGGGCGGGCCCGTGGCAAGTTCCCGCGGAGCATAATCCATTCGGCGTCTTCATCCGGACACCCGAGGTCGCGGCGATCGCGGCGCGGGTCGAAGACCTGATCATCCGCCCCGGCGGTATCCTTCGGCACCGCGAATGGGGCCTGTACGAGGTCGGCATCTGCGGGCCGGACGGCCTGCTCGTCCGCGTTGGCTGGCCTTCGCGGTCGATGACGGAAATGCGTGACACGGCGTGATTCCCGGTCAGGCCCTCCTCTAACGCGGTCAGCAAGCCCCCGAGCGCTCATTCATGTTCCGCCGCCTTCGCCGTCGCCCACAGCGCCTCCTTGGCGGCGAGGTCGAGTTCGGCGAACCCCGCTCCCGCCGCCGCTTCCATCGCGGCGAAGCGTCGTTCGAACTTGGCGTTCGCCCCGCGCAGCGCCGCTTCGGGGTCGACGCCTTCGTGGCGGAGCAGATTGACCACGGCGAACAGCAGGTCGCCGCCCTCGTCGGTCCGCTCGGCGGCGGAGGTCGCCGCGCCGAATTCGGCGAGTTCCTCGGCGATCTTGGCGCGCGGGCCGGCGGCGTCGGGCCAGTCGAAGCCGGTGCGCGCGGCGCGGCGCTGGAGCTTGTCGGCGCGCATCAGCGCGGGGAAAGCGGCGGCGACCCCGGCCAGCGCGCCCGACCGCGGCTTCTCTGCGGCCTTGACCGCCTCCCAGTCGGGCGCGGCCGACCCCGCGGGACCGAACAGGTGCGGGTGGCGACGTTCCATCTTGTCGGCGATGCCGGCGGCGACGTCGGCAAGGGTGAACAGCCTGACGTCGGCCGCCATTTGAGCATGGAAGACGACCTGGAGGAGGAGGTCGCCGAGCTCCTCGCACAGGTCGGCCATGTCGCCGCGGTCGATCGCGTCGGCGACCTCGTATGCCTCCTCGATGG
>CAXTQJ010000164.1:0-4194 GCA_964246245.1 uncultured Sphingomonadaceae bacterium
GAACAGCGCGTGGGTCAACGACCAGAGCAGCGCCGGCCGGTCGAGCGCGTTGACCTCGACGACGGTGTAGCGGTTCGACGCCTTGTTATCGACCAGCACGTTGGGCTCGACGCGGAACGCCTCGGCGCGGCGGCGCGCGAGCGGGCGGGCGGCGAGGCGGTCGGCGAGGCGGACCTTGCCGGTCAGCACGTCCTCGATCATCCGCTTGACGCGGAGGAGTTGCTCGCGCTCGGCGAACGGCCGGCCGAGTGGGTCGACGATGACGAAGTTGTCGAGCGCGCGGCCGTCGCGGGTGGTGTGAATGCGCGCGTCGACGATGTTCGCCCCGCCGAGCGAGATCGCGCCGGCGATGCGGTAGAACAGCCCGGGGTGGTCGCCGGCGTAGACCGTGACGAGCGTCGTTCCCATCGCGGGGTCGACGTCGGTGCTGATCGACAGCGGCATATGGGCGGCGTCGGCGCGTTCGACGAGGATCGCGTTCCGAACGAGCACATCGGGAGCCTCGGCGATCCAGTAGGCGTCGGTCATCCGCCGGGCATAGGCGGCGAACTCGGCCGCGGGCCATTCGAGTTCGGCCGCCAATGCCGCCTGCTTGGCCGCGATCCGCTCCTGCCGCCCGGTCTGCTTGTGGCCGAGGCGGAGGACCTCCTCGGCATGGTCGTAGAGGTCGCGGAGGAGCTGCCCCTTCCAGTTGTTCCACACGTTCGGCCCGACCGCGCGGATGTCGACGACGGTCAGGATGAGGAGGAGGCGCAGGCGTTCGGGACTGGCGACGACCTCGGCGAAGTCGAGAATCGTCTTGAAGTCGGCGAGGTCGCGCTTGAACGCGGTCGACGACATCAACAGATGGTAGCGGACCAGCCAGGCGACGGTTTCGGTCTCGGCAGGCGTCAGGCCGAGGCGCGGGCACAGGCGTTCGGCGATCTCCGCGCCCAGCTCGCTGTGGTCGCCGCCGCGGCCTTTCGCGATGTCGTGGAGCATGACCGCGACGTAGAGCACCCGGCGCGATACGATCTGGCCGATGATCGCGGTCGACTGCGGATGGTCGGCCTTGAGCTCGCCGGCCTCGATCCGCGCGAGCAGGCCGATCGCGCGGATAGTATGCTCGTCGACGGTGTAGTGGTGGTACATGTCGTACTGCATCTGCGCCACCACCCGCCCGAAGTCGGGGATGAACCGGCCGAAGACGCCGGCCTCACTCATCCAGCGCAGCACCGTCTCGCACCGCGGGCTGGTCAGGACGGCCATGAACAGCTCGTTCGCCCGCGGCTCGCGCCGGACCTTCTCGCCGATCAGCCCCGCGTCGCGCCCCGCCTGACGCATCGCCAGCGGATGGATGTCGAGCCCCTCGCGCGCGGCGAGCGCGAACATCTCGACGAGGCGAACGGGGTCGTCGCGGAAGAAGTCGTCGTTCGGTGTCCCGATCCGGCCGCCGCGTGCGGTAAAGCCGTTGAGCTTGCGCGGCCGCCGCGTCAGCTTGGGCAGCCACGCCGGCCGGCCGAAGCTGTCGTCGAGGTGGGCGAGGAACAGTCCGGTCAGATCGCCGACGGTCCGCGCCATCAGGAAATAGTGGCGCATGAAGCGCTCGATCGCGCTCATCCCGGCGCGCTCGGTGTAGCGGAGGCGCGCGGCCAGCTCGCGCTGGACGTCGAAGGTCAGCCGTTCCTCGGCGCGCCCGGCCAGGTCGTGGAGGTTGCAGCGGACCGCCCACAGGAAATTCTCGGCGCGGACGAACTGGCGCAGCTCCTGCGCGGTCAGCAGTCCCTGGTCGACCAGCTCGGGGACCGACTGGACCTGATAGACGTACTTGCCGATCCAGAACAGCGTGTGAAGGTCGCGCAGGCCGCCCTTGCCCTCCTTGAGGTTGGGCTCGACGACGTAGCGGCTGTCGCCCATCTTGCGGTGGCGGACGTCGCGCTCGGCGAGCTTGTCGGCGATGTACGCGCGCGCGGTGCCGGCGACGACCTCCTTGCGGAAGCGTGCCCCCGCCTCGTCGTAGAGGCCTTGGTCGCCCCAGACGAAGCGCGCCTCGAGGAGCGCGGTGCGGATGGTCAGGTCGGCCTTCGCCTGGCGGATCATGTCGTCCAAGGACCGCGTCGAATGCCCGACCTTGAGGCCGAGGTCCCACAGGAAATGGAGGATCGTCTCGATCACCTGCTCGCCCCACGCGGTTCGCTTCCACGGGGTGAGAAACATGATGTCGACGTCGCTGTACGGGGCCATCTCGCCGCGGCCGTAGCCGCCGACGGCGAGCAAGGTCAGTCGTTCGGCGGCCGTCGGGTTCGGGCGGGGAAAGAGGACATCGGTGGTGAAGTCGAAGATCAGGCGGAGGAGCTGGTCGGTGACGAATGCCCCCGATGCCGCCGTCTCGAGCCCGCGCGATGGATGCTCGTGGAGGCGGCGGCGGAGCTCGGCGCGCGCGTCGGCGAGCGCGGCGCGCAGAACGCCGCCCCCGACGCCACCGCGCGGCAGGAACCTGACCCATGCGTTACAATCTGCTCGGCCGGACCGGCCTGTTCGTCTCCGAACTCGCGCTCGGCACGATGACCTTCGGGGGGACCGACGGGATGTGGGCGGCGATGGGCGGGCTCGACCAGAGTGCGGCCGATGCGCTGGTCAAACAGGCGGTCGACGCCGGGGTCAACCTGATCGACACCGCCGACGTCTATGCGAGCGGCGCGTCGGAGGAGATCACCGGCGCGGCGATCCGCAACCTCGGGCTGGCGCGCGAGGAGATCGTCGTCGCGACCAAAGGCTTCGGCCAGATGGGCGGCCCGGTCAACGCGCGCGGGGCCTCGCGCCGGCACCTGATCGCGGCGTGCGACGCGAGCCTCGAGCGGCTCGGCCTCGACCACATCGACCTCTACCAAATCCACGGCTTCGACGCCGCGACGCCGGTCGAGGAGCAGGTCCGTGCGCTCGACGCCCTCGTCGCGTCGGGCCGGGTGCGCACCGTCGGCGTGTCGAACTGGGCGGCGTGGCAGGTGGCGAAGGCGGTCGGCGTCGCCGAACGCTGGGGCCTCGCGCGGCCGGCGAGCGTCCAGGCCTTCTACACGCTGGCGACGCGCGACCTCGAACGCGACCTCGTGCCGATGATGCGGAGCGAGGACGTCGGGCTCCTCGTCTGGTCCCCGCTCGCCGGCGGGCTGCTGACCGGCAAGTATGTCGACGCCAAGCCGGAGGACGGCCGGCTGAGCAGCGACTTCCCCAAGCTGCCGGTTCCGGCCGACCGCCTCGCCGCCGTCCTCGCCGCGCTCGGTACGGTCGCCGACCGGTATGCCACGACCAAGGCGACCGTCGCACTCGCCTGGCTCCTCCACCAGCCGGCGGTGACGAGCGTCATCATCGGGGCGAAGCGCCCCGACCAGCTCGCCGACAACCTCAAGGCGGCGAGCGTCGTCCTCACCGCCGACGATCTCAAGCTGCTGGGCCAGGCGAGCGCGCTGCCGCCCGAATACCCCGGCTGGATGATCGCGACGCAGGGGGCCGGCCGCCGCGCCCAGCTCGCGCCGCCGCCGCGCGGGAGCGACTGAGTGGCGACGAACTACGAGGCGGTCGCGCAGGAAGGCATCGACGCCCTGTCGCGCGGCGACGCGGGGACGGCGCGGCGGGCGTTCGCGCGCATCGTCGCGGCCGGCCTGGCGGCTCCGCAGGCGTGGCTGTTCCTCGCCCAGGCGTGCTTCATGCAGGACGACCGGGCGGCGGCGCACACGGCGCTCGACGCGGTCCTCGCCGCCGACCGCGCCAACCTCGATGCGCTGGTCATGCGTGGCGAGCTGATCGCGCGGAGCGGCGACGACCGCGCCGCGGTCAGCTGGTTCGAGGCGGCGGTCCGCGCGGCACCGGAAGGCGTCGAGCAGCCGCTGGCGACGGCGCAGGCGCTGGCTCATGCGCGGACCGCGCTCGCGGCAGCAGCGGCCAAGTTCGACGCGCACCTGCGCGGTGCGCTCGCCGCCGCCCACGTCGACCCGGCCGCCACCCATCCCCGCTTCGCCGAGGCGCTGGCCATCGCCACCGGCGGGGCGCAGCCCTACCCGCAGGCGCCGACCAATTTCTTCTACCCGCGCCTCGCCGCGATCCCGTTCCACGACCCCGCCGACTTCGCGTGGCTCGGCCCGGTCGCGGCGCAGGTCGCGGCGATGCGCGCCGAGGTCGAGGGCGTCATCGCCGCCGAGAGCGGCCTCGCCCCTTATG
>CAXTQJ010000164.1:4204-5843 GCA_964246245.1 uncultured Sphingomonadaceae bacterium
CCCCTTATGTGGAGCGCCCGACCGACCGCCCATCGAAGGAGCACAGCCTGCTCGGCGACGCGCGGTGGAGCGCGTACCACCTGTGGCGCGGCGGCGTGGCCGTAGCCGCCGCCCACGCCGCGTGCCCGGCGACGGTCGCGGCGGTCGAGTCCGCCCCGACCCCACGGATCGCCGGGCGCAGCCCGATGGCGCTGTTCTCGATCCTCGCCGGCGGCACCCACATCCCGCCGCACAACGGCATGCTCAACACCCGGCTGATCGTCCACATCCCGCTGATCGTCCCGCCCGGCTGCCGGCTGCGGGTGGGGGCCGAGACGCGTGCGGTCGAGGCCGGCGTCCCGCTGATCTTCGACGATTCGATCGAGCACGAGGCGTGGAACGACTCGGCCGAACCCCGCGCGATCCTGCTGTTCGAGGTGTGGCGACCCGAGCTGACCGCCGCCGAGCGGACCGCGCTGACCGCGATGTACGACGCGGTCGACAGCTACTGATCCTCCGGGGGGCGTGATCGTCCCCGCTCGCGGGGAGGTGGCACGAAGCGCCGGAGGGCGGTCGTCGGAGTGGCCGAGCCCTTCGCCCGACCGCCCCTCCACCACGCGCTGGAAGAGGCGCGCGGTCTCCTTCTCGCGGAGCGGGGAGGACCTACTGCCAGCCGAACACCCGCCGTCCCGCATAAATCCCCAGCGCGATCGCCACCGCCGCGGCCAGCCCGAACAGCTCGGCCGGCTTCGCCTGGACCGCGATCGCGACCATCGCCGCGACCCCGACCGCGGCGGCGAGCGGGATCAGGCGGTGCGCCCGCCCGCCGCCGACGCCGGTCCGGTCGAGCCGCCACGCCGCGGCGCAGGCGAGCGAATAGAGCAAGGTGCTCGCCAGCCCCGACAGGATCGCGAGCGCCTCGAACGTGCCGCTGATCGCCAGCACCGCGACGAGACCGGCGTGGACGAGGATCGCGGTCCGCGGGACGTGGAAGCGGCGGTCGACCGTGCCCAGCCAGCCGGGCAGCAGGCGGTCGCGGCCGAAGGCGAACAGCACCCGCGGCGCGCCGAGCAGGTCCGACCCGATCCAGATCAGCCGCGACAGCGTCGCGCCGGCGGCAAGGACGATGCCGAGCGCCGGACTGACGGTCGCGATCGCGTCGCTCAGCGGCGCGGCCGAATGCGCCAGCGCTCCGCCGAGCAGCCCCTGCGCGACGACCTGGACCGCGACGTAGAGCGCGAGGACGAACGCCATGCCGGCGACGATCGCGCGCGGCACGGTGCGGCGAGGGTCGGCCGCCTCGCCCGACGCGCCGAGCGGGGTCTCCATGCCCGAGAAGGCGAACAGCGCGAAGATCACCGCGCGGCCGAAGCCGCCGCCCGCGCCGCCCGTCGCGGCCGCGCCGGCATGGAGGTTCGCCCCCGTCACGAACCACGCGCCGACGCCGACGAACAGCGCCAGCGGCACCAGCTTGACCGCCGTCGCCACGGTGATGAAGCGCGCGGCAAAGCCGACGCCGCGCAGGTTGACCGCCATCAGCGCGGCGATGACCGCGACGATCAGCGCCGCGCGCGGCACCGCGGCGGCGACGCCCGGGACCGCCGCACCGACCCCCTCGGCGAACCCCCCCGCGATGCCCCCCCACGACACGACGCTCGAC
>CAXTQJ010000165.1:0-734 GCA_964246245.1 uncultured Sphingomonadaceae bacterium
GGTGTCGCCGCTGCGCCCCACGATTCCGGCGCAACGCCATGCTCGGGCCGGCGGACGTCGCCGAGGAACACCGCGTCGGCCGGCAGGATGGCGAACCACGCGCGGCGCAGCCCGAGATAGGTGTCGCCCGCCTCGGCCCCGGTCACCGCAGGGGTCAGCCGGCGGTCGAACCCGGCCTTGTAGAAGGCGAGTGCGGCGCGAAAGCCGTCGCTGGCGAAGTTGCCACGTGCATCGCGGTCGCGGAGCAGCGGCTCGCCGGTCTGCGCGGCATAGGCGAACAGCGGCTCGGGCCAGTCGAGCAGGTGGAGCGTCGCGAAACGGTTGGGATGGCGGCGGACGATCGCGTCCGCCATCCGCGTCCACTCGGCCCAATCGGTCGGCGGCGCGGCATAGCCGACCTCGGCGATCAGGTCGCCGCGGTAGAACTGGACCCAGCTGTCGGCGGTCCACGGCACGGCCTGCGGCCGTCCCGCGATCGTCACGGCGGCGAGCGCACCGGGCAACGCGCCGACGAGCAGTGCCGGCGGCGGCGCGGCGAGCGCGCCCAGCAGTGCCATCTCGGGCAGCCAGCCGGTGTCCAGCATCATCACGTCGGGCAGCGACGCGCCGGCAAACCCGGTCAGCAGCTTCTCGTGCGCCCCGGTCCACGGAATGGCCTGGAGATCGACGGCGATGCCGGTCGCGCGGGTGAACGGCGGCAGCAGGACGGGGGCGTTCTCGCCGGTTGTCCCCAT
>CAXTQJ010000165.1:744-5828 GCA_964246245.1 uncultured Sphingomonadaceae bacterium
CGGCTATGCCGCGCCCGCTAAGCCGAGCACATCGCGGCGGGCGAGGCCGCGCCGCGGCAGTCGTCGGGTGGTGCCCACGCGGCCAAGCCTAGTCCGCGGCGGCGGTCCGGCCAAGCGGCGGGCCGTCGCACCGTCGCGCGGCTGTGGCGCGAAAGCCGCACTCGCGCACGAAATCGCGGGTTGCGGCAAGATGACGGTTTTCGGTCGCGCGGTTTAGGAGTGCACCAGGCGGATCGACAACGACCGAGGGGTATGGGGATGATCGTGGCGAAGGTCCGGCTGCTCGCCGGGACCGCGGGGCTGCTGCTGCCGGCCGCAACGCTGGGGCAGGTCCAGACCGCCGATGCGACGCCGGCCCCCGCCTCGGCCGCCGCCGCAGCACCGGCCGAGGCTGACGCGGGCGAGATCGTCGTCACCGGCTCGCGCATCGCCCGGCCCGAGTTCGCCGCGCCGAACCCGATCACGTCGTTCAACGCCGCCGCGATCGAGCAGTCGGGCGACACCAACATCACGACCTTCCTCGAGCGTGTGCCCGCGCTGACCGGATCGCGCGATTCGACGCAGACGTCGGGCGGCAACGCGCTCGGCGTCAACGCGATCGGGGCGGCCGGGCTGAACGAGCTCAACCTCAGGAACCTCGGCGTCAACCGGACCCTCGTCCTCGTCAACGGTCGCCGTCATGTCGCCGGCGAGCCGAACAGCGCCGCGGTCGACATCAACTCGATTCCGACCGACCTGATCGAGCGCGTCGACGTGCTGACGGGCGGCGCGTCGGCAGTCTATGGGGCCGACGGCGTCTCGGGGGTCGTCAACTTCATCCTCAAGCGCGACTTCGACGGCGTCGCCGCGCGGAGCCAGATCGGCATCTCCGACCGCGGCGACGCCGGCGAGCGCTTCGCCTCGGTCGCGATCGGCCGCAACTTCGCGAACGGCCGCGCCAACCTGACGCTGACCTACGAGCACAGTGCCGAGGACCGGCTCGACAACAACGACCGGACCTACCTGACCGGCGCGAACCGCCAGTACCTGATCCCCAACGACGCCGCCGCGACCGACCCCAAGGCCTACCACAACATCCTCGTCGGCGACCTCCGCTATCCCGGCGAGTCGCCGATCGGCGCGGTCGACGTCGACGGCGACTTCTACGCCGACTTCAACGGGCTGGGGCAGCCGTACCGCCACTCGACACCGACCGCCTATTACGGGACCGGGCCGAGCGACGACACGCCGGTCGCCGGCTTTTATTCGGGCGACCTCCAGCCGAAGATCGTCCGCAACGACGCCAATGTGCTGGGCCATTACGACGTGTCGGACGTGCTCAAGCTGTCGGTCGAGGGCAAATACGCGCAGACGCGGGCGACGACGTTCGACTACTACGTCGGGACCTACGGCCAGCCGATCGGCCTCGATAACCCGTTCGTCCCCGCCGCGATCCGCGCCGCCGCGCTCGCCGCCGGGCAGACGAGCGTCAACGTCACCCGCGACAACCTCGACTACGGCCGCCACGGCGAGAGCGACCTCCGCCGCACCTACCGCGGCGTCCTCGACGCGACCGGCCGGATCAACGACCATGCGACCTACGATGCCTATTATGAATACGGTCGGACCGACGTCGACATCACCAAGCTGAACGACGACCTCGCCGACCGCTATGCGCAGGCGTTAGACGTCATCACGGGCGCGAACGGCGCGCCGGTGTGCCGCTCCAACCTGGCCGGCGGCAACCCCAACTGCGTCCCCGTCAGCCTGTTCGGCCCCGGTCCGATCAGCCGGCAGGCGCTCGCCTTCTTCCAGGTCGACGACACCAGCTTCGCGCGGATCACCCAGTCGGTCGCCAACGCCTCGATCAGCGGCGATTTCGGCGCGTTGTTCAAGCTGCCCGGCGGCCCGGTCCAGTTCAGCTTCGGCGGCGAGTACCGGCGCGAGACGAGCAGCTTCTCACCGAGCGCCAACCTCCAGAACAACGCCTTCGTCGCCTATACCGAGCCGACGCTGGTCAGTCCGTCGGGTGGCAGCTTCGACGTCAAGGAGGCCTTCGGCGAGCTGAACGCGCCGATCCTCAGCCACGCCCGCTTCGCCGAGACGCTCGCCGTCGGCGCCGCCTACCGCTTCTCGAGCTATTCGACGATCGGCGACACCCATACGTGGCAGGTCAACGGCGTCTACGCGCCGATCCGCGACGTCAGCTTCCGCGGCAGCTACGGCAAGGCGGTGCGCGCGCCGAACATCGGCGAGCTGTTCCAGCCGGCCAGCGGGACGTCGGCGTTCTTCATCGACCCCTGCTCGCCCGACGAGCTCGGCCACGGCACCCAGTTCCGCGCGGCGAACTGCGCCGCGACGCTGGCCAAGGTCGGCGCGACGATCTCGCCAGGGCTGCAGACGGCGAGCAACATCGTCGGCGTCGCCTCGGGCAACCCGCGCCTGCGCGCCGAGTCGGCGACGACATGGACCGCCGGCGTCGTCGTTCGCCCGCGCTTCGTTCCTGGGCTGACCGCATCGGTCGACTGGTACGACATCACCCTCGACGACGCGATCAATACCCCCGATCCGTCGCAGCTCGCCGGGCTGTGCGTCGATCAGCCGACGCTCGACAATCCGTTCTGCCCCGCTGTCAGCCGGGCGCCAGGGACGGGCATCATCAACGGCTTCAGCGTCCAGCCGCAGAACGTCGCGCGCTTCCGCACCGCCGGAGCCGACCTCAACCTCGACTATCTGATCCACACCGCCCGCGCCGGCACCTTCGACCTGCGGCTGATCGGCGGGTACCTCGACCGGCTCGAATTCATCGCGACACCGGGCGCGCCGGTCAGCGACCAGGTCGACCAGGCGGGGCGGCCGAAGTGGAACTTCAACTTCTCGCCGAGCTGGACGACCGGCGGCTTCACCCTCAGCTACAACCTGCGCTACGTCGACGCGACGCGGGTGGTCGACAAGCTGACGACCGACAACGACCCGCTCTACGCCGCGCCGGCGCAGCTGCGCTATTCGGAGGTGTGGCAGCACGATCTGCAGCTCGGCTATGCGCTGCCCAGCGGCGCGTCGTTCTACCTCGGTGTCCGCAACCTGTCGGATCAGGCTCCCGATCCGGGCAACGCCGTCAACCAGCCGGTATCGGCGGTCGGCCGCTTCGTCTATGCCGGCGTCAAGGTACGGCTCGGCGCGCGGTAGCGCCGGCCCGAACGAGGTGCTGTGATGACCGAATCGACCGAAGCCGCCCTGAGCGGGGTGCCGCGCAAGCGCGCGCCCGCCCATCAGTCGACGACGCTGGGCAACCACAAGCTCCACCCGTCGACGATGATGATGGGCTACGGCTTCGACTCCGCGCTGTCGGAGGGGTCGCTCAAGCCGCCGATCTTCCTCACCTCGACCTTCGTCTTCGAGAGCGCGGCCGACGGCAAGCGCTTCTTCGAGGGCATCACCGGCGTCCGTCCCGGCGGGGCCGAGGGGTTGGTTTACTCGCGCTTCAACGGCCCCGACCAGGAGATCCTCGAGGACCGGCTCGCGCTCTGGGAGGAGGCCGAGGACGCGCTCGTCTTTTCCAGCGGCATGTCGGCGATCGCGACGACCTTCCTCGCCCTCGTGCAACCCGGCGACGTCATCGTCCACTCGGCTCCGCTCTATGCCGCGACCGAGACGCTGATCGCGCGCATACTCGGCCGGCTGGGGATCACCTTCGTCGACTTCCCCGCCGGCGCGACGCAGGCCGAGATCGAGGCGGTCCTCCGCCGCGCGGCGGCGACGGGGCGGATCGCGGCGATCTACCTCGAAAGCCCGGCGAATCCGACCAATGCGCTCGTCGACGTCGAGGCGGTCCGCGACGCCCGCGCCGCGGTGCTAGGTGGGGCCGAGCCACCGCCGATCATCATCGACAACACCTTCCTCGGCCCGCTGTGGGCGCAGCCGCTGCGGCAGGGAGCCGACCTCGTCATCTACAGCCTGACGAAGTACGTCGGCGGCCATAGCGACCTCGTCGCCGGCAGCGTGCTCGGCAGCAAGGCGGCGATCAATCCGGTGCGGATGACGCGCAACACGATCGGCACGATCACCGACCCGCACACCGCGTGGATGCTGCTCCGCAGCCTCGAAACGCTCGAACTCCGCATGAGCCGCGCCGGCGAGAACGCGCGCGCGGTATGCGACTTCCTCCGCGACCATCCCAAGGTCGAGCGCGTCGGCTACCTCGGCTTCCTCGATCCCGGCAGCCGCCAGCACGACATCTATACGCGGCACTGCCTCGGGGCGGGATCGACCTTCTCGGTCATCGTCCGCGGCGGCGAAGCGGAGGCGTTCCGCTTCCTCGACCATCTCAAGCTGGTCAAGCTCGCGGTCAGCTTGGGTGGCACCGAGAGCCTCGCGTCGCACCCGGCGGCAATGACGCACTTGTCGGTCGCGCCGGCGCGTAAGGCCGAGCTCGGCATCACCGACAACTTGGTCCGCGTCTCGATCGGCGTCGAGCACCCCGACGACCTCATCGCCGACTTCGCCCAGGCGCTCGCGGCGGTGTAACCGCCCGGCGCTTGCCGGGGAACAGCCTGCGGAGCATGAGGCCGACGATGCACGATGTGGCGATCCTCTACGAGCACCCGGCGTGGTTTGCGCCGCTGTTCGCCGTCCTCGACCGGCGCGGCGTCGACTACATCGCGATCCACCTCCGCGACCTCGTCGTCGACCCCGCCGCGGTCGAGCCACCGGCGCGCGTCGTCCTCAGCCGCGTCGCGATGTCGGCCCCCCAGCGCGACGCCGAGCACGGGTTGTTCGCGGCCGAGGCGGCGCTGGCGCAGTGGGCGGCGCGCGGCGCGATGGTGCTCAACGGGGCTGGGGTGCTCGCGGTCGACCGGTCGAAGGCGCGGCAGCTGTCGCTGATCGCCGGGCTCGGCCTCGGTATCCCGCCGACCCGCGTCGTCCATCGCGCCGACCAGGTCGCCGCCGCTGCCGACGCGATCGGCTTTCCGCTGGTGGTCAAGGCGGTGGCCGGCGGCGGCGGACGCGGCATGCGCGTGGTGCGCGCGGCCGCCGATTTCGCCGCCTCCCTGGCCTCCGCCCGGCAGGAGGGCGCGTCCTCGTTCGGCGACGACCGGGTGTTG
>CAXTQJ010000166.1:0-990 GCA_964246245.1 uncultured Sphingomonadaceae bacterium
GTCGCGAGTTCGACGTCGGCGTCCACCGCCGCTGGCTCGACCCGACACGGCCGCTGGCGAAGGCGGTGTTCGAGCCCGCGCACGGCGTCGTCGTCACGTCGGCGACCCTCCGTGGCGGCAACGCGAATCCCGACCTGTCGTGGGAGCGGGCGTCGCTCCGGACCGGGGTCAACCATCTCGCGCTGCCGCCGCACCGCTTCGCCCTCGCCAGCCCGGTCGACTATTCCCCGAACGCGCGGGTGCTGATCGGCACCGACATCCGCCGCGGCGACGTGCCCGCGCGCGCGACCGCGTACCGGCGGCTGATCGAGGCGGCGGGCGGCGGCACGCTCGGCCTGTTCACCGCCATCGCGCGGCTGAAGGCGGTCCATGCGCGGATTGCCGATCCGCTGGCGAAGGCCGGTCTGCCGCTCCTCGCCCAACACGTCGACCCGATCGACACCGGCACCCTCGTCGACATCTTCCGCGCCGAGCCCAAGGCGTCGCTGCTTGGGACCGACGCGCTGCGCGACGGCGTCGACGTGCCGGGGCAATCGCTGCGTCTCGTCGTCATGGAGGGTGTCCCGTGGCCGCGGCCGACGGTGGTCCACGCCGCGCGCCGGGCGGCGTTCGGCGGCGCGGCGTACGACGACCTCGTCACTGCCGGACGGCTGGCGCAGGCGTTCGGTCGCCTCATCCGCCGGGCCGACGACCGCGGCACCTTCGTCCTCATCGGTCCGGCGGTCCCGTCACGGCTGCTGACCGCCTTCCCGCCGGGCACGCGGATCGACCGGGTCGATCTCGACGCGGCGGTCGGGCTCGTGCGCGGCACCGCCGAGATTGTCACGCCCGCCGCGTACGTCTAGGCGAGTCGCTCGCGACCCGGGGATGCGCGTGAAGACCCTGACCTTGCTGCGCCACGCCAAGTCGACGTGGGACGACCCCGTCGAGCGCGACTTCGACCGGCCGCTCAACGGCCGCGGCCGCCGCGCGGCGGCGCGGATCGGGCAA
>CAXTQJ010000166.1:1000-5466 GCA_964246245.1 uncultured Sphingomonadaceae bacterium
GGGCAATGGCTCGCCGACGAGGGATTCGGCACCGACGCGGGGGCGTTTCATCAGGTCCGCGCGTCGCCGGCGGTCCGCGTCCGCCAGACGATCGAAGGAGTCGAGGACGGCCTCCGCCGCCGGTTCGACCCGCTGTTCGACGCGCGCATCTATCTCGCCAGCGCGGTCACCCTGCTCGACATCGTCCAGGGGTTCGAGGGCGAGGCGGCGACCGCACTCCTCGTCGGCCACAACCCCGGCCTCGAGGACCTCCTCCTCCTCCTCACCCCCGACGCCGATCCGCTCCGCGGCGAGGTCGAAATCAAGTACCCGACCGCGACGCTCGCCGTCCTCGACCTGAGCATCGACACATGGCGCGACGCGCAGGCGGGCTGCGCCCACCTCCGCCACTTCGTCCGCCCGCGCGACCTCGACGCGAGTTTGGGGCCGGACGACTAGCGCCGCTGCGGCGAGCGCTCGGCGAGGTCGTTCCTGAGCGTCGTCGCGGCGACGCCGCCTTCGCCCATCGCGTGGCTGATCTGGTCGAGGCCGACGACGACGTCGCCCGCGGCATAAAGGCCGGCGACGTTGGTCCGCTGGTGCGCGTCGACGGTGATGCACCCGGCGTCGGCGGTCGCCGCGCCGAGGCTCGCCGCCAGCCCCGAACGGATGTGCGAGCCGAGCGCGGGATAGAGGCTGGCGAAGGCCAGACGCCCGGACGCGGCCGTCAACGCGATGCTACTATCGGTCAGCGCATAGCCGGTCGCCGGTCCGTCGACGATCGCGACTCGCGCGTCGACGAGGCAAGCGCGCTGCTTCGCCGACAGGTCGTGCGGCCCATCGGGAGCGACAAGCGTCAGTTCGGCGGTATAGCTGCGGAGGAAGATCGCCTCCTTGACCCCGTGGTCGCCGGTGCCGAGGACGCCGACCGCCAAGTCGGTCACCTCGAAACCGTCGCACACCGGGCAGTAACGCAAGGCCCCGGCGGCGAGCGCGGCGGCGTGGAAGGCGTCGTCGACCGGCGGCCGGCGGTTCACCACCCCGGTGGCGAGGATCGCGGCGCGGGCGCGCACCTCGCCGAAGTCGCCGGTCGCGATGAAGCCGTCGCCGTCGCGGATCAGCGACTCGACATGCCCGTCGACGACCGCCGCGCCGTTCTCCTCGGCCTGCGCGCGCATCGCCGCGACGAGGTCGGCCCCGGGGATGCCGCCCGGATAGCCGGCGTGGTTGCGGGTGCGGGGGATCGTGCTCGCGCGGCTGCTCCCGGCGTCGACGACGACGGTCGTCAGATGAAAGCGGGCGAGGTAGATCGCCGCGGTCAGCCCGGCCGGACCGCCGCCGACGACGAGCGCGTCGCAGGCCCGCATCAAATCAGCCCCAATGTGCGGAAGCTGGCGTGGCCGGTGCGGCCGACGACGACGTGGTCGTGGACCGACAGGCCGAGGTGCTTGCCCGCCTCGATCACGGCCTTGGTCATCGCGATGTCGTCGCGGCTCGGCTGGGGGTCGCCGCTCGGGTGGTTATGGACGAGGACCAGTCCCGACGCGCCGAGCTCGAGCGCGCGCTTGACGATCTCGCGCGGATAGACCGGCGCGGCGTTGACCGTGCCGCTGCCCATCGCCTCGTCGCGGATCAGGATGTTGCGGTTGTTGAGGAAGATGACGCGGAACTCCTCGGTCACGCGGTGCGCCATCGCGGCGTGGAGATAATCGGTCAAGGCCTGCCAGCCGCTCAAGACCGGCCGGTCGAGCGCGGCGGCGCGCAACGATCGGAGCGCCGCCGCCTCGACGAACTTCAACGCCGCCGCGCCGCCGGCCGACAGGCCGTCGACCCGCGCGAGCTCGGCCGGCGACGCCGCGAGCAGCGCGGGAAACGAGCCGAACTCGGCGAGCAGGCGTTTGGCCAGCGGTTTGGTGTCGCGCCGCGGGATCGCGAGGCCGAGGATATATTCGAGCAGCTCGTAGTCAAGGAAGGCGTCGCCGCCGCCCTCGAGCAGCCGGGCGCGGAGGCGCTCGCGGTGGCCGCTGGGGTCGGTGGCGGCGTCGTTGGTCACCGCAGCCATCCGGACGCGGGGCTTCCGCTCCCTTTCGGGGGAGGGGCGAGAGACGCGGCGTAGCCGCGGCCCGGAAGTGGGACGTGTGCGAGTGGCCGCGGCCTATGGCACCGCCCTACCCCCAGGCCGGCTGCGCCGTCTCTCGTCCCTCCCCTGAAGGGGAGGAGACGCACGGCCGCAATCACACCGCGTAAGGTGGCTGGCTCAGCCCGGCGGGGCTGGTCGTGAACACCTCGCAGCCCGTGTCGGTGATGCCGACCGAATGCTCGAACTGCGCGGACAGGCTGCGATCGCGCGTCACCGCCGTCCAGCCGTCGTCAAGCAGCTTCACCTCGGCGCGGCCGAGGTTGATCATCGGCTCGATGGTGAAGATCATGCCGGGCCGCAGCACCGGGCCCTTGCCCGGCTTGCCGACGTGGACGACGTTCGGCGCATCGTGGAACACCCGGCCGACGCCGTGACCGCAGAAGTCGCGGACGACCGAGCAGCGCTGGCGCTCGGCGAAGGTCTGGATCGCGTGACCGATGTCGCCGAAGGTATTGCCCGGCTTCGCTGCGGCGATGCCGCGCTGGAGGCACTCCCATGTCACGTCGACCAGCCGCCGCGCTTTCAGGGGCACGTCGCCGACGAGGTACATCCGGCTGGTGTCGCCGTGCCAGCCGTCGACGACGACGGTGACGTCGATGTTGACGATGTCGCCGTCCTTGAGCCGCCGCGCTCCCGGGATGCCGTGGCAGACGACGTGGTTGACGCTGATGCAGCTGGCATGGGCGTAGCCGCGGTAGAAGATCGTCGCCGGCACCGCGCCCGCCGCGCGGACGAAGTCCTGCACCAGCACGTCGAGGTCGCCGGTCAGCGCCTCGGGCACGACGTGGGGCACAAGCATGTCGAGGACGCGCGCGGCGAGCTGCCCGGCGGCGCGCATCCCGGCGAAGGCGTCCGAGTCGTGGAGCTTGATCGTCGTCGACGGCTCGTCGAGGTAGGCGGTCTCGGTCATCCGCGGCAAAATAAGCGCGGGGGCGGCCAATGTCGACACCCGCCCGGGGGTGGAGTAGATCGCGAGGCGATGGCCGCCGACCCCGCTCCCGCCGACCGCATCTATACCGCCGCGCTGGTCGTCATCGGCGACGAGATCCTGTCGGGCCGGACGCAGGACGCCAACTTGGCCTATCTCGCCAAGTGGCTCGGCCTCCAGGGCATCCGCCTGCGCGAGGTCCGCGTCGTCGCCGACGACACCGCGGCGATCGTCGCGGCGGTCAACGCGCTCCGGTCGTGCCACGACTATCTGTTCACCACCGGCGGCATCGGCCCGACCCACGACGACATCACCGTCGACGCGGTCGCCGCCGCGTTCGGGGTCGAGGTCGTCCTCCATCCGGAGGCGGTCGCGGTCCTGACCGAGCACTATGGGGACCGGATCAACGACGCGCGGCTGCGGATGGCGCGGGTCCCCGCCGGGGCCGAGCTGATCGCCAACCCGCGGACCAAGGCTCCGGGCATCCGGGTCGGCAACGTCTTCGTCATGGCCGGCGTCCCCGCGATCACCCGGTCGATGCTCGAATCGCTCGACGGCAAGCTCGCCGGCGGCCGGCCGGTCCTGTCGCGGACGGTCGCGGCGTGGACCGTCGAGAGCCGCGTCGCGTCGTTGCTCGCCGACGTCGAGCGCGCCCATGCCGGGGTCCAGATCGGGTCGTACCCGTTCTGGCGCGACGGCCGGACGGGGGCCAACTTCGTCGTCCGCAGCGTTGACCAGGCGGTGCTCGACACGACGGCGGCGGCGCTGATCGGCGCGCTCGAGGCCGACGGCATCGCCGCGGTGGACGGCGAACTATGAGGGAGTCGTTCCGATGAGAGCCCTGCGCCTGGTCCTGTTCGGCATCGTCCTCGCGCTGTTCGCGCTGTTCGCCTTTTCCAACTGGACGCCGGTGTCGATCGTGCTGCCGGAAGGCGACCGCGCGCTCGTCCCGCTGCCGGCCGTGGTCTTCGTCGCCTTCCTGCTCGGCTGGCTGCCGGTGCTGCTCCTCCACCTCGCGGCGCGAGCGTCGTGGCGGCGGCGGACGGCGAAGGTCGAGCGCCTGCTCGACGACGCGCTGTCGACCGGGCCGCGCGTCGCCGTCCCGACCCCGACGACCGCCTTCCCGCCGGTGCCGTGAGCATCTTCGTCGCCCTCGACACGCCCGACGCCGACCGCGCCGAAGCGCTCGCACGCGCCGTTTCGCCGCACATCGGACCAATCGGGGGCGGGCTCAAGCTGGGACTCGAGTTCTTCATGGCCACCGGCCCCGCCGGGGTGCGGCGGCTGGCCGGGGTCGGGCTCCCGGTCTTCCTCGACGTCAAGCTCCACGACATCGGCAACACCGCGGCCGGCGCGGCACGGGCGCTGGCTCCGCTCGGCGTCGCGGTGGTCAACGTCCACGCCGCCGCGGCCATCGCG
>CAXTQJ010000166.1:5476-5814 GCA_964246245.1 uncultured Sphingomonadaceae bacterium
GGGCGGGGGGGGCCGGGGGGGGGGGGCGGGGGGGGGGGGGGGGGGTTACCCGCCCCGCCGCCGGCGGCCCGCGACGCGATGGCCGCGGCGCGCGATGCATTGCCGCCGGCGACGGCGGTGATCGCGGTGACGGTGCTGACCAGTTTCGACGATGACGATCTCCACGCGATCGGTGTGCCGGCGGTGCTCCCCGACCAAGTCGCGCATCTCGCCGGCATGGCGCGCGCGGCGGGGTTGCAGGGCATCGTCGGTGCGGGCGGCGAGGGCGCCGCGACGCGCGCCGCGTGGCCCGACGCGGTCATCGCCGGCCCCGGCCTGCGCCCGGCGGGCGGCGACGC
>CAXTQJ010000167.1:0-5406 GCA_964246245.1 uncultured Sphingomonadaceae bacterium
GCTATGCCCGCGCGGATTAGGATCGCCAAGGTGGCCAGCGGTCGCGGCGGGCGCTCCTCCGGCGCTCCGCGCCTCCCCACGAGCGGGAAGGATCGACCGACGTCCGCCTAAATCGCCTCACGTCCGCTGCAACAGCCGCGCCACTGCGTCGTGGCTCGCGTCGCGGTCCTGCTCGGTCTCGGCGCACTCCTTCTCGATCGCGACGAGGATCTGGCGGAGCTGATGCTCGGTCATGTGCTCGATGCCGATGAAGGCGTCGCGAGCGCCGCTCGTCGTGCGGATGATCTCGTCGAGCTTGGCCTGGATCGCTGCCGCGTCGCGGTTCTGCGAATTCTGGATCAGGAACACGATCAGGAAGGTGACGATCGTCGTGCCGGTGTTGATCACCAGCTGCCACGTGTCGGAATAGTGGAAGTACGGCCCGGTCGCCCCCCAGACGACCACGAGCACCAGCGCGATGACGAACGACAGGGGGTTGCCGACGAAGCCGGCGACGGCATTGGCGGCGGCGGTGAAGATACGGTCCATCGGCGGTCTCCGGCGTGGGGCAAGGTGCGACGTTATGTCAGCCGTGCGGCGAGCGCTACCGCACCGACTGTGTTGCGGGCATGCATCGGCGGCGGGGTAACCGCGCGGGCGGCGGCGGCGAAGGTTCGACATCGCGGCGGCTTCGCGCTAACCCGCAGGCTACGTCCTTGTCACCACAGGTGCGCCCGATCGTGAGTCAACGCCCCGTCACACCGCTGCTCGACACCGTCGACACCCCCGCCGACCTCCGCCGCCTCGACGTCGCCGACCTTCGCCAGGTCGCCGACGAGCTGCGCGCCGAACTGGTCGACGCGGTCAGCGTCACCGGCGGCCATCTCGGCGCCGGCCTTGGCGTCGTCGAGCTGACGGTCGCGCTCCACTATGTCTTCGACACGCCGCGCGACACGCTGATCTGGGACGTCGGCCACCAGGCGTATCCGCACAAGATCCTCACCGGCCGACGCGACCGCATCCGCACGCTGCGCGCGCCGAAGGGCCTGTCGGGTTTCACCAGGCGGACCGAGAGCGAGTACGACCCGTTCGGCGCGGCGCATTCGTCGACGTCGATTTCGGCGGCGATCGGCTTCGCGGTGGCGAACAAGCTCGCCGACCGGCCGGGCAAGGCGATCGCGGTGATCGGCGACGGCGCGATGTCGGCCGGCATGGCGTACGAGGCGATGAACAACGCCGAAGCCGCCGGCAACCGGCTGGTCGTCGTCCTCAACGACAACGACATGTCGATCGCGCCGCCGGTCGGGGCGCTGTCGGCGTATCTCGCGCGGATCTATTCGTCGCGGCCGTTCCTCCAGCTGCGCGACCTCGGCAAGCAGCTCGCCAAGAAGACGATGGGGCCGATCCTCCAGCGTACCGCCAAGCGCGCCGAGGAATATGTCCGCACGCTGGCGAGCGGCGGATCGCTGTTCGAGGAACTTGGCTTCTACTACGTCGGGCCGATCGACGGGCACAACCTCGACCACCTGATCCCGGTGCTCGAGAACGTCCGCGACGCCGCCGAAGGGCCGATCCTCGTCCACGTCGTCACCCAGAAGGGCAAGGGCTATGCCCCCGCCGAGGCGGCGGCCGACAAGTACCACGGTGTCCAGAAGTTCGACGTCATCACCGGCGCGCAAGTCAAGTCGAGCCCCAAGGCGCCGCAATACCAGAACGTCTTCGCCGCGCAGCTGATCGTCGAGGCCGAGACCGATCCGACCATCGTCGCGATCACCGCGGCGATGCCGTCGGGCACCGGGCTCGACAAGTTCGCGGCGAAGTTTCCCAACCGGACCTTCGACGTCGGCATCGCCGAGCAGCACGCGGTCACTTTCGCCGCCGGCCTCGCGGCGCAGGGGATGCGGCCGTTCGCGGCGATCTATTCGACCTTTCTCCAGCGCGCCTACGACCAGGTCGTCCACGACGTCGCGATCCAGAACCTGCCGGTGCGCTTCGCGATCGACCGCGCCGGTCTGGTCGGGGCCGACGGCGCGACCCACGCCGGGTCGTTCGACGTGACCTACCTTGCGACGCTGCCGAATTTCGTCGTCATGGCGGCGGCCGACGAGGCCGAGCTGACCAACATGGTCCACACCATGACACGCCACGACAGCGGTCCGAGCGCCGTGCGCTATCCGCGCGGCGAGGGGACCGGCGTCGCGATTCCCCAGCCTGCGGTCGCGCTCGAGATCGGCAAGGGTCGCATCGTCCGCGAGGGGAAGACCGTCGCGATCCTCTCGCTCGGCTGCCGCCTCGGCGAGGCGCTCGCCGCCGCCGACGACCTCGACGCGCGCGGCCTGTCGACGACGGTGGCCGACATGCGCTTCGCCAAGCCGCTCGACGAGGCGCTGATCCGCAAGCTGGCGCTCAGCCACGACGTGCTGGTCACGATCGAGGAAGGCGCCGTCGGCGGCTTCGGCGCCCACGTCCTCACCTATTGCAGCGACACCGGGCTGATGGACGGCGACCTCAAGCTCCGCACGATGCGCCTGCCCGACGTGTTCCAGGACCAGGACGGCCCGGTCGCGCAGTACGCGAGCGCCGGGCTGGACGCGCCGCACATCGTCGAGACGGTACTGGGGGCACTTCGGCATAACAGCGTGGGGGTGGTCGAGGGGGTTCGGGCTTAGCGTCGACGACGTCGTCGCGCGCAAGTCGATTGCCCGGCCTGTGGTCTCTGTCGGCTGCGGTCGTCGTCCTCGGGGTCTGGATCGCCGGCTTGCGCGGTCCGCCGCCACGGCCGGCTATGGTCTGGGCTGGGCGGTTCGGCATTCCCTGCTTCGGCTTGGCCATCGATCAGCAAGTGATCTACAGCTTGTGGTACATATATCCGTGGAGGCCGTCATGCAGGTCGCCCGCTGGGGCAACAGCCTCGCTGCCCGCATTCCCGTCGGCGTCAGCCGCGCGCTGGCGCTGAAGGAAGGCGATGAGGTCGAGTTGCGCGCTGCGGGCGATGCGACGTTCGAGGTGCCCAAGATCGACGCCGCCGCCGAAAAGGCGCGTCAGTTCGGTGCCTTGTCGGTGCGGTTGCCGACCGGCTGGAAACTGAGTCGCGAAGAGTTGTACGAACCGGACTTTGATCGCGATTGACTGGCTTTCTCGACACGAATGTCCGCATCTACGCCTTCGCGCTCGACCGACGGCAGGTTGCGGCTCGGGCGTTGCTCGACGACACAAACCGCATCGGCGTGCAATCACTCAAGGAGTTCGCGCTCGCCGCGCGTCGCCGCTTGGCCATGACCTGGCCGCAAGTCGTCGCGGCGCTCGCCACCATTCGCGATTATGCGCCGCCGCCGTTGCCGCTGACGATCGAGACGCATGAAACCGGCGTGCGGCTCGCGCGACGCTACAGCCTGCGCGTCTACGACGCGATGATCGTCGCCGCCGCGCTCGCCGCCGGCTGCGACATCTTGTGGTCGGAGGACATGCACGACGGGCTCGTCGTCGACCAGCGGCTGACCATCCGCCATCCGTTCGCGTGATCCGCCCCCGCGCCGACCAGCACCTCGTCGCGCTCGGCCTCGCCGAATCGCGGACGCGGGCGCAGGCGCTGATCCTCGCGGGGCTCGTCTTCGCCGGCGACCGGCGGGTCGCCAAGGCGGGGCAGGGGGTCGATCCCGCCGTGTCGCTGACGGTCCGCGGCCGCGACCACCCGTGGGTGTCGCGCGGGGGGGTCAAGCTCGCGCACGGCCTCGACCGGTTCGGCTGGGACGTGGCCGGGGTCACCGCGATCGATGTCGGCGCGTCGACCGGGGGGTTCACCGACGTGCTGCTGACGCGCGGCGCGGCGCACGTGTTCGCGGTCGACAGCGGGACCAACCAGCTCGCGTGGAAGCTGCGCGACGATCCGCGCGTCACCGTGCTCGAGCAGACCAGCGCGCGGGTGCTGACGGCGGCGCACATCCCGGTGCCGGTCGACCTGATCGTCTGCGACGCGAGCTTCATCGGCCTCGCCAAGGTGCTCGCCGCGCCGCTGACCTTCGCCGCGGCCGCCGCCTGGGTGATGGCGCTGATCAAACCGCAGTTCGAGGCCGGGCGCGGCGAAGTCGGCAAGGGCGGCGTCGTCCGCGACCCCGCGATCCACGCCCGCGTCTGCGCCGAGGTCGCGGCGTGGCTGACCATGGCGGGCTGGACGGTCGAGGGGGTCGAGCCGAGCCCGATCACCGGACCCGAGGGCAACGTCGAGTTCCTGATCGCGGCACGGCGGATGATGAACCGCTGACTATTATTGTCATCCCGGCGGAGGCCGGATCCATCGACGCGCACGTTCGACGTGACGGATCCCGGCTGCGCTGGGATGAGCAGGTTTCGCGATGCCGTCGTCCCCTACGGTTGACGCGCTCGCGGCGCAGCGCCACATCGACGGCCGAAGGAGCCCCGCCCATGCAGTCGCAGAACCGGATTTTCGAGGACATGTCGAAGATCGCCACCTCGGCGATGGGGACGATGGCGGGCGTCGGCCGCGAGGTCGAGACGATGATCCGCGCGCGCGTCCGCGAGCTGGTCGGCGATGTCGACATGGTCGGCCGGGACGAATTCGAGGCGGTCAAGGCGATGGCCGCGACCGCCCGCACCGACGCCGAGGCGCTGAGGGCCGAGGTCGCTGCGCTCAAGGCGGCGATGGCGTCAACCCCGGCCGCCGAAGCCGCCTCGACCCCGGCTCCCGAGCCCGCTCCGACCGACGTTCCGGCACCAACCGACGTTCCACCGGCGACCCCGACCGACGTGCCGCCGTTCGAGCCGACCGACCGCGCGGCGACGGATGCCGACAACGATGCCGTCCCGCCCCCGGGCACCGGCAGTGCCCCGATTGTCTAGTTACCCACAAGATTTGGGGGTTGTCGTCGAAACTTCGCTTGCATCGCGGTGCCCGGCCCCGCAGCGTACGGTATCGCGGGTGAGCGGGAGCCGGGGCGCATGACGCAGCTCGACATCGACTTCCAGCCGGCCCCGGCCGCGCCGATCGACATGCTCGAACATTATTTCAACGCCCACGGCTGGGCGTTCGAGCGGACCGGCGACGAGGAGATCACCGCCAGCGTCGAATCGAGCTTCGCCAACTTCCAGCTGCGTGCGCTGTGGCGCGAGGACGAACGCGTCCTCCAGTTCATCGCGACGCCCGATATCCGCGTTCCCGACGCCAAGCGCAGCGCGATGTACGAGACGCTCGGACTGATCAACGAGCAGCTGTGGATCGGCCATTTCGAGATGTGGGCGGCCGACGGGACGCTGCTGTTCCGTCATGCGACCTTGCTCGACAGCGACGACGACGACGACGAGATCGACCTGACCCTCGGCCAGGCCGAGATGCTCGTCGATGCCGCGATCGACGAGTGCGAGCGCTTCTACCCCGTCTTCCAGTTTGTCCTGTGGGCGGGCAAGTCGCCG
>CAXTQJ010000167.1:5416-5805 GCA_964246245.1 uncultured Sphingomonadaceae bacterium
GGGGAGGCGGGGGGGGGGGCGACGGGGCGCGACGACATCGGGGGGGGCGACACGGGGAGCCCGCAGCCGCCGGTCGCCGACGGTACGCCCGCGATCGTCGTCCTTGCGGTCAAGCCGCAGATCTGGTCCGGCGTCGCCGCCAGTCTTGCCGCGCACCTGGCCGGGCACCTCGCCGAGACGACGGTCGTCTCGGTCATGGCCGGGATCACGATCGCCGATCTCGCCGCGCGCTTTCCCGGAGCCGGCATCGTCCGGACGATCCCCAACACCCCGTCGCGGATGGGTCGCGGCGTCAGGCCTTTGGCCGCGGGAGCCACGACGACGCCGACGCAACGCGCCGCCGCCGAGGCGCTGCTGGCGGGGGTCGGCGACGTCGTGTGGCTCGACGA
>CAXTQJ010000168.1:0-885 GCA_964246245.1 uncultured Sphingomonadaceae bacterium
GAACAGTCGCAACTCTGGTGTCATCCCCGCGAAGGCGGGGACAATGGTGGCGGCGGCGGTCGACTGCCCCGTGGCTCCCGGATACCCGGAATGACCCCCGTCTTCCTCGGCCTGTCGGGTCCGGCCGTGACCGCCGACGAACGCGCGCTGTTCCGCGAGCACGACCCAGCCGGCTTCATCGTGTTCGCGCGCAACTGCGTCGATCTCGACCAGCTCCTTGCCCTCACCGACGACCTGCGCGAGATCGCCAACCGCGACGTCGCCATCCTGATCGACCAGGAGGGCGGCCGCGTCGCCCGGCTCAAGCCGCCGGCGTGGCCCGCGTTTCCCGCCGCCGCGCGCTTCGGCGACCTCTACGACGTCGCCCCGCTGTCGGCGATCGAGGCGGCGCGGCTGAACGCGCTGCTGATCGCGCTGACGCTCCGCGATGTCGGCATCACCGTCGATTGCCTGCCGCTGCTCGACGTCCGCGCCGACGGCGGCCACGACATCATCGGCGACCGTGCCTACGGGACCGACCCGATGCGCGTCGCCGCGCTCGGCAAGGCGACCCTCGACGGCCTCCGCGCCGGCGGCGTCGTCGGCGTCGTCAAGCACATCCCCGGCCACGGCCGCGCCCGGGTCGACAGCCACCTCGCGCTGCCGGTGGTCGACGCGAGCCTCGCCGAACTCGCGGTCGACTTCGAGCCGTTCCGCACGCTGCGCGCCGCGCCGATGGCGATGACCGCGCACATCGTCTATGCCGCGATCGACGCGCACCTGCCCGCGACGCTGTCGCCGGCGGTGATCGCCGGCACGATCCGCCGCGACATCGGCTTCGACGGGCTGCTGATGAGCGACGACCTCGGCATGAAGGCGCTGGGCGGCAGCTTCGCCGAGAAGACC
>CAXTQJ010000168.1:895-4251 GCA_964246245.1 uncultured Sphingomonadaceae bacterium
CCACTGTTCGGGCGACTTCGCCGAGATGACCGAAGTCGTCGGCGCCGCGGGCGAGATCACCGCGGCGGCGACGACCCGCCTCAACGTCGCGCTGCTCGAAGCGACCCCGCCACGGGCGATGGACCACGCGACGCTCGCGGCGCAGCGCGACGAGCTGCTCGCGCATGGCTGACGCCGGCCCTCCCCTCCCCTTCGAGGAAGGGGCGAGGGACGATACCCTCACCCTCGCGCTCGGCGCGTGGGAGGGACCGCTCGACGTCCTCCTCGCGCTGGCGCGGGCGCAGAAGGTCGACCTCGGCGCGATCTCGATCCTCGCGCTGGTCGACCAGTACCTCGCGTTCGTCGCCACGGCACGGTCGCTGCGGCTCGAGCTCGCCGCCGACTATCTCGTCATGGCGGCGTGGCTGGCGTACCTGAAATCGTGCCTGCTGCTGCCCGCCGACGCCGCCGCCGACCCCGATCCGCACGACCTCGCCGCGCGGCTCCAGCATCGGCTGCAGCGGCTCGACGCGATGCGCGACGCCGCCGCGCGGCTGATGGCGCGCGACCGCGTCGGCGTCGACACCTTCCGCCGCGTCGCGCCCGAGGGGTTGCGCCATATGGTACGCCCGGTCTTCGCCGCGTCGCTGTTCGACCTGCTCAGCGCCTATGGCGGCATCCGCGCGCGGCGCGACCGGCCGGCGTATGCGGTGGCGCGGCGCGAGGTGATGGGGCTCGACGAAGCGCTGGCCCGGCTGCGCGACCGCGTCGGCCCCGACTGGACCGATCTCGCCGCGTACCTGCCGCCGGTGGACGACGAGCCGTATCGCCGCTCGGTGCTGGCGTCGAGCTTCGTCGCCGCGCTCGAGCTGACGCGGCAGGGGCGGACCGAGCTGGCCCAGGCCGACGCCTTCGCTTCGGTGCTGGTGCGGACGCGTTGAGCGCGCTCGCGCGATGACCGCCGACCCCGCCCTGATCCGCGCGGTCGAGGCGGTCGTCTTCGCCGCCGACGGCGCGATCTCGGTCGCCGAGATCGGCCGTCACGTCGCTGCGCCCGCCGCCGACATCCGCGCCGCGCTCGCCGACCTCGCCGCGGGCTACGCGTCGCGCGGCATCGTCCTCGTCGAGCGCGGCGGCAGCTGGGTGTTCCAGACCGCGCCCGACCTCGGCCACCTGCTCCGCGCGACCCGCGACGCCCCGCGCAAGCTCAGCCGCGCCGCGGTCGAGACGCTGGCGATCATCGCGTACCACGAGCCGGCGACGCGCGCCGAGATCGAGGACATCCGCGGCGTCCAGGTTTCGCCGGGGACGCTCGACGTTCTCCTCGCCGCCGGCTGGGTCCGCCCCGCCGGCCGCCGCGAATCGCCGGGGCGGCCGCTCGAATATGCGACGACGCCGGGGTTCCTCGTCGACTTCGGCCTCGGCGATCGCCGCGACCTGCCCGGCGTCGCCGACCTCCGCGCCGCCGGGCTGCTCGATCCCGCGCCGGCGAACACTGGCAAAACCGGCGCGCGCGACGTACATAGCGCCGGCTAGGCCGCCCACGGCCGGGAGTGTCGTCACATGGGATCGTTCAGCCTCGTCCACTGGCTCATCGTCATCCTCGTCGTCATGCTGCTGTTCGGCCGCGGCAAGATCAGCGAGCTGATGGGCGACATGGCCAAGGGCATCAACAGCTTCAAGAAGGGGCTGGCCGACGACGATGCCGCGCGCGCGCCGCCGGGCTACGTCCAGCCGCCACAGTCGGTCTACCCGCCGCAACCGGTCTATCCGCCGTCGCAGCTGGCGCCGCCGCAGCCGAACCCGGTCGTGCCGGCGCGCGACGACGTTCCGCGGGGCTGACGCGCGAGGTCGCGCCCGATGTTCGGCATCGATTCGTGGGAGTTCCTCGTCATCGGCGTGGTGGCGCTCGTCGTCATCGGGCCGAAGGACCTGCCGCGGGTAATGCGCGTCGTCGGCGGCTGGGTCGGCCGCGGGCGGGCGATGACGCGCCACCTCCGCGCCGGCTTCGACACGATGATGCGCGAGGCCGAGCTCGACGAGATGCAGAAGCAGTGGGCGCGGCAGAACGCCGAGATCATGGCCGCGACCGACCCCGCCGCGGTCGGCCCGCATGCGTTCGAGGCCCCGCCGGCGGCTTATGCGGCAGCGGCGGCTGGCGCGACCGAGGCCGTCGATGATGCGCCGCCTTATCCCGACGCGCGGTCGACGAGCGAGGGCACTCCCGGAATAAGTCATCCCCGCGACCGCGGGGATGACCGCGACGGGGTGGAGGTCGCTCCCGCCATGACCGGACCGCAACCGTCGGCCCACGCGCTCGCCGCCGAACCCACGCCCCCGCTCGTGCCCGCCGCGCACCCGTGAGCGACGCCGACGGCCCCGATGCGTCGACCGCGCCGCTGATGGATCATCTGATCGAGCTGCGCCGCCGACTGCTCGTCTCGATCGTCGCGCTGATCATCGCCTTCGGCATCGCCTTCACCCAGGCCAAGTCGATCTTCGCCTTCCTCGTCCAGCCGCTGATCCGCGCCGAGGGCGCGCACCATACGCAGCTGATCTACACCAAATTGTACGAGGCGTTCTTCGTCGAGGTGAAGGTCGCCGCCTTCGCCGCGCTGTGCCTCGCCTTCCCGGTCATCGCCAACCAGCTATGGGCGTTCGTCGCGCCGGGGCTGTACAAGAACGAGAAGCGCGCTTTCCTGCCGTTCCTGATCATGACCCCGGTCCTGTTCACGATGGGGGCGGCGCTCGCTTACTATGTCGTCGCGCCGATCTCGTTCCGCTTCTTCCTGCGCTTCGACGACAACGGCGCGGCGACCGGTTTCGCCCAGACGGCGCTGCCGGCGATGAGCGACTATCTGTCGCTGATCATGCATTTCATGGCGGGGTTCGGCATCGCCTTCCTGCTGCCGGTGCTGCTGATGCTGCTCGAACGCGCCGGCATCGTCACGCGCAAGCAACTCCAGGCCGGGCGGCGGTACGCGATCGTCGGCGCGTTCGTCGTCGCGGCGATCCTCGCCCCGCCCGACGTGGTGTCGCAGGCGCTCCTCGCGCTGCCGCTGATCGCGCTGTACGAAGGATCGCTGATCGGCATCTGGTTCAGCGAGCGGCGACGCGGTCGCGACACGGCGAATCTGCCGGTTCCAACGGGCTGAGGCCCCCCTCGTCCCACCACGCCGTCATGCCGACGTGCGCCAACCATCCAGATTATCGGCTGCCGCCACCAAGGTGCGTTGCCCCAGACAGCAAAAGGCCCCCGCCCGGGGGGGGCGGGCGGGGGCCCAAGTTGTTGGGGCCGGGCCCGTGGGGGGGGTGGTTGGGCCCGGCCCGGTGGCGGGCCCGGGGTCGCGCCGCGCGGCGGCTCGGCGGGATCGAGG
>CAXTQJ010000168.1:4261-5705 GCA_964246245.1 uncultured Sphingomonadaceae bacterium
CACCCCCCCGGCGACCGGGGGGGCGGGGCGCGGGCCAAATTGTTGGGTCCGGTCACATTCGGGGGGATGATGTGACCGGACCCTGTCGAGGACCGCGGGAGCGGGGGGGCATGTACCGGGGTCCTGGCTGCTCAACGGGTCATGCCGGAGGGGGTTCCGCGCCGCGCGAAAATTTTTCGCGGCGGACTCCTGCAGTCCGGGAGCGGTGGTCCGGCGGCGGAACCGCGCGCCGGGACCATGCGTCTGTCGGCCACCTAGCGCCGTAACGAAGGGCACCGACCATGGCTGACGACACCACCCGCTTCTGGGACATGATCGACGACATCCGCGTCGCGATGATGACGACCGAGACGCCCAACGGCCTCGAGAGCCGGCCGATGAGCGCGTACGTCGACAAGGATGCGCACACGATCACCTTCATCACCCGTCTCGACAGCGGCAAGACCGACGACCTCGCCGACGACAGCAAGGTCAATCTCGCCTTCGCCAACGCCAGCACCAACAAGTACGTCTCGGTCACCGGCACGGCACGGGTGGCGCGCGATCCGGCCAAGCAGAAGGAACTGTGGAACGCGTTCGCCGAGGCATGGCTCCCCGAGGGACCCGAGGCGCCGACGACCGCACTGATCCACGTCACCCCCGAGGCGGCGTCGATGTGGGATTCGCCGGGCAAGCTCGCGATGCTGGTCAAGGTCGCGAAGGCGAACCTGACGCAGACGCCGCCGCAGGACGACAAGGTCACGCACGTGACGCTGTAGACACGATCCTCCCCGCTCGTGCGGGGAGGTTCATCGTGACTCCGCGCGGACCACGGCCTAAACCGCCGCGATGGCGCGCATCCTCCTGATCGTCGGCGGCGGGATCGCGGCGTTCAAGGCGCTCGAGCTGACGCGGACGCTGCGCCGGCGGGGCCACGCCGTCTCGCCGGTCCTGACCGCTGCCGGCGCGCGCTTCGTGACCGCACTGAGTCTGGAGGCGCTCGCCGCCGCACCGGTCCACGACGATCTGTGGGCGCTCGACGAGGGCGGCGGCATGGGCCACATCGAGTTGAGCCGCGCCGCCGACTTGATCGTCGTCTGCCCCGCGACCGCCGATCTGCTGGCGAAGATGACCGCCGGCCTCGCCGACGATCTCGCGACGACGCTGCTCCTCGCGACCGATACGCCGATACTCGTCGTGCCGGCGATGAACGTCCGCATGTGGCTCCATCCCGCGACCGTCGCCAACGTCGCGACGCTGCGGTCGCGCGGGGTGACGGTCATTGACCCAGACGAAGGCGAGATGGCGTGCGGCGAGTTCGGGCCGGGTCGCCTGCCGGAGGTCGAGCGGATCGCGGCGGCCGTGGCGACCGCCCTTCACACCGGGCATCCCCGCGATAGCGGGGACGACAACGTATTGCGGGGCCAGCACGTCATCGTCACCGCGGGGCCGCCGCACGAGCCGA
>CAXTQJ010000169.1:0-5697 GCA_964246245.1 uncultured Sphingomonadaceae bacterium
GGGCGACGGGCGGCGCGCAGGGCGACGACGAGGGCCACGGCCAGCGCGGCGAGGAGAAGCGGGTCGCCGTTCCACCGCGACGCCAGGGTCGTGGCGGTCGGCGGCGCGCCGCAGTACGAGGCGGAGGCAGGTGGCGACATCGCCCCAGCGCTAGCCGAGTCGGTCGGCCGGCGCTACCCCCGGCAGCAAGTTATCGCCGCACGGCGAATCGAGTCGGCCGAGAATGGAAGCGGCTCGTCCAACCCGCGCCCGACCCGATCTGCGTCGTTGCCGCCGCCGTCGTTCAATAGCTTTCCTCGGCGTACACCGCGGCAACATCGCTGTCCCAGCGGCCGTGATAGGCCTCGAGCATCCGGTCGGCGTTGGTCAGACCGCTCGTCGCGATCTCGTGGAGCGGACCGAGGAAGCCCTGTTCGCTGTCGCCCGCGCCGTTCAGTCGCGCCCGGGCCGCCAGCCCGACGTCGGCGATGCGGAGCACCTCCTTCGCAAGGTCCTGCAGCGTCCCGCCGTTGGGGCTCGCCGCCGCCAGCGCCCGCGTCGGCACTTCGTCACGCAGGCGAGCATGATCGGCATGGGTCCAGCCCTTGCACACGTCCCACGCCGCATCGAGCGCGGAATTGTCGTAGAGCAGCCCGACCCACAGCGCCGGCAGCGCGCAGATGCGGTCCCACCGCCCACCGTCGGCCCCGCGCATTTCGAGATAGCCCTTGAGCCGCACCTCGGGGAAGGCGGTCGACAGGTGGTCCTTCCAATCGGCGACGGTTGGCTTCTCGCCGTAGAGCGGGGTCAATCGGCCATCTAGGAAGTCGCGGAAGCTGAGCCCCGCCGCGTCGATGTAGCCGCCGTCGCGGTAAACAAAATACATCGGCACATCGAGCGCATAGTCGACGTAGCGGTCGAAGCCGAAACCGTCGTCGAACACGAACGGCAGCGTTCCGGTCCGGTGCGGATCGGTGTCGGTCCAGATGTGGCTGCGGAAACTCTTGAACCCGTTCGGCTTGCCTTCGGTGAACGGCGAGTTGGCGAACAGCGCGGTCGCCAGCGGCTGCAACGCCAGCGAGACCCGGAACTTCTTCACCATGTCGGCCTCGGACGCATAGTCGAGGTTGGTCTGGATGGTGCAGGTTCGCAGCATCATGTCGAGGCCGAGGCCGCCGACCTTGGGCATGTGGCGGCGCATGATCGCGTAGCGGCCCTTGGGCATCACCGGCAGGTCGTCGCGCCGCTTGTCGGGCCAGAAGCCGAGCCCGAGGAAGCCGAGGCCAAGCCGGTCGCCGACCTCGCGGCATTGCTTCAGGTGACGGTTCGATTCGGCGCAGGTCTCGTGGATAGAGGCCAGCGGCGCACCCGACAGCTCGAACTGTCCCGCGGGTTCGAGGCTGATCGCGCCGTCTGCCCCCTTGAGTGCGATGACGTTGTCGCCTTCGACGACCGGCTCCCAGCCGTAATCCTCCATGCCCTTGAGGAGATCGCGGATGCCATTGGGCTCGTCGTACGACGGCGCGGCGTGGTCGGTCGTCCGGTAGACGAACTTCTCGTGCTCGGTCCCGATCCGCCAGTCAGCCACGGGCTTGCTGCCGCGGTCGAAGACCCCGATCAGGTCGTCGCGAGTCTCGATCAGGGCGTCATCACCAACGGCGGTCTGCTGATTGCTCATCGTGCCGCCCTAGCCGCGCCGCCCGATCGACGCCAGCCCGCCGATGTTACGGCGCGAGGTCGTAGTCGAGATCGTAGAAATGCCGGCCCGCCTCGATCCGGATCGCCATCGTCCCGGTGATCCCCGTCAGCGCCCCCGTTCCCGAGCCAGGAACGACGAACACCCGCATCTCGGGCTTGCCCCGATCCAGCGTCGCGCTCTGCATGATGACGAAGGTGCCGATGTGGCCGCCGAGCGTGCCGTCGACGCGCTCGGCGGCGATGTAGCCCGCCGACCCCGACTTGAAATCGCCGGCAGCGGTAAACTCGCCGTGGGCGGTCGCCGCGAGTGACCCGGTATAGGTTTTGGTCATCGTCATTCGCTGCAGCCACGCCGGCTCGCCGGGCGACGGCGTCATGGTCACCTCGAAGCTGCCCGTTGCATGGTGCATCGCCGCCTCCGCTGGCCCGACCAGCGCGACCACCAGCGCCGCCACGATCGTCACGTATCGCATTTGTTCACTTTCACTTTCCGCGAGGCGCCGGTCAAGCGGCATGATAGGATCGGCCAAAATTCCGGGGAGAGCGGCCATGCACGATCTCGTCATCCGCGGCGGCACCATCGTCGACGGCAGCGGCGGCGCACCCTTCGTCGGCGACATCGCGATACGCGGCGACCGCATCGCCGCGATCGGCACCGTGACCACCCGTGGTCGCGACGAGATCGATGCGCGCGGCCTGATCGTCACGCCCGGTTTCGTCGACATCCACACTCACTATGACGGCCAGGCGACGTGGGACGCCGAGCTCGGCCCGTCGAGTTGGCACGGCGTCACCTCGATCGTCATGGGCAACTGCGGCGTCGGTTTCGCCCCCGCGCGGCCGGACCGGCACGACTGGCTGATCGGCCTGATGGAAGGCGTCGAGGACATCCCCGGCACCGCGCTCGCCGAGGGGCTGACGTGGGACTGGGAGACCTTCCCCGAGTATCTCGACGCGCTCGACCGGCTGCCGCGAACGGTCGACGTCGCGACGCAGGTTCCCCACGGCGCAGTCAGGGCGTACGTCATGGGCGAACGCGGGGCGGCGAACGAGGCGGCGACCGCGGAAGACATCGCGGCGATGGCCGACATCGTCGAAGGCGGGCTCCGCGCCGGTGCGCTCGGCTTCACTACCAGCCGCACCGTCCTCCACCGCGCGGTCGACGGCAACGTCGTCCCCGGCACCTACGCCGACCGCGCCGAGCTGCTCGGCATCGGCGAAGGCATCGTCCGCGCCGGCCACGGCGTGTTCGAGATGGCGAGCGACCTCAATCCGTGCGGCGACGAGTTCGCGTGGATGGAGGCGATGTCGGTCAAGACCGGAATGCCGGTCAGCTTCGCCCTCCTCCAGTCGCCGCTCGACGACGAAGGCTGGCGCGACCAGCTCGCGCGGACCGACGCGGCGAACGCGCGGGGCGCGCGCGTCACGGCGCAGGTCGCGCTGCGCGGCACCGGCGTCCTCCTCAACTGGCGCGGCACGGCGCATCCGTTCGTCACCCGTGCGAGCTGGCTGCGGATTGCCGGCCTGCCGTGGGCCGAGCAGCTGGCGACGCTGCGCGATCCGGCGTTCCGGGCGCAGCTCCTCGCCGATCCGGCCGAGCGGCCCGAGCACGACTCGGCGCTCGTCGATCTCCTCCTCCACGGCTGGACGATGCAGTTTCCGCTGGGCGATGAGCCCGACTACGAGCCAACGCCTGACGCGAGCATCGCCGCGATCGCCGCCCGCGAGGGGCGCGACCCGGCCGAGGTGGCGTACGACGTCATGCTCGCCGACGACGGCCGCGGCTTCATCTACCTGCCGATCCTGAATTACGCCGACGGCCACCTCGACCACGTCCTCGAGTTGCTCCACCATCCGGCGACGGTGGTCAGCCTATCCGACGGCGGCGCGCACTGCGGCGTGATCTGCGACGCGGCGTCGCCGACGTTCATGCTGACCCACTGGGCGCGCGATCGGAAGCGGCCGGGCAAGCTGAGCCTCGAAGCCGCGGTCAAGCTGCAGACCGCCGACACCGCGGCGATGTACGGCCTGAACGACCGCGGCCTGCTCCGGCCGGGGATGCTCGCCGACGTCAACGTCATCGACTTCGGGGCGCTCAAGCTCGCCAAGCCGTATATCGCCTTCGACCTGCCGGCCGGCGGCAAACGCCTGCTGCAGACGGCGAGCGGCTATGCGGCGACGATCAAGTCGGGCGTCGTGACGTACCGCGACGGTGTCGCGACCGGCGCGCGGCCGGGGCGGCTGGTCCGCGGCCCCCGCGGCGCGCCGGCGGCGTTGGCCGAGGCGGCGGAGTAGCGCCGATCCGCGCCACCGGGTGCCGGGCGAAGATGAACAACGCCACGAAGTTCACGTCCGCGCACGCTTTGGCGCGCCGGTTGCCGCCCGGCGAGCGGTCCCCGCCGCGACCCGTCCGCCATCGGCATCGTAACCGTTCTGGCTAATAATTCAGCACCATATTCGCTTGAATGGGTTAACCGCACACGCGGTTGCCAGCGGCCGCGAGCCCTAGACGCGCACCGCCTGCCACACCGCGACGGCCGCCACCGCCGCCGTGTCGGCGCGGAGGATGCGCGGGCCCAGGCTGACGGCGGTCGCCTGCGGCAGCGCGCGGATGCCTTCGCGTTCGTCGGGAGTGAAGCCGCCCTCCGGCCCGATCAGGACCGCCGCCGGCGTGCGGATCGCCGCCATGGCCGGACCTGGCGCCGCGCCGCCCGTCTCGTCGGCGAAGATCAGCGCGCGGTCGGGCGCCCACGCCGCGAGGAGCGCCGTCAGCGTCACCGGCTCGGCGAGCACCGGCAGCGCCGTCCGCCCGCACTGCTCGGCCGCCTCGACCATGTGCGCGCGCAGGCGGTCGAGGTTCGGTTTGTCGACCACCGTCCGTGCGGTGAGCACCGGCACGAACCGCGCGACGCCCAGTTCGCAAGCCTTCTCGGCGACCCAGTCGATCCGGCCGCGCTTCAGCGGCGCGGCGCACAGCCAGAGGTCGGCGACGGCCTCGCGCGGGCCGAGGTGAACGTCGAGGCGGAGCTGCGTCGACTTGCGGTGCGGCTGGACCACGGTCGCCGCCCACTCGCCCGTGCGGTCGTCGAACAGGCGTACCGCATCACCGACGCCGCGGCGCATGACCTGGGTCAGGTAATGACTGGCAAGCGGCGGCAGCGCGATCTCCCCAGCCGGTCCCGCCGCCGCCAGATCGACGTCGACGAACAGCCGCGGCGTCGAGGCCGACGTGCGGGTCATGCTTGCCGGCGCGCCGCCGGCCGGCCTTCCCCGAGGCGGTCGCAGTCCGACGCGACCAGAGCGATCGGCGGTCCGGCAACCGATATCGTGGGACCGCCGGTGCCGTTCCAGCGGAACAGGACGAGGTGCCAGCGCACAGGATTGCCGCGCGAAGGATAGACCATGCCGTCCGCCCCGCCCGCGCAGACGGCGTCTGCCGCGCGCCAGCTGTCCTTCGGCCGGCCTTCGTCCCGCTGCCGCCACCATTCGGCGACCACGTCCCGCGGGTCGACGCCCCACGCGGCGCAATCCTCCGCGGCGCGCAGGTCGGCGACGGCCGCCGGGCCGACGTCGAGGGGGACGGCGACGCGGGGCGGATCGCCGGCGCTACGGTAGCGGTTCATCGCGCGCTCGGCCCACTCGACGTACGGCGACAGGTAAAGCGCCGGCTGGCCGTCGTGATGGAAGCGTCCCTCGGCCGTGCGGACGCCGCGCAGGGCATCGTCCGCCGCGTCGGCGAAGACGACGCGGTGAAACCGGCCACCGGGCCGGCAAGCGACGGCGCAAGGCACGTCCACTCGTTCGTCGCGCCGCGCCTTGGCAGCCTGTCGCACGCTTGACTCGGGCATCGCCGCCTCGCTCATGGGATCGTGCCTAGCATCGCCACCCCCGATGCGGAAACCCGGCCGTCGAGCTGGGTCGATCGCCTGCCGCCGGCGTGGCGGCCCTACGCCCGCCTCGCCCGGGTCGACCGGCCGGCGGGCATGTGGCTGCTGTTCTGGCCGTGTGGCTGGGGACTCG
>CAXTQJ010000170.1:0-1389 GCA_964246245.1 uncultured Sphingomonadaceae bacterium
CGACCATCTCGCGCTGACCGCGGTCGCGACCCTGGCGATCGACGCGCCGCGCTACCGCCACGACCTCGCGCGCTGACCGACGCGGCGGCGCCGAACGGGCGTCACCGCCGCCATGGCGAGATCACGACGTTAAGCCGGGGACCGCCGTGGCGCAGCAAGGCGGCGCGGAGCTGGTCGGCGCGCCGCGCGTGGAGCAGCCGCTCCCACCACCGCGTCAGGACCATTTCGGGGATCAGCACCGCGACCGAGCGGCCGGGGGTTTCGGCATCGAGCTTGTCGATGAACTCGAGCAGCGGCTCGTGGATGCAGCGGAACGGGGCCGGCAGCATGACCATGCGCGGAATCCTGATCCCCTTCGCGGCGAGCGGCTGTTCGACCTCTTGCTCCCAGCGGCGCTTGATCGCCTGGCCGTCGTCGGCTCCCTCCGGCCCATCGAGCCGGAGCAGGTGGACGGCGATGACGTCGGGCGACAGCGTCAGCGCGAACTGGACGGCGCGGTCGCTCATCCGGCTGCGGTCCTCGATCGCGACGAGGACGGTCGGCGGATCGGTCTCGTCAATCGTCAGCGGCCCGGCGACGGCGAGGCGCGCGTCGAGCGTGTCGTAATAGCGCCGGATGGCGCGGAGCAGGGCGATCGTCGCCGGAAGCGCCAGCACCACGATCCACGCACCTTCGACGAACTTGGCGACGGTGATGACGGCGAGCGCCGCCGCTGTCGTCGCCGCGCCGACGGCGTTGATCGCGAGCCGCCGGCGGTTGTTCCCGTCGGCGCGGCGCCAGTGGGCGACCATGCCGGCCTGGCTGATGGTGAACGTCATGAACGCGCCGATCGCGAACAGCGGGATCAACCGGTCGGTGATGCCGTCGAAGCCGATCAGCAGCGCGGCGGCGGCGACCGTCAGGAAGGCGATCCCGACCGAGAAGACGAGCCGCCGGGCGGCCATCGCGAACTGCCGCGGCAGGAAGCCGTCGCGCGCGGGAAGCCGACGAAGCTGGTGTTGGCCGACAGGCAGAGGACCGCGAGCACGCTCGCCATCGCGACGTAGTAGACCGTGCCGTGGCCGGCGATCGCGCCGGCGAGCTGCGACAGGACGCTCTGATAGCCGGACCGGGTCTGGTCCATCGCGCCGATCCCGTACGCCCGAGCGGTCGCCGCGATGCCGGCGAGGAGAAGGCCGAGCGTCGCGCAGATGAAGGTCAGCGTCCGCCAGGCGTTGCGGACGACCGGCTCGGTGAAGGTGCCGACGCCGTTCGACACCGCCTCGACCCCGGTCATCGCGGTGCAGCCGGCGGCGAAGGCGCGCAGCAGCGCCCATAGGCCGACCGCCGCCGAAGCATGGCCGAGCGCGGGCGGCGCCCCCAACCCCCCCGGCTTGGCCCCCCCCGTCG
>CAXTQJ010000170.1:1399-5673 GCA_964246245.1 uncultured Sphingomonadaceae bacterium
GTCGTCCGCAACGCCTCGACCCCGGTCATCGCGGTGCAGCCGGCGGCGGTCGGCCTATGGGCGCTGCTCGTCGCGACGCGGTACAACCCGACGGCGAGAAGGCCGAGGAAGCTCGCGACGAAGGTGTAGGTCGGCAGGGCGAACAGCCAACCGGCCTCGGCGGTCCCGCGCAGGTTGGCGAGGGTGATGACGGCGAGGATGCCGAGGCACAGCGGCAAGGTCCACGGCTGGAGCGACGGCACCGACGAGGTAAGCGCGCCGACCCCGGCCGAGATGCCGACCGCGACGTTCAGGACATAGTCGATCATCAGCGCGGCGGCGGCGAGCAGGCTGGCACCCTGGCCGAGGTTCTCCTTGGCGACGGTGTACGCGCCGCCGTTGGTCGGATAGGCGACGATGGTCTGCCGGTACGACAGGTAGAGGATCGCCAGCAGCGCGATGATCGGCACCATCACCGGCCCGATCCACGCGAGGCTCATCGCGCCGAACGGCAGCAGGATGGTGAGCGCCGCCTCGGGCCCGTACGATGCCGACCCGAGCCCGTCGAGGCCCATCGCGGGGACCGCCTCGAACCAGCCGATCTTGCGGGTGTCGTGCTCGCGATTAGCGAGCCGCCGCCCCAGCACCACCTCGATCAGGCCCATCGCGCCGCCTATCCCGCTGCCGTCTGCCGATACCCCGCGATTCCGCCCGGCGTCAGGCGATGAACGCCTCGACCGCGGCGGCGGCGAGGTCATCGCCCATCTGCCGCGGCGGGTGCTTGCAGAAGAACGCCGACGCCGCCTCGAGCGGCCCGCCGAGGCCGCGGTCGCGCGCGACCTTGGCGCAGCGGACCATGTCGATCGCGACCCCGGCCGAGTTGGGGCTGTCCTCGACCGACAGGCGCAGCTCGAGGTTCATCGGCACGCCGCCGAACAGCCGCCCCTCCATGCGGATGAAGGCGATCTTGTTGTCGTTCTGCCACGCGATGTAGTCCGACGGGCCGATGTGGATGTTCGGGTCGGCAAGCCGCTCGGCCGCGACCGCCTGGACGGCTTCCGTCTTGCTGATCTTCTTCGACCTGAGCCGGCCGCGCGCCGACATGTTGAGGAAGTCGGTGTTGCCGCCGGTGTTGAGCTGGTACGTCCGGTCGAGCGTCGCGCCGCGCTTGGCGAACAGGTCGGTCAGCACGCGGTGGACGATCGTCGCGCCGATCTGCGCCTTGATGTCGTCGCCGACGATGGGCACGCCGGCCTGCCGGAAGCGCTCGGCCCAGGCGGGATCGCTGGCGATGAACACCGGAATGTTGTTGACGAAGGCGACGCCGGCGTCGAGCGCGCAACCGGCGTAGAACTCGGTCGCCGCCTGGCTGCCGACCGGGAGGTAGTTGAGCATAACGTCGACCCGCGCGGCGCGCAGCTCGGCGACGACGGCGGCGTGGTCGGCCGGCATGGCGTCGGCGACGACGAACGTCCGCTCGTCGGGATAGTCGGCCATGTGCTCGGCCACCCCGTCGAGGACCGGGCCCATGGCGACGACGGTGCCAGTCGGCTCGACCCCGGGGCAGAAGACGGTCGTGCAGTTGGGCGGAGCGAAGATCGCGTGGGCGACGTCGCGGCCGACCTTGCGCCGGTCGACGTCCCATGCGGCGACGACGCGGATGTCGCCCGGCCGGTAGCCGCCGATCTCGGCGTGGAGCAGCCCGGCATGGTCGTTGGCCCCGTCGCGGTAGTGCTGCAGCCCCTGGACGAAGCTCGACGCGCAGTTGCCGACCCCGACGATGGCGACCCTTACCTCGCTCATGCCGCGCTCGCCACGGCGGTCTGCGCCGGCGCATAGCGGTCGATCATCCACGCGCAGAAGTCGGCGAAGCCCTGCGGGGCGACCGCCGGGCTGGTGTGGTGCGGCGCGAGGCCCAAGTGCTCGGGGGTGAAGCAGAAGGTGACGGTCACGTCGAACTCCGCGAGCGCGGCCATCTGCCGGTCGAACCAGTCGAGCGCGTTCGGCCGGAAGCTGTCGGCCCACGACAACCCCGTGCGCAGCTTCCTGACACCGAGGCGGCGCATGATCGTCACGGCGTCGTCGAGGCGCGGGTCGTCGAAATGGAACCACTGCATCAGCCCGATGCGGTCGGCGACGCGGGCATAGTCGGCGAGCGCGGGCTTGGCCGTCCCGTCCTCGCGGATCAGCCCCATGTAGAAGTGGCGGTAGTAGCTCGACCCCTCCGCCTCGCGATGGCGCGTCTCCGCTCCCCACGCCATCGGCAGGTCGAACAGCGAGTACCAGAAGATGCGCGGCGCGCGGCCGATCAGCAGCTCGGCGGTGCGATTGAGCCCGAACACCTGGACCTCGTCGGCCCCGAACGAGCCGACCCCAACCTCGGTCACCCACACCGGCTTCGACGTCACCGCTTCGATCTCGGCGAGCTTGTCGGGCCAGGCGTGGATCGGCCACAGGTTCCAGTCGAGCGGGAAGCCATGGACGGCGACCGCGTCGACTGCGTCGAGCGCCCCGTGCGCCTCGATCCGCTGCAGCCATTCCGGATCGATCGGCGACATGCCGCCGAGGACGCGGGTGACTGCCGGGTTGATGCTACGGATCGCCGCACCGGCGCGAATCACCGTCTCGGCATAGCGCGACCAGTCGGGGTCGAGCGCGACGTCCCAGTGCGACTTGTTGTTTGGCTCGTTCCAGATCATCGCCGCTTCGATCAACGCGCGTTCTCCCCGGTATGCGTCGCTGCCGGCCCGCGCGCGGGATAGACCGCCGCCGGCCCGAACTCGCCGAACGGCACCGGCGCGACGCGGCACAGGTAGACGTCGCGCTCGGGCGTCGTCGCCACGGTGAAACCGGCGGCGCGCAGCATCGCCCGGCTGCACGCGGCGTTGGGTGCCCACCAGTTCGACCAGTCGCCGGCGAACCGGCGTTCGACGAAGTGCAGCTTGGGGTAGCCGGGATCGTCGAACACCGGCGGCGGGTCGTACGTGCCGGGGACGAAGAACGGATGGTCCTCGGGCACGGCGCAGTCCGCCGGCGAGCCCTGCTGCATCGTCTGGAACAGCATCAGGTCGCCGGCGACGTGCGCGCGGATCAGGTCGAGCGCCAGCAGCGGGTGGCGCAGGTGGTAGAACACGCCCATGAAGACGACGAGGTCGAAGCGCTCGCCGATCGCGGCGACATCGTAGACCGACACCCGCGCGAACTCGACCCCGTCGGCTTCGCCCCAGCCGAGCGCCTCGGCCGCCAGCCGGGCCTGGGCGAGATAGCGCTCGTCGCTGTCGATCCCGAGCACGCGCGCGGCCCCGCGGCGCTTCATCTCGAGCGCGTAGAAGCCGGCGTTGCAGCCGATGTCGAGCACCGTCCGACCCGACAGGTCGACCGGGAGCGCGTCGGCGAAGCGGACGAACTTGTCACGCGGATAGTCGCCGAGGAAGTGGTCCGGCGCGGTCGCGATGCCGCCGAGATCGAGGTTGTGGAACCAGGGCCCGAGCGCCTCGATCCGGGTGTGGAGCGCGTCGTCTTCGGTGTCATCGGCAGTTCGCTTCGCGGATCGATGCAACTGGCGGTTCCCCGTCTGATCAGCCCGTGCGGAGGTGAAATGGAACCGCGCGACCCGCGCCGACCCGTTCCTCCGGACGAACCCGTTCTTATCGCTGGCAACCAGCGTCGGTTACCGCATACGGGAGTGCCGGTGGAAAGCAACAAAGCTTATGCGGCCGGAGCCGTGCCGGCGGGCACCGCTATCGCGGAGCGGCGGCGATGAGCGAGCGCATGGCGCAATGGGTCGCGGCGATGCGCGGCGGCCGCTACGACGCGGCATGGGCCCTTGCCGCCCTGACGCTGGCCGAGCGCGATCCGGCGACGCGCGACGATCCGGCGATGCCGTACCATCGTCGCTGGGTGTGGGACGGCCGGCCGCTCGCCGGTCGCGACGTGCTCGTGCGTTGCTACCACGGGCTCGGCGACACCCTGCAGTTCGCGCGCTTCCTGCCGCTGCTGCGGCGAACCGCCGCGGCGGTCACCGTCGAGGCGCAGCCGCGCCTGCTCGACCTGCTGGCGACGGTCGCATCGGGCGTGCGGCTCGTGCCGTTCGACGAGCGCCGGCCCCTGCCGCCAGCCGAGGTCGACGTCGGGATCACCGAACTCGACTTCGCCCTGCAGGCGCCGCCGGCGGCGGCACCGCCGCCGTACCTGCGTGCCGCACCCGCCGCGCTGCCGCCCGGCACCGTCGCGATCTGCCCGGCCGCGGGCGACTGGGACCCGGATCGCTCGGTGCCGCCGGCGCTGTTCGCGCC
>CAXTQJ010000171.1:0-5622 GCA_964246245.1 uncultured Sphingomonadaceae bacterium
CTAGACCGCGGGGGGGCGGGGCAGCGACCCGGGCCGCCGGGTGGCGAGGGGCAGCGATGCGCGGACCGGCTACTTCGAGGCCGACGCCATCGTCGAGCGGATCGGCGACCTTCGCGCCGAGGGCGTCGAGATCACCTTGGTCTTCCTCGACTGCAGCGGGACCGAGCTGACCCGGCGCTTCTCGGAGACGCGCCGCCGCCACCCGCTCGCGCTCGACCGCCCGGCGGCCGACGGCATCGCCCGCGAGCGCGAGATCGTCGCACCGCTCCGCCGCATCGCCGACATCGTCATCGACACCAGCGACTATTCGGTCCGCGACCTTCGCCGGGCGCTTGCTGGTCGCTTCGCCCGCGCTGCGGTCGAGCCGCTGACGCTGACCGTCCTGTCGTTCGGCTTCGCCCGCGGGCTGCCGCGCGACGCCGACCTCGTCTTCGACATGCGCTTTCTCGCCAATCCGCACTGGGACGCCACGTTGCGCCCGCTGACCGGCGACGACCCGGCGGTCGCCGCCTATGTCGCCGCCGATCCCGCCTTCGCGCCCGCGTTCGAGGCGATCTACGATCTTCTCCTCCTTCTCCTCCCGCGCTACGGGGCCGAGGGCAAGGCGTACCTGACCGTCGCCTTCGGCTGCACCGGCGGCCGTCACCGCTCGGTCTACGTCGCGCGGCGGATGGCCGAGCGGCTCGCGCAGGCCGGGTGGAGCGGGTCGGTCGTTCACCGCGACAAGGCGCGCCGCGGCAGCGACGCGACCGAACTGACGGCGAGCGGCGGCGACGTCGGCCACGACGAACCGCTCGGGGCTGGCCTCGACGCCGCAGCCGCGCTACCGGCATGAGGCGGAGCCGGGGGTTCGGAATGGGATACATGCGCCGATGATCGGGCTGGTGCTGGTGGCGCACGGCAAGCTGGCGACGGAATTCGTAGCCGCCCTCGAGCACGTCGTCGGCGCCCAGGCGGCGGTCGACGCGATCGCGATCGGCCCCGACGACGACATGGAAGTGCGCCGCGCCGACATCGCCGCCGCGATTGCCCGCGTCGATACCGGCAAGGGGGTGATCATCCTGACCGACATGTTCGGTGGAACGCCGTCAAACCTCGCCATCTCGCTGATGGTGCCGGGCCGCGTCGAGGTCATCGCCGGGGTCAATCTGCCGATGCTGATCCGGCTCGTCTCGGTCCGCGACCACAAGACCGTCGCCGCCGCAGTCGACGCTGCGCAGGAGGCGGGGCGGAAATATATCTCGGTCGCGTCAAAGATTCTGGGCGAAGCGGCGTGACGGCCGCAGGGGGCGAAGCGGCGTGACCATGGCGCGGCGATGCGGCGGCGTGAGGGCGGCACCGCGACCGACCGGCTCGATCGCCGCGCGACGGCGGGGCGGCGGGATCGTGGCAGCGCGGCGGCGCGGCGCGACCGCATGACGGCGGGCCCCGTCGCGATCGTCATCCGCAACAAGCGCGGCCTCCATGCCCGCGCCAGCGCCCGCTTCGTGACCTGTGCGCATGGGTTCGACGCCGCCGTCACCGTCACGCGCGACGGGGCGAGCGTTGCCGGCACGTCGATCATGGGGCTGATGATGCTCGCCGCCGCGCCCGGCGACACGATCGAGATCGCCGCCGAGGGCAACGAGGCCGACGCCGCGCTGGCGGCGCTGGTCGCCCTCGTCGAAGGCAAGTTCGGCGAGGACTGAGCGCGGCCGCAGCGTCCTTTCGCATCGCCCGGCGGCGGCTTAGACTGTGGCGGCAATCGTCCGGATACGCCCATGTCGACCTATGCCGCCCGCCTCGCCGCGCTCCGTGACCAGCTGACCCGCGACGACGTCACCGGCTTCGTCGTGCCGCTGACCGACGAGCACATGAGCGAATATGTCGGAGCCTATGCCCAGCGGCTCGCGTGGCTGACCGGGTTCGGCGGGTCGGCGGGGAGTGCGGTGGTCCTCGCGACCCAAGCGGCGATGTTCACCGACGGGCGCTATACCCTCCAGGTCCGCGCGCAGGTCGACGGCGCGCTGTACGACTACGTCGCCGTTCCCGGCACCTCGACGACCGACTGGCTGGCCGCCCATGCCCGGCCAGGCGACCGGATCGGCTACGACCCGTGGCTCCACACCCGCGGGTGGGTGGCGACGACGAGCGCGGGGCTCGCGGCCAAGGGCGCGAGCCTCGTCCCGCTGCCGGCGAACCCCGTCGACGCGGTCTGGACCGACCGGCCCGCGCCATCGACGGCACGCCTCGAAGTCCAAGCCGACAATTTCGCCGGCGAGACGAGCGCGGCCAAGCGCGAGCGGATCGCCGCGTGGTTGCAGCAGCAGAAGGCCGACGCCGCGGTCGTGACCGCGCTCGATTCGATCGCGTGGCTGTTCAACGTCCGCGGCCGCGACGTCGACCATACCCCCGTGCCGCTCGCTTTTGCGCTGGTCCACGCCGACGCCACCGCCGACCTGTTCGTCGACGCGGCCAAGGTGTCGGCCGAGGTCCGCGACCACCTCGGCCCCGCCGTCCGGATCGCCAGTCGGTCGGCCTTCCCGGCCGCGCTCGACGCGCTCGCCGGCCGCACCGTCGTCGCCGCTCCGCCCTCGTCGGTCGCGGCGGTGTTCGAGCACCTCGGCGCCGCCACGGTGATCGAGGCACGCGACCCGTGCGTCGTCCCCAAGGCGGTCAAGAACGCGACCGAGATCGCCGGCAGCAGGGCGGCCCACGTCCGCGACGGCGCGGCGCTGACCCGCTTCCTCCATTGGTTCGCCGGCGAGGCACCCACCGGCACCCTCGACGAGATCGGCGCGGCGGCGAAGCTGAAGCAGTTCCGCGACCAGACCAACCAGCTCGAGGACCTCAGCTTCGACACCATCTCGGGGGCGGGGCCGAACGGGGCGGTCGTCCACTACCGCGTCACGCCCGAGACGAACCGCCGGATCGAGCGCGACTCGCTCTACCTCGTCGACTCGGGCGGGCAGTACCGCGACGGCACGACCGACGTCACCCGCACGCTGGCGGTCGGCATCCCGACGGCCGAGATTCGCGACCGCTTCACCCGCGTCCTCAAGGGGCATATCGCGCTGTCGAGCGCCGTCTTCCCCGAGGGCACGCGCGGCAACCAGCTCGACGCGCTGGCGCGGCAATTTCTGTGGGCCATCGGCCTCGACTACGCCCACGGCACCGGCCACGGCGTCGGCAGCTACCTCGCCGTCCACGAGGGGCCGGCGCGGATCGCGACCGCCGCCGGCGGCTACGGCGCGATGGGGGACGAGCCGCTGCGCGCCGGCATGATCCTGTCGAACGAGCCCGGCTACTACAAGGCGAACGAATACGGCATCCGCATCGAGAACCTCGTCCTCGTCGAGCCGCGCGAGGTCGGCGGCGAGCGGGCGATGCTCGGCTTCACGACGCTGACCCTCGCGCCGATCGACCGTGCGCTGATCGACGTCGCGTTGCTGACCTCGGCCGAACGCGGATGGGTCGATGCCTACCACGCGCGCGTACGGCGCGAGATCGGGCCGCTCCTCGACGACGCCGCGGCGATGTGGTTGGATGGCGCGACCGCACCGCTGGAGACGTCATGAAGAAGCTCGCCCTCGCCGCCGCCGTTGCGGCCCCGCTCGCCGTCGCCGCCGGCTGGGTGACGGGGGCCTTCGCCGGGACCCCCGACGCGCCGCCGGGCATCGCCTCCGCCTACGACGTCACCATGACGACGATCGACGGCAAGCCGATGCCGTTCAGCCAGTTCCGCGGCAAGGTCCTGCTGGTGGTCAACACCGCGAGCTTCTGCGGCTTCACGCCGCAATACGAGGCGCTCGAGAAGGCGCAGACGACCTACCGCGACCGCGGCTTCACCGTCATCGGCGTCCCGTCGGGCGACTTCATGGGCCAGGAATACAAGACTAACGCCGAGATCAAGCAGTTCTGCGAATCGAAGTTCGGCATCAACTTCCCGCTGTCCGAGAAGAGCACGGTCAAGGGCCGCGATGCGACGCCGTTCTTCGCCTGGGCGGTGGCGACGCTCGGGGCCAAGGAAGCGCCCGAGTGGAACTTCCACAAGTATCTCGTCGACCGCGGCGGGCATATCGTGGCGTCGTTCCCGTCGAAGACCAAGCCCGACGCGCCCGAGGTCACCGCAGCGATCGAGAAGGCGATCGCCGCGCCGGCAGGGTAGGGGTGGTTCGCCCTTCGGCTCTCGGTTGTCATCCCCGCGAAAGCGGGGACCCATCTCCCGAGGCCTCAGGCGAAGGGTCTCCGCTTTCGCGGGAATGACAGGAAGGCGCGTCGGCGGGGTTCGCCGCTCCGCGCCGTCCCGCCTTGCGTCGCGCCAGGTTGGCGCGGAGCGCGGCGGCGAGGCGCGCGGCCTTGGCGGCGGACTGGACGGGATCGGACACGGCCGGCAGCTACCCCGGCCGCCGCTTCCTTGACAAGCGCCGCCCGCCCCCCGATACGCCCACGCTTCCGCGACCGTGCTGCCGTAGCTCAGTGGTAGAGCGCATCCTTGGTAAGGCTGAGGTCGGGAGTTCAATCCTCCCCGGCAGCACCATTTTTGGTCGCGGAATCAATGACTTGATTTTCCCTTCGGGGACCGACGCCGCCGCTTTCGACAAGATGGAAGCAAAGGAAGCAGTCGGAATGAGGAGATTGGCGGCAGACGGCTATCCTGACGGGGTGGTTAGACCCGGAGGCAAACCAGTGAATCGAGTGCCGGAGCTCGGCTCCGCAGGGATCAACGCATTATGGTAGGCGGCTCACGGAGACGTGGCCTCGCCGCTTAAGAGTTAGGGGAAGGCTTGGAGTTTCGTGACGGGTTCGAGGTCGAGAGAGTCTCGCGGCCGCCCGTCGCGAAAGGCTTTGCCATGATCACGAACGATGTGCGGCGCGACTTAAGGGGCGGTGCCTTCCCGGCGACGAGCGTCGCCGACGCGGTTGGCCACCGGCACGCGGACGCCGTCGAAGTTGACGTGAGCGGTCAGCTGCGAATGCTAGCCGAGCTTGAGTTCGGGCGCGCCGAAGCTGACACCGGGCATGTCGCGGTCGATGACGAGGCAGCTGATGCCCTTCGGCCCGTCGCCGCCGGTGCGGACCATGGTGACGTAGACATCGTTCGCCCCGCCGCCCGAGATGACGCCTTGGTCCCGGTCACGAGGTAGTCGTCGCCGTCGCGCACCGCGCGGGTCGTCAGCGCGGCGGCGTGGGACCCCGATCCCGGCTCGGTCAGGCAATAGCTCGCGATCAGGTCCATCGGCACGAGCTTGGGCAGATAGCGTGTCTTCTATCCGGCCGAGCCGAACGCGTCGATCATCCAGCTCGCCATGTTGTGGATCGAGATGAAGGCGCTCGTCGACGGGCAGCCGTAGGCCATCGCCTCCATGATCAGCGCCGCCTCGATCCGGCCAAGCCCGATGCCGCCGACGCTTCCGAGACGTAGATCGCGCCGAAGCCGAGCGCGGCGGCGGCGCGGATCGTGCCGACCGGGAAGACGTGGTGCTCGTCCCACCGCGCCGCATGCGGCGTGATCGCGCTCGCGGTGAAACGGCGCGCGACTTCCTGAATCTCGCGCTGGTCGTCGGTCAGGTCGAACTGCATGGCGCTCACTTCATCGTCGGGATGACGAAGCTGCTGTCGGTTACGGCCGCGCCGGCGTCG
>CAXTQJ010000172.1:0-5620 GCA_964246245.1 uncultured Sphingomonadaceae bacterium
TGCTCGTTCCGCGGGTCAGACTCACCGACGCAGCTACGGCTTCAGGTGAGGACCTCGTCGCAGGAACACCTGAATAGCATACGACTGCCACTCGTTCAGGGTGAAGACCGAGCAGGTCCATATCGTTTCAAAGGGTCTACAAGCGCTGAGGGCCACTCGTGACCCCATTATCGGTCACTGAGCCTCACATTAGCTCATCCCGAAACCAGACATTCGTTAATGCGGCTCGCTCACGGCGCGGTCAGAACGCCGATTAGCATGGGCATCGATCTCGGGGCGATGACCCCGACACTAGTCGCTCCGCCGCAGTCGGGGGACCGTTCAAGGAACGGCGATCGGAATTCGCCGTTGTGGGGCGACGCTCAACAGCCGATGCGAGCGCCCGCTGAAGCAAGGACGCTGGGATGAACGCCAACGTGCACTGGTTCGACGCGCACGGACGGATCACCACGGCCAACAGCTCGGGCGTCTACTACAGCTATTACTCCGATACGACGGGAGCCAACCGCGTGACGCTTCATGCGCCGGGTTACCGCGCGGGGCTGGCCGTAATGACCGCCACGAGCCGACGCGTTTTGGTGACCCTGAAGTTTGCCGCAAAGCCTGCTCCAGGCATCGCCGCGTCCTCTGGCGAAATCCAGAAAGCGAAAGACACGCTGGTCGATCGCGTCAACGCTCTATGGAATCAGCACCGGCTGGCCATCAAGGTCCTGCCCTTTGATGCGACCGGTCGCCGGCCGTCAGGCGCCGAACGGCTGTTGCAGGTGAACTTCCAAATCCTGTGGACCCCGACTGGGGCCGACTATGCGATGTATGTCTACCCGACGCCGAACGACCTGCCGATCATTCCGGGACGAACCGACCGGCCCCCGTTTGTCCGCGCCGGGGTTGAGGCGGGTCCGATCGAGATGCATATCGCCGCCACCACGCCCGATTGGACGTATAGCCACGAGTTCGGCCACTGCATCGGCTTACCCGACGAGTATAGTCACCCCGGCGTGATGTACTTCCGACCGGAGGGCGTCCAAGGCGTGTTCCTGCAAAGACCTGGCGCCTTTATCCCTGCCGACAAGCAGGGCAATATCCATGGCGGCGTCCGCGACACCGATCTGCGAACGACCATGAGCACAAATCCGAACAACGACCTTCTGCCGCGACACGTCTGGCCGACCGCGCTCGAGGTGCGCAAGCTGCTCAACCGCAGCGGGCGGTCGCAGAAGTTCGGGGTCGACGTGGTCTTCTCGGGATGATGGGCGGCATCATGAAAACGATGGCTTCGTGCATGGCGGCGCTGACCGCCCTGGCGTTAGGTGGGCACCGTCCTGCAGACGCAGGCGTCATCCGCGCTTCCGAGGCAGCGACGACCGATCCGCGATCGAACGACAGCGGAGCGGGCAAGCCGGCCCAGACCGGTACGGCTCTGCCGGCGGACTACGTCAAGGCGTTCATGTGCGTGTTCGACACCGACCCCGTCGCGTCGGCGAACCGGTACCACGGTACGCCCGACGGCCGCGCGGCGCGGGCGCGGGATCTGAAGGTGCTCAGATCGCTCGGCTTCACGCGAGAGGGGCGCGACGGCGACCTCGAAAGCGCCGGGGGCAAGATCGCTGCGCCATCGGGCACGAGGATCTTCGGTCTGCCCGTCCGATCCTTGGAGCTGAACGGGATCATCGGCGATGTGAACGCGATGTATGTGACGACGTTCGACCAAAGCGTCACCCCGGCTCAGGTCGTAAAGGCGGCGAACCTTCAGATGGATCGTTCGCTTTTCGTCAAATATAGGATGCGCCACTACAGCCGGCGGGTCGGCACGAGCCCCTATGTCACTGCATTTCTCGATGACCGTGGCGGGAGCACCTTCTCTTTCACATGCCAGGTCCAGTCCACTCCGGACTAACTGATGAGCGCCTGCTTGTGCGGAACGACCGCTGCTAGATCTTAATGAAATTAGCGTTGCTGCTCGAACTCAGAGCACAATGGCGATGCCACGCGCTAACGACCCAATAGCGGTTATTCGCCTGACGCTTTCGTAAGCCCGAAAACTGCCGCTTGACGCCGCTCGACTAGCGCAAAACCTACATACTCGTCGCGCCGATATGCTCGGCGATACTCGTTGTCCCAGCCCGATTGATAATAGGCGTTCCAGTAGCGTAGTATGGGTTTGCTCCTCCGGAGGCAAACCATGGAGACATCGAAGTCTGCCCGCCTTCCGCCAAGAACTCGGACCTGGATCGCCTACTGCTCTGGCCTGAGCGCTCCCGCAGCTTCAACCACGGGAGTGAGCGCTGCGCGCAGGCTATCGGTAGTCCGGCGTAGTTCCGCCGCCTCCGCCACCGCACCGCCAGCTATCCCGCCAGCAGAGGCGACGACCTTATGTGACCTCTCATAAAGATGGCGGTCGAGGTCAGGATCGCGGCGCTGCTCGATCGAGTGCAGAGTGTCGTCAGGCCGCACGCCGTCTCGCGGGTCGGCGAGCGGGGCGAGCGCTCCGACCTTGGTATCAAGAATAATGCCAGCGAGTCGGGCGATCTGCTGCGCGATCAGATCCTGCGCTGCGGGGTTTGCCAGGAGGCGAGCCGCGTCTTCTGGCGCCAGCTGGCGCGGCGCCGCCTCCTGAGCGGCAGATGAAGATGCTGCCCCAAGCAGCACAAGGGAAAAACCAAGGACCCTCATCCACCGTAATCCTACAACGATCCGATGCGCTTCTATAGCAGCGTTACCGCGCCGCTTCCAGTTCCACCCGCCTAGCGCCGTCAGCCATCCTTTCGGCGCAGCGCTGGAGGAGCCCTCAACGGGCCGCTTTGGCCGCAGCTATCTCGGCGGCTGGGAAACGCGCAACCTCCGCATGGCCTCGAACATTCGCGACGTGTTCGCTGCCCGGCCCGGCATCCGCGGGCTGGTCATAGGTCGGTGCGTCGCACAAGCCGTATCTCGAAGGGTACCTTAACCAGATGAACGATCTGGCGGTAGTCGACACCCAAGCAGTGTTGCGCTGAACAAGACGCTCATGGCCGTCGCTCGAAGGACAGCCCGGTTGCGGGGCACTTGCCTTGGCTTTCTCCCGTTCGGCGCTCAGAGGTGCTGAGCATGCGCCGATCGTCCTCCATGTCCCTGGTTCGTTGCATGGCAGCGGTGCTGCTCGACTTCGCGACGCCCTGCATGGCATGGGACAACCAAGGCCACATGGCGACGGGCGCGATCGCCTACGACGTCCTGGCCAGCGATCCTGCGTCGGTGGCATCGATCGTCAAGCTGATGAACGCTCATCCGGATCGGCAACGCTTCGAAAAGGCATTGGCCAACCTGACCGGAGCGGCCCGCACTCGACGTCTCTTCGAGCTCATGGCGCGTTGGCCCGACGATATCCGCGGCACGTCGTACGACCGGCCCGAGTGGCATTATGCGGTGAAGATCGTCTCGGGTTGGACATTCCTCCGCGCCCTGACCTTCGGCGACGCGGTCGATGAGTTCGACCGGCAGCTCGCGGCTGCGCGTGATCTCAACCTTGCTTCCGGTACCCGCGCCGTGGCGCTGTGCTGGGTCTTCCACATCACCGGAGATATGCACCAGCAGCTCCATGGCGGTCACAGCGCATCATGGCGCTCTCCGCGGTCGGACCGAGCCGGCACAATCGGCTGGGTAAGGATGAGCCCGGGCGGCACGCCCGTGTCGCTGCACGAGTTCTGGGAAAATGCCGCCGACATGCCTGGCACCGAGATCCAAGGCGCGGAGACCCTCGCGTCGATCGGCGAACATGTCACGATGTCGGTCGCGTACTCGGCTCTGTCAGATACCCAGCAGTTCAGCAGCTGGGTCGATCAGAGCCGCGACCTTGCCTCGACAATCGCCTATCGTGGTGCCGCTCTAGACGAAAGCGCGGAGCCAGCGTCGGCACCGGTGCTCTCGGCAGCCTATCGGCTTAGGGCTCGGCAGATCGCCGATCATCGCGTCGGAGAAGCCGGGCGACATATCGCTGCGTTAATGTGGCACATCCCATAGGCTCTTGGTGTTTGCTGCGCTCTATGCCGCTTGCGGCCCAAAGTCGGTCATTCAGCGGCCTTATCGCCGCTGCCCGATACCCGTCATTTGTTCATGTGAGCGGACCGACCGCCAGGCGAGCTCAGGGCAACACGGCAGAACAGCTGTAATTGGCGATGAAGCTGCCGAGCGGTCATCATCATCCTCGCAGCGGCTAGTTACCTCGCGCGCTACGCTGCCGGGTGGTCCGAAAACGCTGGTCAAGCGGACAAAACACTAGGCCGATGATCGAGAGTAGCCAGTTGGCATCAGCCGCTCCACGATGTTCAAGGCGGTCCATTCGGCACAGGACCCTGCCCATTCCGCTATTTCCATCTTGCCCCTCGCGCGGGCGGAGGCGGCAAGCACCGTCTGTCGCGTCAGGGCATACGCCGCAATCCGCGAGACGGTACATTCTGCATATCCATAGCCCGCTGCAAACACGCCAAGACGACGCACCTGTTCTGCAGGGGTATGATCGTCGTTGCCGAGATCGAGCCATGTGAACGCAGAGTATCCCAAGTCCCAGAGTCTCTCCCCCGGCCGAGCCGTGTCGAAGTCGATCATTGCCGCTGGTATGTCGTCCACGAAAACGGTGTTCGTCGGAGCCCAATCATTATGGCAGGCTACCTCGAACCCGCCTGCCCTGATCGCCAGCATATCGGTAGTGGCTTCGTGAAAGCGACGAAGAAGGTTGGCGGCGGCTGCCAGTTGATCGTCCGTTGTATGGCGCCAAATCAGCGGGCACTACGCCCGGAATAAACGATAAGATTTCGCGGCCAGCATCATCCATGCCTTGGAACCTAGGCGTATGGCGGAACCCGCTGCGCTCCAGGTGAAGCAGGCAAGCACGGCCGAACGCCGCGTCGCGCGTGGTCGGACGGCGCACTGTGTCCCCGATACGAACCACACCGACTGTGCTGCGACCGGCTGAAAGGGGCTGACCATCCATCCTGTCAACTTATCTGGATCATCGCGCTGAGGCTTCTCGTTTGGCAAGGTGCAGCGCAATAGCTAAGGCAGGACAGGCTTTTGCGAGGCTGACGGTGAACCCCAGAAGTCGTCATTCAACACGCCTCAGCTAGCATCAAACAGCAGACTCTCATTCATCTTGAGAGAGCGGGCGGACGGCGGCTGTGCGTCAACAGCTGGCGCTTCGGCGGCCGGCCCGAGGTCGGCGGGATCGCGCCGCTCGCCGACCTGCTCGCCGCCTATGCCGCCGCGGGCGGCGCCGCGCCCGACCCGGCGCGGGTCCGCTTCTGGCAGGCGCTCGGCTCGCTCAAATGGGCGGTGATGACGATGATGTACGCGAGCTTCGCGTCCGGAGCCAACCGCTCGGTCGAACGGGCGGTGATCGGCCGGCGGCTGAGCGAGTGCGAGGTCGACCTCCTCGCGCTGATGCGGGCCGGGGCGTGACCAGCGCCGCGCCGATCGCCGGTCCGACCGCGGCCGAACTCGTCGCCGCCGTCGCGGCGTGGCTCGACGGTCCCAACGACGCGGCGTCGGGCAGCTTCGGCCGGCGTGTCGCGGCGAACGCGCTCGCCATCGTCGCGCGCGAGCTGGCGCAGGGCGCGGCGCTCGACCGTGCCGCCGCGGCGCGGAG
>CAXTQJ010000173.1:0-5606 GCA_964246245.1 uncultured Sphingomonadaceae bacterium
GTTGCGGTCGGCGAGGCGCGCACGCATCGAGCCGTCGAGGATGTAGATCTCGGAGGTCCCCTTATAAAAAAAAAAAAAGACGTCGCCGGTCGTCGCCGACCAGCCCATCGTGTTGGTCATGTGGACCTCGATCTGGCGGACGCCCTCGAAGCCCGACGCCAGCATCCCCTCGGTCCACAGCGGGTTGAGCATCCGCGTCCGCGTCTCGAGCGCGACCTGCTCGCCGAGCGTGCGGACCTTGCCCGCGCCCTGCGTCGCGTCGCCGATATAGACCGGGGCGGCGCTGCCCTTGGCGCGCGCGATCGACCGGCTGATCCCGCCGAGGCTGTCGACATACTGATCGACGCTGGTCACGCCGAGTTCGACTGAATCCAGATTCTGGTAGGTCAGTTCGACCCCGGCGAGCGCCGACTTGAACATCGTCGCCTGGCGCGTCGGCGCGCCGGCGCGGCCGTAGGCGAAGCCCTTGCGCGCCTCGAACGCGTCGGCCAGCTCGTCGCCGTCGGCCCAGACCCCGGCGTCGATCATCAGGTTGACGTTGGCCCCGTACGCCCCCTCGGCGTTCGAGAAGACGCGCAGGGCGGCGGTGTCGAGGTCGCAGCCAAGCCGCGCGGCGTGGGCGAGGCTGTGCTTGCGGATGAAGTTGAGGTCGTCGGGCTCGTCGGCGACGCTGGCGAGGTACGCGGCTTCGGCGATCATCCGCGTCTGCATCGGCAGCAGATCGCGGAAGATACCCGACAGCGTGACGACGACGTCGATCCGCGCCCGGCCCAGCTCGGCGAGCGGGATCAGCTCGGCCCCGCAGAGGCGGCCGTAGCCGTCGCGACGCGGCCGCGCGCCCATCAGCGCGAGGACCTGCGCGATCTGCGCGCCCTCGGTCTTGAGGTTGTCGGTCCCCCACAGGACCATCGCGATCGACTCGGGGGCCGCGCCGCCGTCGGCCGTGCGCCGCGCGATCAGCTTAGCCGCCATGTCGTCGCCGTCACGGCAGGCGAAGGCGGACGGAATGCGGAAGGGATCGAAGCCGTGGCTGTTGCGTCCGGTCGGCAGGACGGCCGGGGTCCGCAGCACGTCGCCGCCTGGAGCCGGGCGGATGTAGCCGCCGTCGAGCGCATGGACGATCGCATCGAGCTCGGTGTCGACCGCGAGGAGCGCGTCGGTCGCGGCGAGATCGGCGAAGAAGGTGTCGCCGCCCGCGTCGGCGGGGACATCGCCCGCGACCAGCGCCGCGATCGCATCGCGACCGACCACCCTCCCCTGCGCGTCGGCGATCGCGGCGAGCAAGTCGACGCGCTCGGGCACGGTGCACCCGCGCCCGACGACGTGGAGACCGTGCGGGATCAGCGTCGCCTCGAGCTCGTAGACCTTCGCCGTCAGATCGAGCACCTCGGCCGCCGCCTCGCCGGTCCACACCGGCTCGACCGGGCACAGATCGACGGCGGCCGCCTGCGTCTGGATGAGGAGCGCAAGCATCGCCCGCTCGGCCGCCGCGTCGGGGAGCGTCGCGCGGTAACGGTCGAGCGTCGCGCGGAGTTCGAGCAGCCCCTTGTAGAGCCCCGCCTGCGCGATCGGCGGGGTCAGGTAGCTGATCAGCGTCGCGTTCGACCGGCGCTTGGCGATCGTCCCCTCGCTCGGGTTGTTCGCCGCGTAGAGGTAGAAGTTCGGCAGCGCCCCGATCAGCCGGTCGGGCCAGCTCGTCGCCGACAGCCCCGCCTGCTTGCCCGGCATGAACTCGAGCGCGCCGTGGGTGCCGAAGTGGAGGACGGCGTGCGCCGCGAAATCCTCGCGCAGCCAGCGGTAGAAGGCGCTGAACGCGTGCGTCGGGCTGAACGTCCCGTCGAACAGCAGCCGCATCGGGTCGCCCTCGTAGCCGAACGGCGGCTGGACCCCGACGAAGACGTTGCCGAAGTGCGCCCCCAGCACGTGGATACCATGCGCGTCGGCGAAGCTGCGGCCCGGGGCTGGTCCCCACTGCGCCTCGATCTCGGCGAGGAAGGCCTCGCGGCGGACGTGGTCGTCGGTGGCGATCCGCGCGGCGACGTTGCCGTCGGCCCCGAAGCGCGCGGCATTACCGACGAGGAGCGCGTCGCGGAGCGCGTCGACGTCGGCCGGCAGGTCGACCGCGTAGCCCTCCGCCTTGAGTCGGGCGAGCGTGTTGAACACGCTGGCGAACACCGACAGATACGCGGCGGTCCCGACCGCGCCGGCGTTCGGCGGGAAGTTGAAGACGACGATCGCGACCTTGCGCGCGGCACGGTCGGCGCGGCGCAGGTCGATCAGCTTGATCGTCCGGTCGGCGAGCGCTGCGGCGCGCTCGGGGCACGGCTGCATGACGCGGCTGCCACCATCGGTCGGGAAAGTGCAGCCGTGGCCGCACCCGGCGCATGCGGTCCCGTCCGAGCGGCCGCCGAACACCGTCGGCACCGTCGCGCCGTCGAGTTCGGGGATGGCGACCATCATCGTCGCTTCGAGCGGGAGCAGCCCCTGCGTCCCCCGGCCCCACGCCTGGAGCGTCTGGAACTCGAGCGGGTGCGCGGCGAGATACGGCACGTCGAGCCCCGCCAGCGTGTCGGCGGCGGCGGCGGCGTCGTTGTACGCCGGGCCACCGACGAGGCTGAACCCGGTCAGCGAGACGAGCGCGTCGATCGTCGGCTTGCCGCCCGCCGTGAAGAAGGCGTCGACCGCCGGCCGCGAATCGAGGCCGCTGGCGAAAGCCGGAATGACGCGCAGACCCCGCGCCTCGAACGCGGCGATGACGCCGTCGTAATGGCCGGTATCGCTGCCCAGCACATAGCTGCGCAGGATCAGCATTCCGACCGTGCCGGTGGCCGGCGCGGAGGGGATTGGGAGGTCGGCGGCGCGCGTCGCTATCCGGCCGGGCAGGCGTGGGTGGTAAACGCCGAGGTCGGGGTATTCGGCCGGGGCCGCCGGGGTCATCGTCCCGCGCAGGCCGCGCCGCTCGCCGTCGGCGTAGCGGTCGACGAGCGTCCGGATCAGGTTGGCGAAATTGTCGTCCGACCCCGCCAGCCAGTATTGCAGCGTGAGGAAATAGGCGCGGACATCCTGCGCCGTGCCGGGGATGAAGCGCAGGATCTTTGGCAGGCGCTTGAGCATCGCCATCTGTCCCGACCCCGACGACGCCGTCCCCGGCTTGCTCGACCCGCGCAGCCGCTTGAGGAGCGCGAGCGGGCCCTTCGCCGGCCGGTCCATCCGGTAGTCGCCGAGCCGCGTCAGCCGGACGATCGCGGCGTCGCTCAGCGCGCCGACCATCGCGTCGCAGTGCTCGCGCCGCGCAGTCAGCGCCGGCAGCACCGCCTTGATGTGGTCGTCGAGGAACAGCATCGTCGCGATGACGACGTCGCCCGCGGCGATGTCGGCGCGGCACGCGTCGAGGCTGGCGGGGTTCGCCTCCCAGTCAGCGGCGGCGTGGAAGGCGAGGCGCAGGCCCGGATGCGTCCGCCGCAGCGTTGCCTCGGCGCGCGCCGCCGCCCCGGCGAGATGGTTGTCGAGCGTCACGACGACGACGCGAATGATGGCCCCCTCAGCGCGCATAGTGCGACTTCGCATCGTACAGCGTGTCGAGATCGATCTGGCCGAGCCCGCGTTCGGCGGCGAACTTCTCGGTGTTGCGTCGCGCCTTGCCGCGAACGAAGAACGGGATCTTGCCGAGCTCCTTTTCGGCCGCCGGCGACCACGCGATGTCGTTGGCGGGTTCCGGCAAGGCTCCCCTTCCGCCTGCGGGAGGGGGGTGCCGAGATGCGACGCTCCCGCGGCATCATTGAACTCGAAGTCGTCGCGGAACATCGTCAGCAGGTGCTCCTCGAGCCCCATGACGAGTGGATGGACGAAGGTGTCGAACAGGACGTTCGCGCCCTCGAACCCCATCACCGGGGAGTAGCGCGCGGGGAAGTCCTGGACGTGGACCGGGGCCGAGATCACTGCGCACGGCACGCGCAGGCGCTTGGCGATGTGGCGCTCCATCTGCGTGCCGAGGACGAGCTCGCAGGCCGACGCGGCAATCGCCTCCTCGACGGCGAGATAGTCGTCGGTGATCAGCGGCTCGACACCGTACCGCGCCGCCGCCTCGCGCAGGCTCTTGGCGAACTCGCGGTTGTAGCAGCCGAGGCCGACGACGGTGAACCCCAGCTCGTCGGCAGCGACGCGCGCGGCGGCGATCGCATGGGTCGCGTCGCCGAAGATGAAGACGCGCTTCCCCGTCAGATACGTCGAGTCGACCGAACGCGAATACCATAGCAGCCGCGACGGATTGCTGCGCAGCAAAGGTGCAGCATCGGCGCCAGTCAGCGCCGCTACCTCGCGGACGAAATCGACCGTCGCGCCGTGGCCGATCGCCACCGTCCGCACGGTCGGCTGGCCGAAGGTCTTCTCCAGCCAGCGCGCCGCGGTGTCGGCGATCTCCGGATAGAGGACGATGTTGAAGTCCGCTTCGCCGAGCCGCGCAAGGTCGGCCGGCGACGCGCCCATCGGCGCGGTGACGCCGACGTCGACGCCGAGCTGGCCGAGAAGCTTCGTCACCTCCGTCACGTCGTCGCGGTGGCGGAAGCCGAGCGCGGTCGGGCCGAGCAGATTGGCGCGCGGCCGGCGGCCGGCGAGCGGGGTGCGCTCGACCGACGGGTCGGCGAGGGTCCGGACCAGCGCGTAGAAGGTCTCTGCCGCGCCCCAGTTCTCCTTCCGCTGATAGCTCGGCAGGTCGAGGTTGATCACCGGGACCGGCAGGTCGAGCGCCCTGGCGAGGCCGGCGGGATCGTCCTGGATCAGCTCGGCGGTGCACGACGCGCCGACGAGCAGTGCATCGGGGCGGAAGCGGTTGTACGCGTCCTGGATCGCGGTCTGGAGCAGCGCGGCGGTGTCGGTGCCGAGGTCGCGCGCCTGGAACGTGGTATAGGTCACCGGCGGGCGGGCGTCGCGCCGCTCGATCATCGTGAACAGCAGGTCGGCGTAGGTGTCGCCCTGCGGCGCGTGCAGGACGTAGTGGACTCCGGTCATGGCGGTCGCCACCCGCATCGCCCCGACGTGCGGCGGTCCTTCGTAGGTCCAGACGGTCAGTTGCATGACCTACACCGCCAGCCGGTCGCGGCGGTCGAGCGGGCGAGCGAACAGCTCGGCGAGGTCGCCGGCCTGATCGAAGCCGTGGACCGGGGTGAACACCAGCTCGATCGACCACTTGGTCGCGATGCCGCTCGCCTCGAGCGGGTTGGCGAGGCCGAGGCCGCACACCGCAAGGTCGGGACGGTAGGCGCGGACGCGGTCGAGCTGGCGGTCGACGTCCTGCCCCTCGACAAGCTGCGTTCCCGCCGGCAGCGCGGCGAGCTCGGCGGCCAGATGCGCGCGGTGGAGGTACGGCGTCGCGACCTCGACCGGGACCATGCCGAGCTCGGCGGCGAGGAAGCGCGCGAGCGGCACCTCGAGCTGCGAATCGGGGAAGAAGAAGATGGTCTTGCCGCGGAGGCGGTCGCGGTGGCGCGCGACCGCGCGCGCGGCGCGGGCGCGACCGGGGGCGACGACGCGGTCGAAGTGGTCTGGCGCGACCCCGAACGCGTCGGCGGCGGCGCGCCGCCCCGCCCTCGTGCCCGCGCCGCCGCACC
>CAXTQJ010000174.1:0-5542 GCA_964246245.1 uncultured Sphingomonadaceae bacterium
GCGCGCAACCGGGAATGCGTCGCCGCGCTGCAGGACCTGACCGGCATGACCGCCCTCGTCACCGGCGCGAGCGGGGGGCTCGGTTCCGCGATCGCCCGCGCGCTGGCCGGGCAGGGGGCGCGGGTGGCGCTGTCGGGGACGCGCGTCGCGCCGCTCGACACGCTCGCCGCCGACCTGCCCGGCGCGGTCGTCGTGCCATGCGACCTCGCCGATGCGAGCGCAGTCGACGCGCTCGTGCCGCAGGCGGTCGCGGCGCTCGGCGGGCTCGATATCCTCGTCAACAACGCCGGCGTCACCCGCGACAACCTCGCGCTGCGGATGAAGGACGACGAGTGGGATACCGTCCTGACGGTCAACCTCGAAGCCGCCTTCCGCCTGTGCCGCGCCGCGCTCAAGCCGATGATGCGCGCGCGCTTCGGCCGTATCGTGTCGATCACCTCGGTCGTCGGCGTCACCGGCAATTCCGGCCAGGCCAACTATGCCGCGTCGAAGGCGGGACTGATCGGCCTGTCGAAAGCGCTCGCGCAGGAGGTCGCCAGCCGCAACGTCACCGTCAACACCGTCGCGCCGGGGTTCATTGCCTCGCCGATGACGGCTGCCCTGAGCCCCGAGCAGACGGCGGCGCTGACCGCGCGCATCCCCGCCGGTCGGCTCGGCGAGGGGGCCGACGTGGCGGCGGCGGTGGTCTACCTCGCCAGCCGCGAGGCGGGGTACGTGACGGGGGCGACGATGCATGTGAACGGCGGGATGGCGATGGTGTGATCCCGGTGCGCAGGCGTGGCGAGATGCGACGGCCCGACCGTATGGCCGACGACAGCCTTGTCACGCCGCGCCCCGGCGGCTATCGCCGTCGCAAGGCCTAACGCCACCTTACGGAGAGGACCACCCATGACCGATGTCGCCGACCGCGTGAAGAAGATCGTCGTCGAGCACCTCGGCGTCGAGGCCGACAAGGTCACCGAGGACGCGAGCTTCATCGACGACCTGGGCGCCGACAGCCTCGACACGGTCGAGCTCGTCATGGCGTTCGAGGAGGAATTCGGGGTCGAGATTCCCGACGACGCGGCCGAGAAGATCCTGACGGTCAAGGACGCGATCGGCTTTATCGAGACCCACGCCAAGGCGTGAGCGCCGGTTGACGACCGCCGACCCCGCCCCTTGTTCCCTCACCCGCCTGCAAGAGAGGGCGAGCGACGGTGCCGCAGCGCCGGCCCGGGGTGAGGGTGTCGGGTGGCGCGCGGGGCACTGGGGAGGAAGACGATGCGTCGGGTCGTAATCACCGGCATCGGCATGGTCACGCCGCTCGGCGCGAATGCCGAGACCGTCTGGGCGAACATCCTGGCGTCGAAGTCGGGCGCGGGGCCGATCACGCGCTTCGACGCGACCGACTACGCCTGCCGGATCGCGATGGAGGTCAAGCACGGCGACGGGACCGGCGACACCTTCGACCAGACCAAGCGGATCGACCACAAGGTCCTCCGCCAGGTCGATCCGTTCATCATCTTCGGCATCGACGCCGCCGGTCAGGCGCTCGAGGACGCCGGCCTGCTCGAGATGACCGAGGCGGAGCGCTACCGCGCCGGGTGCATGATCGGGGCCGGCATCGGCGGGCTGCCGGGGATTGAGAAGGAATCGGTCGTCCTCCACGAGAAGGGGCCGCGCCGCGTCTCGCCGCACTTCGTCCACGGCCGGCTGATCAACCTGATCTCGGGGCAGGTCAGCATCAAGTACGGCCTGATGGGACCGAACCACGCCGTCGTCACCGCGTGCTCGACCGGCGCGCACGCGATCGGCGACGCGGCGCGGCTGATCGCGCTCGACGACGCCGACGTCATGCTCGCGGGCGGCGCGGAGGGCGCGATCTGCCCGCTCGGCATCGCCGGTTTCGCGCAGGCGCGGGCGCTGTCGACCGGGTTCAACGACGAACCGACGCGCGCCAGCCGCCCCTACGACCGCGACCGCGACGGCTTCGTCATGGGCGAGGGCGCGGGCATCGTCTGCCTCGAGGAATACGAGCGAGCCCGCGCGAGGGGCGCCACCATCTACGGCGAGGTCATCGGCTATGGGCTGACCGGCGACGCCTACCACGTCACCGCGCCGCATCCCGAGGGGTCGGGAGCGTTCCGGTCGATGGAAATGGCGTTGCGCAAGGCCGGGCTCGCGCCCGGCGACATCGACTATATCAACGCCCACGGCACCTCGACGCCGATGGGCGACGAGCTCGAGCTCGGCGCGGTCCGCCGGCTGTTCGGCCCGGCGATCGAGACGGTCAGCATGTCGTCGACCAAGTCGGCGATCGGTCATCTGCTCGGCGGCGCGGGGGCGGTCGAGAGCATCTTCTGCCTGCTCGCGCTGCGCGACCAGATCGCGCCGCCGACGCTCAACCTCGACCACCCGTCGGAGGCGTGCGCGGGGGTCGACCTCGTGCCCCACGTCGCCAAGCCGCGGCCGATCAGGGCGGCGCTCAACAACAGTTTCGGCTTCGGCGGGACCAACGCGACGCTGGTGATGCGGGCGGTATGACCGGCGGAACGGCGACGCGATGAGGCGGCCCCGGCGGAGCACGCGCGCCGCCCGCGGCTTCGTCCTGCTCCTCGTCGTCATCGGGGTGCCGTTGTTCGTCTCGCCGTGGTGGACGTGGACGACGCCGGGCCCGGCGACGAAGGACGTTGCCATCCCCGCGGGCACGACGCTGGCCGGGGCGGCGGAGCGGCTCGACGACGCCGACGCGATCACGTCGGCCGGGCAGTTCCGCCTGCTCGCGCGGCTGTTCGGCAGCCACGCGCCGATCAAGGCCGGCGTCTACCGCTTCGTCGAGAACGACGGCTGGGGCCATTACCTGCGCCAGATGCAGCGCGGCGAGGTCATCGCGCTCCGGGTGACGATTCCCGAAGGTCTGCCGTCGGTCCTTGTCCGCGACCGGCTGCTCGCCAACGATCAGCTGACCGGTCCGGTCGCGGTGCCGGCCGAGGGCTCGGTTCTGCCCGACACCTACGACTTCGCCATCGGTTCGACCCGCGCGGCGGCGGTCGCGCACATGCAGGCGGCGATGACGCGCGAGGTCGCGGCGCTGTGGGCGAAGCGGACCCCGGCGACGGTCGTCCACACGCCGGCCGAGGCGGTCGTCCTCGCGTCGATCGTCGAGAAGGAGACCGCGCTGCCGGCCGAAAGGCGTCTGGTCGCCGGGGTTTACAGCAACCGACTGCGGCAGGGCATCAAGCTCGACGCCGACCCGACGGTGATCTACCCGATAACCGGCGGCAAGCCGCTCGGCCGGCGTATCCTCCGCTCCGAGCTGGCGCGCGACACCGGCTACAACACCTACCTGAAGCCCGGCCTGCCCAGGGGGCCGATCGCCAACCCCGGCCGCGCGTCGATCGCCGCCGTGCTCGATCCGGCCCCGATCAAGGCGCTCTATTTCGTTGCCGACGGCCGCGGCGGGCATGTCTTCGGGACGACGCTCGCCGAGCAGAACGCCAACGTCGCGAAGTGGTTCGCGCTCCGCCGCGCCCGCGGCGAGATGTGATGGCGCGAAGTCCGGCGCGAGGGCGGCGGCCGGGGCGGCAGGCGACGCGCAAGCCGGCGCGGCGTCCGAGCGCCTTCGCCGCGCCGCGCTCGCCCGCGGCGCGCGCGTTCGGGGTCGCGCTGCGCGTCGTCGCCGTCGTCGTCCTCGCGTGGGTCGCCGGTTTCGCGTGGTTTGCGCTGACCCTGCCGACGGCGGTGCCGTTCACCGTGACGACCGATGCCGTCGTGGTCCTCACCGGCGGCGCAGGGCGGCTGGCGCGCGGCATCGCCGTGCTCGACGCCGGCGCGGCGAAGCGGATGTTCGTCAGCGGCGTGCGGGCGGCCCCCCCCCACCCCCCGCGCCCCCCCGGGCCCCGGGGGGCCCGGTGGGCGCGCTCCCGGGCTCGAGCTATCTCTTCGCCTGGCCGGCGCTCGCCGCGTCGATCGGGGTCCCGCTCAAGCGCTTCACCACCGCGGTCGATCTCGGTTATGCCGCGGTCGACACCCGGTCGAATGCGATCGAGACGACGGCATGGACGACGCGGCACGGCTACCGCTCGCTGCGGCTGGTGACGAGCGCCGCGCACATGCGCCGCGCGCGGCTCGAACTCGGCGCGCAGATGCCGGCGAACGTCACCATCGTCGAGGACGCGGTCGCCGCCGACCCCGGTGCCGACAGCATCGCGCGCGAATACACCAAGTACCTGCTGCGCCTCGCCGCGCACAGCGCCGGCGCAGCGTGAATGGAGCCGGATCGCCGTCGATCCGGCGAACGGCCGCACTCGCCATGAGCGGCTTTCGGGCAGGCGGACGCGTGAGGACGATCGTCGCCGCCATCCGTTCGGCGGTGTTCGTGCCTGTGTTCTACGGCGGCTCGGTTCCGTATGTCCTCGTCGCGCTTGCCGTCGCGCCGCTGTGGCCACGCGCGGTCGTGCCGATCGCGCGCGCTTGGGCCGGCTGGTTTGCGCTGACGACGCGCGTCGTTCTCGGCATCCATTGCCGTTTCACCGGGACCGTGCCGGCGACGCCGGTGCTCGCGGCATTCAAGCATCAGGCGGCGTACGAGACGATCCTCATCCTCCGCCTGTTCCGCGCGCCGGCGGCGGTGATGAAAGCCGAGCTGACGCGCATTCCGCTGTGGTCGACGGCGGCGCGGGTCCACGGCATCATTCCGGTCGAGCGCAGCGAATCGACCGGAGCCCTCCGCGCCATGCTCCGCGCGGCGCTTGCGGCGAAGGCGGCGGACCGGCCGGTCGTCATCTTCCCCGAGGGCACGCGGACGCGGCCCGGCGACGCGCCGCCGCTCAAGGCCGGGCTCGCCGGGCTGTACCGCGCGCTTGGCCTGCCGCTGGTCCCGGTCGCGGTCGATTCGGGGCGGTGCTGGCCGAAGGGCTTCGTCAAGTATCCCGGCGTCGTCACCTTCGCGTTCGACGAGCCGATCCCGCCGGGCCTCGATCGCGCCGAGGTCGAGGCGCGGGTCCACGCCGCGATCAACGCGTTGAACACCGCATGAGGCGCGTTCCCCTGTGGCTGACGATCGTGCCGCTGGTGTTCGGCGGCGCGGTCTACTGGCATTATTGGTCGGGGTGGCGCGACACGCTCCGCGCCGATCTCGCCGCCGTCGCTCCCGGCGAAGCGGCGACGATCGGCGGATTTCCGTATCGGCTCGAGGCCGACGTCGCGGCGCCTCGCTTTCACCTCGACGGGCCGGCCAAGCTCGCGCTCGACGCGCTCCGCGCGCGGGTCAACCGCAACCCGTGGGCGCGCGACCTGACCGTCGTGCGCACGGAGCGGCCCGGCGTCACGGCGGCGATCGCCGGCCTCGGCGGCGCGACGCTGACCGCGACGGCGGCGACGAGCGTGTCGAGCGTCCGGCTCGGCCCCGCCGGCATCGCGCGCCTGTCGACGGTGTTCACCGCGCTAAGGGCGACGACCGGGCTGTTCGCCGCCCGGATCGCGGCCGACCGCTTCGAGGTCCATCTGCGCGAGACGCGCGCCCGGTCGAACGAGGCGTGGAGCGCGACGCCGCCGCAGCAGC
>CAXTQJ010000175.1:0-5494 GCA_964246245.1 uncultured Sphingomonadaceae bacterium
CTGGCGACCCGCCGCAGGCAAGTTGTTGTCAACCCCGCGACAGCGGGGAGCCATCTCCTGGCCTTGCCGTGCTGCGACCGGCGTCCCATCACGCGGCGGGTACGCGAGATGGGTCGCCGTTTGCGCGGGGACGACAGGTAAATAATTCAGGCGGTGGGCTCGGACTCCGTCTCGGTCGTCGGAGCCTTGACCCCCGACGCGGCGGCGACCTCGGCGGCGAAGTCGGTCGCCGCCTTCTCGATGCCCTCGCCGAGCTGGAAGCGGACGAACTCGGTCACCGCGATCGAGGTGCCGGCGGCCTTGGCTGCGGCAGCGATGACGTCGCCGACCTTCGACTTGCCGTCGATGACGAAGACCTGGGTGAGGAGCGCATTCTCCTGCCGGTACTTCTTGACGCCACCCTCGATCATCTTCTCGACGATCTCCGCGGGCTTGCCCGATCCGGCCGCCTTTTCGCGGGCGATGCCGCGCTCGCGCTCGACCACCGCCGGATCGAGGCCAGTCTCGTCGAGCGCGAGCGGATTAGCCGCCGCGATGTGCATCGCGATCTGCTTGCCAAGCGCCTCGAGCGTCGCGGCCGGGGCCGCCGACTGGAGCCCGACGAGGACGCCGATCTTGCCGAGCCCGCTCGTCACCGCGTTGTGGACGTACGACACGACGACGCCTTCGCCCACCTCGACGATCTTGGCGCGGCGCAGCGACTGATTCTCGCCGATCGTCGCGATATTGTGGGTCAGGACGTCCTTGACGCTCATCCCTTCGCGCTCGGGGTACAGCGCGGCCAGCAGCAGCTCGACGTCTTCGCCGTGGGTCGACGCCATGCCGGTGACGGTGCGGACGAAGCGCTGGAACTGGTCGTTCTTGGCGACGAAGTCGGTCTCCGAGTTGACTTCGACCGCCGCGCCCTTCGTTCCCGCCGTCGTCACCCCGACGAGGCCTTCGGCCGCCGTCCGTCCGGCTTTCTTGGCCGCCGAGGCGAGACCCTTGGTCCGCAGCCAGTCGACCGCTGTCTCCATGTCGGCCCCGGTCTCGTTCAGCGCCTTCTTGCAGTCCATCATGCCCGCGCCGGTGCGATCGCGCAGGTCCTTGACCATGCTCGCGGTGATGTCGGCCATGTCAAATCCTCCCATAATACGACGTCATCCCCGCGACAGCGGGGACCCATCTCGCGACAGTCGACGGGAGATAGGTCCCCGCTTTCGCGGGGATGACACGCGGAATAATTAGGCTTCGGCGCCCTCGGGCTCGGCCAGTACCGCCGCCGTCGCGACCTCGACCGCCTGCGCGGCGACTTCGGTATCGGGCAGCGGCGCGACGTGGACGCCGACCCCGCCGAGCGCCTCGACCATCGTCTCGGGCAGCGGCTCGGCATGGACCGGCTCGATGTGCGCGAACTCCATCGGCGGCTCGTCCATCGCGCCGAGGTCGATGCCCTGGCTCGCCTGACGGCCCTGGCGCGCCTCGATGATCGTGTCGGCGATCGCGTTGCAGTACAGCAGGATCGCGCGGCTGGCGTCGTCGTTGCCCGGCACCGGAAAGGCGATGCCGCTCGGATCGGTGTTGGTGTCGAGGACGGCGATGACCGGGATGCCGAGCGTCGCGGCCTCCTTGATCGCCAGCTCTTCCTTGTTGACGTCGATCACGAAGATGATGTCGGGCAGGCCGCCCATGTCGCGAATGCCACCGAGCGACAACTCGAACTTGTCGCGCTCGCGGGTCAGCTTGAGGACTTCCTTCTTGGTCAGCCCGGCGGTGTCGCTCGACAGCTGCTCTTCGAGCACCTTGAAGCGCTTGATCGACCCCGAGATCGTCTTCCAGTTGGTCAGCATTCCGCCGAGCCAGCGGTGATTGACGTAGAATTGCCCCGACCGGCGCGCCGCCTCGGCGAGCGGGTCCTGCGCCTGGCGCTTGGTGCCGACGAACAGCACCTTGCCGCCGCTGGCGACGGTCGCGCGGACGAAGTCGAGCGCGCGCGCGAACAGCGGCACGGTCTGCGACAGGTCGATGATGTGGACGCCGTTGCGGTCGCCGAAGATGTACGGCTTCATCTTCGGATTCCAGCGGTGAGTCTGGTGGCCGAAGTGGGCGCCGGCTTCCAACAGCTGCGCCATCGAGACGACGGGAGTCGCCATGGTCTTCTCTCCTCTATCCGGTTGTGCCGCCGCAGGGGGTGTAACGGCCAAGGCCGGCACCGGACGGGTTGCCCCTGCGTGAGTGGTTGACGTGAAGTGGCGCGCCTAGCCGGTCGCGCCACGAAAGGCAAGCCTCAGCCGTTCTTCGCGACCCACGCGGTGATCGCCGGCAGCCGCTCGCGGATGACCTTGACGCGGTAGGTGATCGCCGCCGCGGCGGTATCGGCGTCGCGTCGCGCGCCGGGCCTGAGGTATTTGTCGGCGTAGGCCTTGATCTTGCCGACCATCGCCGGATCGCTCGATCCGGTGGCGAGCGCCGGGAAGAAACGGCTGCGCGATGACGCGTCGACCAGCCGGTCGACCGCATCGACGTGCACGAGCGCGAAATCATACGCCATCTCGGGGAACTCGTCGGCGACGGCGCGGAGCATGTCGGGGCTGTTCGTCGCGCCCGGTTCGTCGGTCAGCGCGAGATCGAGCGCGCGCTGCGCCAGCATCGGATCGGCGGTGGCGGCGAGCGCGTCGTAGAGCGCGCGCTTGACCAGCGGCGTCTTCTCGGCCGCTGCCGCACGGTGGAGCGCATCCCACGTCGCGGCGTCGGCATTCGTCGCGACGACGTAGAGCACGGCTTTACGGATGGCGGCTGGCGTGGCGGCGGGATCGCTGGACTGCGCGGCAAAGCGCCGCCGCGCCTCGGCGACGACGTCGGCGTCGGCGCACTTGCCGAGCGTGGTGATCAGTGCTTCGCGCAGGTTGGCGCCCGGTGCCGGCGCGCCGGCGGGGGCGGGCCAGCCGATCGCGGCGAACGCCGGATGCAAGCGGCCGACGGCGAAGGTGCGGAACCTCGCGCGCGCGGCCGCGTCGCCGCGCAGGTAGTCGTCGATCGCCACGAAGACCCGGGCGATCTCGGCGACGACCGCGGGGCTCGCCGAAGCCGGCACGACGCGGGCGAGATCGAGAAAGTCCGACGCCGGCTGGTAGCCGGCGAGGCCGAGCGCCCACGCGTCGGACATGATGCCGAGCTGGTCGATCGCCGGCACCTGCGCGAAGCCGCCGCTCAACGCCGCGAACGCCGCCGGCGCGTACAGCGTCCGGTAATAGCCCGCCTGCCCCGCATTGACGACGACCGGCGCGCAGCCGCCGACGGTCAGCGACCCCCTGCCGCCGACGACGACGGTCTTGCCCGCCGCACCGCCGAGCGTCGCCGCGGTGACCGGCACCGGCCACGCCAGCGGCGCCTTGCCGGGGCGGTCCTTGCTGAATTCGCCCTGGGCCAATGTCAGCGTCGTCCGTCCGCCGGAGCACGCGGCGGCGACGCGGATCAACGGTACCCCGGGCTGCAACGTGAAACGGTGGGCGATTTCGGTGATCGGCCGCCCCGGCGATACCGCGTCGACCTCGCGCCACAGATCGTCGGTCGTCGTGTTGCCGTACGCGTGCCTGGCGATGTAGCGGCGCACGCCGGCCCGCCACACGTCGGACCCTGCGTAGTCCTCGAGCATCCGGATCACCGCCTCGCCCTTCGCATAGGTGATCGCGTCGAACGCCTGGCTCGCCTGCTCGACGGTCGCGACGTGCTGGACGATCGGGTGCGTCGTCGCGAGCGAGTCGCGGCTTTCCGCCCCCTCGCGGATGTTGACCGCCGCCAGCCGCGTGTTCCATTCGGGATGGAGCTTGGCCGTCGTCCGCGATTCCATCCACGACGCGAAGCCCTCGTTGAGCCACAGGTCGTCCCACCACGCCATCGTCACGAGGTCGCCGAACCACTGGTGGGCGGTCTCGTGCGCGGCGGTGGTGAAGGCGCGTTCCTTGTCGGCCTGCGTCGAGATCGTAGGATCGAGGATGATCGACCGCTCGAAGGTGAAGATCGCCCCCCAGTTCTCCATCGCGCTGAAGAACTGACTGCTCCCCGGCGCGGCGATGTTGTCGAGCTTCGGCAACGGGAAAGGCACGTCGAAATAGTCGTTGTATTCGTTCAACACTGCGACATCGCTGTCGAGGATGAAGCGCCCCTGCGCCGCTTTCCCCGTCTGGGTGATGATGCCGATCTCGGTCGGCCCCGCCTTCGCGGTGATCCGCTCGAAGTCACCGAGTCCGAAGAACAGCAGATAGGTCGACATCTTCGGCGTCTCGGGGAACGAAACCAGCGCCTTGCCGCCGCCGAGGTCCTTGGTCGACGCGACCGGGAGGTTGCTGACCGCCATCTGGCCGCTGGGCACGGTCGCGGCCAGGGTAAAGGTCGCCTTGTACGCCGGCTCGTCCCACGACGGGATCAGGCGGCGCGCGTCGCTGTTTTCGAACTGGGTGTAGAGTGCGCGCTTCTTGCCCGCCGGCGTGTCGTAGTCGAGCGCGAACAGCCCGTTCGCCTGCGTCCCGATCTTGCCGCGATAGTCGATCGACAGGGTATATCGCCCCGGCGCGATCGCCTGCGCAAAGGTGAACGTCGCCGTCTGCGCATCGGCGTCGACCTTGACCGTCGGCGCGGCGGCGACCCCGCTCAGCGCGACACGATCGAAGGCGAGGTCGGCGGCGTTCAACGTGATCGTCGTCGTCGGGGCGATCACCTCGACCGCGATCCCGACCTTGCCGGCGAAGGTCATCGCCGCCGCGTCGGGAGTGATCGCGATGTCGTAATGGCTAGGCCGGACGGTGCGCGGCAGTTGCGTCGTGACTTCGGCGGCGGGTGCGGCGCCGAGCGGCGTCGCGAGCGCCAGCACGGCGGCAGTGGCGAGCAGACGGATCATGGCAACCCCCAAATCGATTGACCGTCGCTTTCGCCGCAAACACGCGCTCGTGCAATGGCCGTTCCCCGCCATCGCCTTCCACCTGACGCCAAAGCGTAATATCGCCGTGCCATGCGGCGGCTGCGGCCGGGGAGATGTGACGTGATGCGAACCTTGATACGTCGGCTGAGCCTGCTCGCGGCGTTCGCGGCCGCCCCCGTCGCTGCAAGCACTGCGCCGACGGCCCCAAAGCTGATCGTCGCGATCTCGGTCGACCAGTTCTCCGCGGCATTGTTCGACCAGTATCGCGGCCGCTTCACCGGCGGGCTGAAGAAGCTGCAGGCGGGCGTCGTCTTTCCCAACGGCTACCAGAGTCACGCCGCGACCGAGACCTGCCCCGGCCACTCGACCCTCCTCACCGGCCGCCATCCGTCGGCGACCGGGATCGTCGCCAACGGCTGGTACGACCGCGCCGCGTCGGTCGCAGTAGCGGCAACTGTCCTCACACCGCGTCCAGGCGGACACCATCGCGCCAGGTCGAGGCCACTTTGACGGTGTTGGCGATGTCGGACAGCGGATCGGCGTCGAGGAGCACGAAGTCGGCGGCCAGGCCGGGCCGGATCGCGCCGAAGCGGTGGG
>CAXTQJ010000176.1:0-5424 GCA_964246245.1 uncultured Sphingomonadaceae bacterium
GCCCGGTGGTGGGCGGCGGCGCCCGCGGCGGCGTGGGCACCGGCCCCGCATGGCGCGGCGGCGGTCCCCGGCGAAGCGGCGGCGCACGCCTTCATCCTCGGCTTCCCCCGGTCGGGGACGACGCTCCTCGAGCAGGTGCTCGCCGGCCATGACGACGCCGTCGTCCTCGAGGAGGCGCCGACGCTCGCCGACCATTATGCCGAATTCCTCGCCGACGACAGGGGATGCGCGCGCCTCGCGACGCTGTCCGCGGCCGAGGCCGACGCGTGGCGTACGCGCTACTGGACGACGGTGGCGGCGCACGGCCTCGACCCGCGCGGCAAGCTGTTCGTCGACAAGGCCCCGGCGGGTACGCTGACGCTGCCGCTGATCGCCCGGCTGTTTCCGGCGGCGCGGATCGTCTTCGCCGTCCGCGACCCGCGCGACGTCGTCCTCAGCTGCTTCCGGACGGCGTTCCAGATGAACGCGATGACCTATGCCTTCACCTCGCTCGCCGGGACCGCCGACTGCTACGCCGCGGTGATGGCCATGGCGGCGGCGTACCGCGCCCGAACCGCGCTCGCGCTGACCGAACTTCGCCACGAGGCGCTGGTCGGCGATCCGGCCGGCGAGATCGCCCGCCTCGCCGCCTTCCTCGGGCTGCGCGACGCGCCGGCGACGGCCGATGTCGCGGCGACGGCCGCGCGCCGCGACGTGCGGACGCCGAGCGCACGGCAGGTCCGCGCCGGGATCAACCGGCGCGGGATCGCGCGCTGGCGGGCCTATGCCGCCGACCTCGCGCCCGTCGTGCCGGCCCTCGCCCCGTGGATCGCGGCGTTCGGCTATCCGCCGGAGTAAGCCCGACCCTAGAATTTGGCCCGCACCCCGAAGAACACCTGCGTGCCGTTGGCGTACACCGCGCGCGGCTGGTCGGTATTCGCGGCATAGTATTTCAGCTTGGCGTTGGTCATGTTGAGTGCGTCGACCGTCAACGTGATGTTCGGCGTGATCGCGAAGTTGGCCGAGCCGTCGAGGGTACCGTAGTTGCTCTGGTTCTCGAAGCTCGCCCGGTCGAGCCCGACGAAGTAGTGCGACCGGTACGTATAGGCGACGCGGACGTTCAGCGGGCCTTTGTCGTAATAGCCGACGACGTTGTAGGTATACTTCGACGTGCCGACGAGGGGCGCGCCCGAACCGTCGTGGGCATCGACGTAGGTGGCGTTCGCCTGGAAGCCGAAGCCGTAGGCGATCGGCTGCTGCACCTGCACCTCGACCCCCGACAGTTGCCCCGTCGTGTTGACCGGCGACGAGATCGAGTACTGGTGGAACTGGTTGTCGAGCTGGGTGAAATAGGTCCCGGTGCTGATGCCGTACGCGATGTACGACTGCAGGTCGTCGTGGAAGACGCTGACCGCGGCGAGCGCGGCCTTGCCGTAGTACCATTCGAGGCTGCCGTCGAACACGGTCGCCTTGACCGGCTTGAGGTTCGGGTTGCCGCCGCTGCCGGTGAAGTTGGTGTCGGTCAGCGAGACGGTGCCCCCGAGCGCGCTGAAGTCGGGACGCGAGAGCGTCTCGGCCGCGGCCAGCCGGAGCAGGACGTTCTTCTTTACGTCGAACACCAAGTTGATGCTCGGCAGGAAGTCGACGTAGGTGTGCTTGACCTCGTTGATGTAGAACGGGCCGTAGGCCGACGTGGTGATGACGTTGGGCGCGCAGTTGGTGCCCGGGGTGCAGCTCACCGGCACGTTGACGAAGGCGTCCTCGTCGGTGCTGGCGACGCGCAGGCCGACGTTGCCGCGCCAGCCCTCGCCGCCGATGTGAGCCATGATGTAGCCCTCGACGTCGGTCTCCTTGACCTTGAACTCGCCCGGCCAGTACTCGTTCGCCGGCTGGACGATGTGCGAGATCGGTCCGCGGAACGGGTTCTGGATGTTGTTGATGACGGTGGTGATCGTCGCGGGGTTACCGGCGAGCGGGATGAGCAGGCCGGGAACGCCGAGTGCGCCGGCGTTGAACCCCGACGGGTACAGCGACGGATTGACCGCCGAATAGTTGAGCAGGCCGGGGCTATAGCACTGGCCGTCGGCTCCGAGCGTGCAGCCGCGGTCCCAGCCGATCGTCTGGCGCTTGTGCCCGGCGGCGCGGACCCCCGCGTCGATCGAGCGAAACGCGCCGCTGTCCACATCGTAGTGCGCATCGACCTTGCCGTAGATCTCCTGGTCGGTCGAAGTGAAGGTCTCGTTGATCGCGAAGTCGTTCGACACGCCGGCGGTGCTCGCCGGATTGATGTTCGCCGTCGTCACCGCGAAGCCGTTGCCCGACGGCGCGTAGCTGACGCCGGTCGGCGCATCGACCTCGAAGAACGGCGACGACGGGGTGCGGCCGGTGCCGTGGGTATAGCCGATTTGGCCGGTGATCGTCAGCCGGTCGGTCGCCTTGTAGGTCGCGTCGAGGTTGGCGAAATAGCTTTCCGCGTTGGCGTCGGGGCGGACGATGTTGTCGGTGACGATGCCTTCGATCGGCTGGCCGGCGAAGCCGCCGGACGGCGCGACCAGCGGGAAGGTGGCGGCGACGAGGGTGCCGTTCCGGACGGTATAGCTGCTGGGCACGTTGCGATCGATCTCGCGCGAGCCCCAGTAGAGGTAATTGTCGTTGATGTTGGTCGCGTTGAGATACGAGTAGAAGCCGCTGGCGTTGAACTCGAGGCGATCGCTCGCCTTCCAGTCGATCGTCGCGACGCCGCCCTTGCGCGTCCGCTCCTGCTCGAACAGGGTCGAGCCGACCAGCGTCGGGGCCTGGACGCCGATCAGCGACGGGATGGCGGCGCCGGTCGCGTTCGACGCCGTGATCGCCGAGTAGCCGAGCGTCTCCTGACCATAGCGGCGGAGGCTGCGCTGTTCGTAGAAGCCCTGGACGATCACACCGAGCGTGTTGTCGTCGTTGTGCCAGCCGATCAGGCCGTTGACCTGCGGCTTGGTCTGCTGGCTCTGCGTGTTGTACGCGCCCTGCGCCGACCCTTCGAAGGTCCACGTGTCCTTGAGGCTGAGACCGCTGCGCAGGCGGAGGTCGATCGAGCCGGCGACGCCGCCCTCGAGCAGCGACGCGTCCTGCGTCTTGTTGACGACGACCGCCGAGACGATCTCCGACGGGAGCAGGTCGAACGCGGTCGAGCGGCCGACCGTCTGGAACTGGTCGAGGACGAACCAGTCGCCGGTCGAGACGGCGTGACCGTCGATCGTCACCTGGGTCAGGCTGGGCGAGGTGCCGCGGATCGAGACGCGGTCGTTCTCGTCGAAGCCGCCTTCGCCGCTCGCCGCCGACGACGTGTTGATCCCGGGCAGACGCTGCAGCGCGTCGGCGACGTTCTTGTCGGGGAGCTTGCCGATGTCCTCGGCCGACACCGCATCGACGTGGTTCTCGCTCAGCCGCTTGAGCTCGATCGCGCGCTCGAGGCTGGCGCGGACGCCGGTGACGATGATCTCGTCGGTGCTGGTCAGGTCGGCGGCCACGACCGGCGCGGCGAGCATCAGCGCGAAGCCGCTGACGGTGCCGATCAGAGCGGTGCGGTGGTTGATCATTGCAGTGTCCCCTTCATCACCTGCGAAATTTCTAGGACCAATCACGAACCAGCGACGGGCTTTTCTCCGCGTCCGCGGGTCGGATGACCGATCCTGCTGCCAAGTTGACATGAACCGTACCGAGTGCGCAAGCCCAAAAAAGTATCTTTCTAATACCAATATTTGGGTGGTATGCACCGGGGACCGCGGTTGGCATAAGCCGGCGCGAGAGGCCTGGGACGAGGATGCGCGTGGGGCTGGTTGACGTCATCGGCGGGCTTGATCGGCAGGCCCCGGGGCCGCTGTATCAGCGGCTGCACCGCGCCCTGCGCGACGCCATCGCCGATCGCCGGCTGCAGACCGACGAGGCGCTGCCGGCCGAGCGCGACATCGCCGAGGGCCTCGGCATTTCGCGCATCACCGTCCGGAAGGCGATCGACGCGCTCGTCGAGGAGGGTCTCGTCACGCGGCGTCACGGGGCCGGCACCTTCGTCGCGGCGCGGATCGAGAAGAGCTTCTCGATGCTCAGCTCGTTCTCGGAGGACATGGTCTCGCGCGGCCGCGTCCCGCACAGCGTCTGGCTGTCGCGCGGCACGGGGACGGTGACGCCCGAGGAATCGATGTCGCTCGGCCTCGGTCCGGGCACGCAGGTCTACCGGTTCAACCGGATCCGCTTCGCCGACGACGCGCCGATGGCGCTCGAGGTGTCGACCGTGCCTGCCGTCTGCCTGCCGTCGGCCGATGTCGTCGACACGTCGCTGTACGCCGCGCTCGAAGCGACCGGCAACCGGCCGGCGCGCGCGCTGCAACGCCTCCGGGCCGTGCTGTTCACGGCCGAGCAGGCGGCGCTCCTGACGCTCGACGCCGGCGCGCCGGGCCTGCTGATCGAACGCCGCGGCTTTCGTGCCGACGGGACGACGGTCGAGATCACCCACTCCTATTACCGCGGCGACAGCTACGACTTCGTCGCCGAGCTGAACGTCGGCACATGACGGTTCGCGCCGCGTCGGTGACGGCGATGCTGACGGAAGCGGCCGAGGTGCCGGGACGCGTCGCCGGCGGGCGGCTACGTCGCGCGGCCGCGATCGCCGGTCTCGTTCGCCGCCTGCGGGCCGCCCCGCCGCGCGCGGTCGTCACGATCGCCCGCGGCAGCTCGGACAACGCCGCGACCTACGCGCGCTATCTGATCGAGACGCGGCTCGAGGTGCTGACCGCGTCGGCCCCGCCATCGGTGGCGTCGGTCTACGCGGCGCGGCCCGACCTTGCCGGCAGCCTGTGCCTCGTCCTCTCGCAATCGGGCCACAGCCCCGACCTGCTCGCCGCCGCCGCCGCCGCGTCGACGGCCGGAGCGATCGTCGTCGCGATCGTCAACGACGAGGCCTCGCCGCTCGCCGCCGCCGCCGATCTCGTCGTGCCGGTCGCCGCCGGTCCCGAGACGAGCGTCGCGGCGACCAAGTCGTTCCTCTGCACACTCGCGGCGATCGCCGAGCTGGTCGCCGCGTGGGCGGACGACGCGATCCTCGCCGCTGCCATTGCCGGCCTGCCCGAGTCGCTCGCTGCCGCATGGAGCGCGGATTGGTCGGCGGCGCTGCCGGTGCTGACCACGGCCGATCACCTCTACGTCATCGGCCGCGGCCCGGCATTGGGCGTGGCGCAGGAGGCGGCGCTCAAGTTCAAGGAGACGTGCGGCCTCCATGCCGAGGCATTCAGCGCGGCCGAGATCCGCCACGGCCCGATGACGCTCGCCGGACCGGCGTTTCCCGTGTTCGCCTTCGTCCCCGACGACGCCGGCCGGCCCGGGGTCGAAGCGGCGCTCCGCGCCCTGGCCGGCGAAGGCGAGGAGCATCGCCGCGGCCTCTACATGGTGGGCTGGTTCCCCACCGAGCAG
>CAXTQJ010000177.1:0-3517 GCA_964246245.1 uncultured Sphingomonadaceae bacterium
CATCAGATCCTCCCCGCGGGCGGGGAGGATCTGATGCGCGCCGCCGGGGTCATCGGCTGGCCGGTGGTGCACTCCAAGTCGCCGCTGATCCACCGCTTCTGGCTGGCCAGGCTCGGCCGCGACGGCGACTACGGCCGCTTCCCCGTCGCGCCGGCGCACCTCGGCGCGGCGCTCCGCGCGCTGCCGGCGCTCGGGCTCGTGGGGGTGAACGTCACCGTCCCGCACAAGGTCGCGGCGCTGGCGTATCTCGACCGGGTCGATCCCCTCGCGGCGAGGGTCGGCGCGGTCAACACCGTGGTCGTCGAGGACGGCGCGCTCGTCGGCTACAACACCGACGTCGACGGCTTCATGGAGCCGCTGGTCGACCGGCCAGCCGAGGCGGTACGGTCGCGCCGAGGGGCGTGTCTCCACCTGATCGGCACCGGCGGGGCCGCGCGCGCCGTCGCCTACGGCTGGCACCGCCGAGGCGACGACATGGCGGTATTCGCCCGCGACCGCGCCAAGGCCGAGCGGCTGGCGACCGAATTCGGTCGCGGCGGCATCCGCGGCGGCTTCGCCGGTCTCGGCGAACTCGGCCGGGCGGCGATCGACCCGGCGCGCGCCGCCGCGACGCCGAACCACGGCGCGACGCCGCGCTCCAGCTTCGTCGTCGTCAACGCGACGACGCTCGGCATGGTCGGTCAGCCGCCGTTGGCGATCGCCCTCGAAGCCTATCCTGACGACACCATCGTCTACGACCTCGTTTACGCTCCCCTCGAAACTGCCCTGCTTGCCGCCGCACGGGCACGCGGGCTGCGGACGATCGACGGGCTGGCCATGCTCATCGGCCAGGCGGCGGCGGCGTTCGCGCTGTTCTACGGCGCACCCGCCCCGCGCGCCCACGACGCCGAGCTGCGCGCGCTGCTGACCGCCTCGCCGGGATGCAAGTGATTGTAGATGAAGGGTTATCGCCCCGAATCCAACAGCCCGCCGGCCCGGTTTCATGCCCTGCGTGGGCGTGAACTTCGTGGCGTTGTTCATCTTCGCGGGCGGCGCGGGCGATGATCGTCGTCGGCCTGACCGGGTCGATCGGCATGGGCAAGTCGACCGTCGCCGCCATGTTCCGCCGGCTGCGGGTGCCGGTGTTCGACGCCGACGCCGCGGTCCACGCCCTCCAGGCCCCCGGCGGCGCGGCGCTGCCGGCGATCGCCGCCGCCTTTCCCGGGGTGGTCGCCGGCGGCGTGCTCGACCGGCAGGCGCTGGGTGCCGCCGTGTTCGGCGACGGTGCGGCGCTGGGGCGGCTCGAAGGCATCGTCCACCCCCTCGTCGCCGCCGCCCGCGCGGGGTTTCTCCGCCGCCACCGCCGCGCCGCCGCCGTCGTCCTCGACATCCCGCTGCTGTTCGAAGCCGGCGGGGCGGACGCGTGCGACCTCGTCGCCGTCGTCTCGGCCCCCGCCGCGGTCCAGCGCGCGCGCGTCCTCGCCCGACCGGGGATGACGCCCGCCAAGCTCGCCGCGATCCTCGCCCGTCAGGTCCCCGACGCGATCAAGCGGTCGCGTGCCGACGTCGTCATCCCGACCGGAGGAACGCGGGCGCGGACCTTCCGCGCCGTCCGGGCGCTTGTCACCGCGGTCCGCCGCGCTAGATAGCCGCCATGCGCGAAATCGTCTGGGACACCGAAACCACCGGGATCATGCCCGGCGACGGCCACCGCATCGTCGAGATCGGCGCGGTCGAGCTCCACGGCCGCATGCCGACCGGCCGCAGCTTCCACACCTACATCGACCCGTGCCGCGCGATGCCGAAGGATGCCGAGGGGGTCCACGGCCTGTCGACCGCGTTCCTGACCGGCCAGCCGGTGTTCGAGGCGGTGATCGACGACTTCCTCGCCTTCATCGCCGACTCGCCACTGGTCGCGCACAACGCCGTGTTCGACATGGAGTTCTTGAACTGGGAGCTGCGCCGCGCGCGGATGCCAGTCATCCCGCCGCACCGGATGGTCTGCACCCTCGAACTGTCGCGCAAGAAGCATCCCGGCGCCAAGCACACCCTCGACGCGCTGTGCAACCGCTACGGCATCGACCTGTCGGCGCGGTCGAAGCACGGTGCGCTGATCGACGCCGAGCTGCTTGCGCGGGTCTACGTCGAACTGATCGGCGGGCGGCAGATCGGCTTCGACCTCGCGCCGACGGCGGTCGCGGCGGCGGCGATCGTCGTCGACCGCGCCTACCGGACGCCGCGCGCGCACGCCGCGTCGGCCGACGAGCTTGCGCGCCATGCTGCCTTTATTGCGGGTCTGACCGATCCCGTCTGGCTGTCGTAGCGCGCCAATTCCTACCGCCGGCGCGTTGATTGACGCTGTCGGGCCCCGCGCCTAGAGCGACCGCCCTTCCTAAGGAGACGAGCGATGGACATCCGCGTTTCAGGCCATCAGGTCGACGCCGGAGCGGCCTTCCGCGAGCACGTCCGCACGCGTTTGGCCGCGATCGCCGACAAGTATTTCAGCCGCGCGATCGGGGCCAACGTTACCCTCAGCCCGGGGCCGCACGGCGATTTCGTCGTCGACATCGTCATGCACGTCATGGCCGACCTAATCCTCAAGGGCTCGGGCCGGGCGAGCGAGGCGCATCCCGCGTTCGACGCCGCCGCCGACCGCATCGAGAAGCAGCTGCGCCGCTACATGCGCCGGCTGAAGGACCGCCACGGCCCCAGCAGCACCCGCGCCGCCGCCCGCGACCTCGACGCGGCCGCGATCGACAACGCCGCCTACACCATCTTCGCCGCGCCGGCCGACGACGAGCCGGCCGACAACCCGCCGATCATCGCCGAGACCCGGGTCGACATCCCCGACGCGAGCGTCAGCGACGCGGTGATGATGCTCGACCTCAGGAACACGACCGCGCTGCTGTTCCGCAACACGCGGTCGGGGATCCACAACATGGTCTACCGGCGCGAGGACGGCAGCATCGGCTGGGTCGAGCCGCGGGCGTGACCGGTCCCATCCTCGGCGACCTGATCGCCCCCGCCGGCATCGTCTTCGGCGCGGCCGGCGCCAACAAGCGCGCGGTGCTCGAGACGCTGGCGGCGCGCGCCGCGGCGCTGGCTTGGCGCAATGCGGGCGAGGTCACGCGCGTCATCCTCGAACGCGAGGCGCTCGGCTCGACCGGCTTCGGCGCGGGGACCGCGATCCCGCACGGCCGCCTGGACGGTCTGACCGGCATCGTCGCGGTCGCGGCGAAGCTGGCGTCGCCGGTCGACTACGCGGCGCTCGACGGCCTGCCGGTCGACCTCGTCGTGCTCATGCTCGCGCCGAGCGGCGACGGGGCGGGGCATCTGAAGGCGCTCGCCCGCATCAGCCGCGCGCTTCGCGACACCGCCTTCTGCGCCAAGCTGCGCGGGGCGCAGTCGGCCGACGCGCTGTACGCGATCCTCGCCAGCGACGTCCGCAGCGAGGCCGCCTGAGCGAGCCGCGTCTCGCGACGCGGACGTGGGTCGGCGCGCTGACCCGTCGCGTCCACGCGCGCGGCGACTTCGCGAC
>CAXTQJ010000177.1:3527-5416 GCA_964246245.1 uncultured Sphingomonadaceae bacterium
CTTCGCGACGGTGCTCCACCGCGGCGACGACGTCGCCGGCAGCGTCGTCGTCGTCCATCGCGCCCGGCCGGGCGCGCGGCGGGCGCTGGCGCGCGTCATCGGCGCGGCGCAGGCATACGAATGGCGCGTCGGCGCGGCCGGCGACTCGGTCGACGACTGGGTCGCGCGCCAATGCCGTTACGACCCCGACCTGTGGGTGATCGAACTGGACACCCCCGATCTGGCACGGTTCATCGACGAAACGATCATCTGAGCTTGCGTCGACTGGCGCGCGCCGCCACCGGGCGAACCTTCGATGCCGGGACTGTGGGCGGGGCCGGCGATCATCAGCCCAAGCGGACCGAACCGGGTTCAGCCCAGCGACGCGCGATCACACGGATCGGGCCGAGCGGACCCGGGGACGCCGTGGGTAAGAAGCGATGAATGACCTTCAGGTTCCACCGGATCGCCTATCCGGCGCTGCTCGCGCTGATCGGCACGACGCTGACCGCCGCCGGCGAATTTCCGCTCGCCGCGACCGCCGCCAGCCGGCTCGCCGCCGCGGCTGATCCGGCCCAGCCGGACACGGCTTCGCTCGCCGCTCCCCTCGACGACGACGATGTCGTCGCCACGCCGCGCCCGGCGCAGCTGACCACCCTCGTCGCGCAGACGGTCGACGCGTCGCCCACGGCCTACGGCGACCGCGAATGCCTTGCCCGCGCGGTCTATTTCGAGGCGCGCGGCGAGCCGCTCGAAGGCCAGCTCGCCGTCGCGCAGGTCATCCTCAACCGCGTCGCCTCGGGGCGGTTCGCGGGCACGGTCTGCGCCGTCGTCAACCAGCGCGGCCAGTTCAGCTTCGACCGGTCGCGCACTCCCGCCGACGGCCGCGACTGGCGCATCGCCAAGGCGATCGCCGCGATCGCCGCGACCGCCGGCTGGGATGCGATCGCCCCGCAGGCGACCGCCTTCCATGCGACCCGCGTCGCCGCGAGCTGGACGACGATGCGCAAGGTCGGCACGATCGGAAACCATATCTTCTACAAATGACGGCGGGGCTTCCGTTCCTGTCCTGTTCTGTTAGTCTGCGCCGATGGCGACATCTCCGCTCGAAGTTTCGACCGCGCACGATGTCGCGCGGGGCGTGTCGCGGCTGTTGTGGCGGGCGGGCATCGCGCCGCTGACCGAGGTGCCGCTCGGCAACGGCCGCCGGGCCGATGTCGTCGGCTTGGGCGACGACGGACGGATCACGCTCGTCGAGATCAAGGTGTCGCTCGCCGACCTGCGCGGCGACGCCAAGTGGCCGGAATATCTCGACTATTGCGACCGCTATTTCTGGGCGGTGCCGGGCGGCTTTCCGCAGGCTCCGTTCGCCGCCGACTGGTTCCAGCCGACCCGCGCCGGCCTGATCGTCGCCGATCGCTGGGACGCGGCCGAGATCCGCCCCGCGGCGTGGGTGCCGCTGGCGGCGGCGCGGCGCAAGGCCGAGACGCTGCGCTTCGCCCGGCGAGCGGCGCAGCGGCTGCTATGGCTGAGCGACCCCGGCGCGGCGGAGCCCGCGCGGCTGCCCTAGCGCGGCGACCGCTTGGCGAGGATGCGCTGCAGCGTCCGCCGGTGCATCTTGAGCCGCCGCGCGGTCTCCGACACGTTGCGGCTGCACAGTTCGTAGACGCGCTGGATATGCTCCCAGCGGACGCGGTCGGCCGACATCGGCTCGACCGGCGCTTCGGGGCGCGAGCCCGGCGCGGCGATCAGCGCCTGGACGATGTCCTCGGGGTCGGCCGGCTTGGCGAGATAGTCGAAGGCACCGAGCTTCACCGCCGTCACGGCAGTGACGATGTTGCCGTAGCCGGTGAGGATCACCGCCCGCGAATCGGCGCGGCGACCCTTGAGCGCCGACATGACATCGAGCC
>CAXTQJ010000178.1:0-5412 GCA_964246245.1 uncultured Sphingomonadaceae bacterium
CGCGGCCGGTGTTCGCCAGCGCCGCGCGCTACGAGCCGTTCGGCCTCGCCGTGCTCGAGGCGGCGCTCGCCGGCTGCGCGCTGGTGCTGAGCGACATCGCGACCTTCCGCGAGCTGTGGGACGGCGCCGCGGCGTTCGTCGCGCCCGGCGACGACGCCGGCTTCGCCGACGCGATCGCCGCGCTGGTCACCGACCCGGCGGCGCGCGGCGCCGCCGGCGAGCGGGCGCGGGTTCGCGCTGCGCGCTACGACGCGACGACGATGGTGGGTGGGATCGCGGCAATCTACGACACGCTGCCCCGCGTCGCCGCGTGGGCCGCGGCATGAGGCCGGCGTGAAGATCGCCTATTTCACCCACAGCCTCGCGTCGTGCTGGAACCACGGCAACGCCCACTTCCTGCGCGGCGTGCTGAGCGAGCTGGTCCACCGCGGCCACGCCGTCCACGCGCTCGAGCCGGCGGGGTCGTGGAGCCTGACCCACCTTCTCGCCGACCACGGCGACGCCGGGCTCGCCGCATGGCGCGCCGCCTACCCCGAGCTGGCGACGACCGCGTTCGACCTCGCCGCCGCCCTCGCCGACAATGCCGCCGACCTGAGCGGCGACGCCGAGGTCGTCATCGTCCACGAATGGAACGATCCTGCGCTCGTCGCCGCGATCGGCCGCGCGCGGCGGGCGGGCGGCCGCTTCACCTTGCTGTTCCACGACACTCATCACCGCGCGGTCAGCGATCCGGACGCGATCCGCGCCTTCGACCTGTCGGGCTACGACGGAGTCCTCGCCTTCGGCGCGGCGCTGACCGAGGTCTACCGCCGCTGGGGCTGGGGGACGCGGGTGTGGACATGGCACGAGGCGGCCGACGTTCGCCGCTTCCACCCGCCGGCGGTCGAGGGCGAGCGCGCCGGGCTGGTGTGGATCGGCAATTGGGGCGACGGCGAGCGCACCGCCGATATCGAGGACTTCCTCCTGCGGCCGGCGCGCGACGCCGCCCTGCCGCTCGACGTCTACGGCGTCCGCTACCCCGATGAGGCCAAGGCGCTCCTCGCCGGCTACGGTGCGGCGTACCGCGGCTGGTCGCCAAACGCCGCCGCGCCGGCGGTGTTCGCGCGCCACCTCGCCACGGTCCACGTCCCGCGGCGCTACTACACGACGATCCTGCCCGGCATCCCGACGATCCGCGTCTTCGAGGCGCTCGCCTGCGGCATCCCGCTGGTCTCGGCCCCGTGGAACGACGCCGAGGGGCTGTTTTGTACCGGCGACTACCTGACCGCCGCCGACGGCGCTGCGATGACGCGGCACCTGACCGCGCTCCGCGACGATCCCGCGCTGCGCGCCGCGACCGCCGCCGCAGGATTGGCGACGATCCGCGCTCACCACACCTGCGGCCATCGTGTCGACGAGTTGCTCGCCATTCTCGCCGGCCTCGCCGCCGCCCCGGCGCGGACGGCGCTGCGGAGCGTCGCATGAGGATCGCCTTCTACGGGTCGAGCCTGGTGTCGTCGTACTGGAACGGCGCGGCGACCTACTATCGCGGCATCCTCCACGACCTCGCCGACCGCGGATATGAAATAAGCTTCTACGAGCCCGACGCGTTCGACCGGCAGGCGCACCGCGACATCGATCCGCCCGACTGGTGCCGCTCGGTCGTCTACCCGGCGACCGCGGCCGGGCTCGAGTCCGTGCTGGCCGCGGCGGGCGATGCCGACATCGTCGTCAAGGCCAACGGCGTCGGCGTGTTTGACCGCGAGCTGCTCGCCGGGGTGATCGCCCGCGCCGCGCCGCATTCGCTCCGCGTCTTCTGGGACGTCGACGCGGCGGCGACGCTCGACGAGATGCGCACCGATCCCGACCATCCGGTCCGCACCGCGCTGCCGCGCCTCGACCTCGTCCTGACCTATGGCGGCGGCGCGCCGGTAGTCGACGCTTATCGCGGCTTCGGCGCGGCCGAGACGGTGCCGGTCTACAACGCGCTCGATCCCGCGACGCACTTCCCGGTCGCGCCCGACGAGCGTTTCGCCGCCGACCTCGCCTTCCTCGGCAACCGCCTCCCCGACCGCGAGGCGCGGGTCGAGGCGTTCTTCCTCGCCCCCGCCGCCGCGCTGCCCGACCGGCGCTTCCTGATCGGCGGCAACGGCTGGGAGACCAAGTCGATGCCGGCCAACGTCCGCCACCGCGGCCATGTCTACACCGCCGAGCACAACGCCTTCAACGCGACTCCGCTCGCCGTGCTGAACGGCGCGCGCGACAGCATGGCGAGCGTCGGCTTCTCGCCAGCCACCCGGGTGTTCGAGGCGGCGGGCGCGGCGGCGTGCCTGATCACCGACGCGTGGGAGGGGATCGAGCTGTTCCTCAAGCCCGATGCCGAAGTCCTCGTCGCGCGCGACGGGCACGACGTCGCCGACCACCTCGCCGCGCTAACGCCGGCGCGGGCGCGGGCGATCGGCGCAGCGGCGATGGCGCGGGTGCTCGCCGAGCACACCTATGCGCTGCGGGGCGCGCAGGTCGACGCGCTGCTGCGCGCGCGGACACGGCGGGCGGCAGCGTGAGGCTCGTCGTCCTCGGCCTCAGCCTGTCGTCGTCGTGGGGTAACGGCCACGCGACGACCTACCGCGCGCTCTTGAAGGCGTTCGCCGCCCGCGGCCACGACGTGCTGTTCCTCGAACGCGACGTGCCGTGGTACGCCGGGCAGCGCGACCTGACCGATCCCGCCTGGTGCCGCCTCGCTTTCTACGACGGGGTCGAAGGCCTCGCCGCATGGCGCGCAAACATCGCCGCGGCAGACGCGGTCGTCGTCGGCTCGTACGTCCCCGACGGGATCGCGGTCGGCCGCTTCGTCCAGCAGACGGCGCGGGGCGTGACCGCCTTCTACGACATCGATACGCCGGTCACGCTCGCGGCGCTCGCCCGCGGCGACTGCGCCTACCTGTCGGCCGACCTGATCCCCGGCTACGACACCTACCTGTCGTTCACCGGCGGCCCGACGCTCGACCTGCTCGAGGCGACCTACGGCTCGCCGGCGGCGCGCGCACTGTACTGCTCGGTCGACCCCGCGCTCTACGCCTCGACGGGCGACGCCAAGCGCTGGGACCTGTCGTACCTCGGCACCTATAGCCCCGACCGCCAGCCGACCCTCGACCGCCTGCTCATCGCCGCGGCGCGGGCGCTGCCCGACGCGCGCTTCGTCGTCGCCGGGCCGCAGTATCCGGGCGACATCGACTGGCCGGCGAACGTCGCGCGGATCGACCACCTGCCGCCGGCCGACCACGCCGGCTTCTACTCGGCGTCGCGCTTTACGCTGAACGTCACCCGCGCCGACATGATCGCCGCCGGCTGGTCGCCGTCGGTCCGCCTGTTCGAGGCCGCCGCCTGCGGCACCGCGATCGTCTCCGACCGCTGGACCGGCCTCAACACGCTGTTCGCGCCGGGCGGCGAGATCGTCCTCGCCGACACCACCGCCGACGTCGTCGCGGCGCTGACCGCGGCTCCGGCCGACGCGATCGGCGCGGCGGGCCGCGCCCGGGTCCTTTCCGCCCACACCGCCGCCCACCGCGCGGTCGAACTCGACGCCGCGCTGACCGCGCCTGCGGCACTTCGGAGGAGACAGGCATGACCCACACCGCCGTCGTCGCCGGGGGGGCCGGCTTCATCGGCTCGCACCTCTGCCGCGCGCTGCTCGACCGCGGCGACGCGGTGATCTGCATCGACAACCTGCAGACCGCGCGGCCGTCGAACCTCGACGCGCTCCGCGGCTCGCGCGGCTTCACCTTCGTCGAGGCCGACGTCGTCGATCCGCTGCCGCCGGCCGTCACCGGGCGTGTCGGCGACATTACGCAGGTCTACAATCTCGCTTGTGCCGCGTCGCCGCCGCAGTACCAGATCGACCCCGAGCACACGCTGCTGACCAGCGTCGTCGGCACCCACCACCTGCTCCGCCTCGCCGAGCGGGCGCAAGCGCGCTTCCTCATGACCTCGACCAGCGAGATCTACGGCGACCCCGAGGTCCATCCGCAGGCCGAAAGCTATCGCGGCGCGGTCAACTGCACCGGTCCGCGCGCGTGCTACGACGAGGGCAAGCGCGCCGCCGAGGCGCTGGCGTTCGACTATGCCCGCGCTCGTCGCGCCGAGGTCCGCGTCGCGCGGCTGTTCAACACCTACGGCCCGCACATGCATCCCGACGACGGCCGCGTCGTCTCGAACCTGCTGTGCCAGGCGCTCGGCGGGCGCGAGATCACGATCTACCGCGACGGCAGCCAGACGCGGAGCTTCTGCTACGTCAGCGACATGGTCGACGGCCTGCTCCGACTGATGGACGGCGACATCGACGGCAGCCTTCCGATCAACCTGGGCAACCCGGTCGAGATTACCGTCAACGACCTGCTCGCTCGCATCCGCCGCATCGTCGGAACGAGCGCGCCGGCGGTGTACCGGCCGCTGCCGGTCGACGATCCGCGCCGCCGCCGCCCCGACATCGGCCGCGCCAAGGCGCTGCTCGGGTGGCGCCCGCGGGTTCCGGTCGACGTCGGCCTCGCCCGCACCGCTGCGTGGTTCGCAGCCGAGATCGGCGTCGGGCCACCGGCGGCCGAGGCGGCGTGATGCGCGCGGCCGTGCTCGCCGCTCCGGGGGTGATCGACATCGCCGAGATGCCCGTGCCGACGCCCGGACCGGGCGAGGTCCGCGTCCGGCTGGGCGGCAGCGGCGTCTGCGCGTCGAACCTCGAACCCTGGGCCGGCCTGCCGTGGCTGACCTATCCCGGCGCGCCCGGCGGCCTCGGTCACGAGGGCTGGGGCACGGTCGACGCGGTCGGCGAGGGCGTCGGCGATCTGGTCCCCGGCGACGGGGTGGCGACGCTTGGCTCGCGAAGCTTCGCCGCCTTCGAGATCGTGCCCGCCGCCGCCGCGGTCCGGCTGCCGCCCGAGCTCGCCGGCCGGCCGTTCCCCGGCGAGCCGCTCGGCTGCGCGTTGAACATCTTCCGGCGGAGCGACGTCGCCGCGGGGCAGACGGTCGCGATCATCGGCATCGGCTTCCTTGGTGCCGTCCTGACCAGGCTTGCGAGCGACGCCGGCGCGCGGGTGATCGCGATCTCGCGCCGGCGATCGTCGCTCGACCTCGCGCGGCGCTTCGGTGCCCTCGAGACGATCCCGATGGAAGACCGCACGACCTCGACGCCTCGCTCCACGCCCCGCGCGGGCGCCTGGTCATCGCCGGCTACCACCAGGACGGGCCGCGCCAGGTCAACCTGCAGGACTGGAACTGGAAGGGCATCGACGTCATCAACGCCCACGAGCGCGACCCCGCCGTCTGCCGCCGCGGCGTCGAGGAGGCGGTCGCCGCCGTCGCCGGCGGGGGGCTCGATCCGACGCCGCTCTACACCCACATCTACCCGCTCGACCGCCTCGCCGACGCGCTCGACGCGAC
>CAXTQJ010000179.1:0-3745 GCA_964246245.1 uncultured Sphingomonadaceae bacterium
CCGATCGCGGCGGTCAGCTCGTCGGCCTTGGTGGCGAGATGGCGGCCGCGATCGGGACGATGAGCGAGCCGCGCCTGCTGCTGATGGCCGGGCTGCAGGTCGCCGACGAGCTGTTCGCGGGACGCAACGCGGCACCGGTCGACGATGACAGGATCGAGGCGCTGATCCGTCGCCTCGACACGATCGCCGACGGCTTGCTCGGCGACTAAAGCGCGCGGAACGCCGGGTTGACGATGTCGCCGACGGTCAGGTTGGGGATGTAGAACTGGGTTCCGCCGCCGGGCAGGCCGGCGCTCGTCCCCTTCTTCTCGAGCGCCGTGTTGCGCCGCGACTGGCTGCCGGCGTCGGCGCGCTTCATCCCCTTCAAGCCGCCGAACCACGCGTAGACCGGAACCGCAAGGTCGACCGTCAGCAGCCAGTCGAGCGAGCTCCAGTTCTCCTTGATCACCGACGTCAGCCGGCCCCATTCGCGGAACGAGACGCCGTTGGCGTCGGCGATCTTCTGGCGCTGGGTGAGGCCGGCGTCGTGCTTGTACGTCAAGGTCGGGCTCCACCACGGCGACAGCGGCGTCGCGGCGGTGATCTGGCCCTGTCCCAGCGTGCTGAACCCATTGAACTTGTAGAGCGACATTCCCGCGGGCAACAGCTCCTTGGTCGGGTGGCCGAAGGCGAGCTGGAAGGCGTCGCTGACCGTGCTGGCGCCGCCGGTCGAGATCGCACCGACCTCGGCCCACGTCAGCTGTTCGTTAAGCGGCATGATGTTTCTCCCCCAGGACGCGAAGATTATTCGCGCCGGGGTCGTGATGCAACGCGCCGCGCTTGAGCCTCGCCTCGCCGACGCCTATATTGTCGTCAGGCGGGTACTGCCCGGTACGAGCATACGGAGCATCCCTGAGGCGATATCACATCCTAGGGCGCTGTCCCTGCGCCGGTCCTGGCCGGACGTACATGGTGCCCACCTGACGTTAATGGCGTCAGAGGATCTTCCGGCAAACGGCCATGGCGGTCCCGCCGACCCCGCCCGGCCGATCCTGCGCAAACTGGCGCGCGCCGCGCGCGCGGCCTATGTCGCGGGCCTGTCCGCGGGCGAGCGCGGCCGATTCGAACGCCTGCTTGCCGGACATCTTGCCGACCGGCTCCCGGCGGGACGGGTCGCCGCGTATCACGCGGTCGGCGACGAGATTGATCCCGGCCGCCTCGACCGGCCGATGGCCTTTCCCCGGACCGTTCGTGACGTGCCGCTTACCTTTCACGATGCGCCGCGCGCCGCCTGTTGCGCCGGGCCGCTCGGCGTGCTCCAACCCGGTATCGGCGCCCCGCGGATCGTCCCCGACATCATCCTCGTGCCCCTGCTCGCCGTCGATCGGCGCGGGGTACGGCTGGGTCAGGGCGGCGGCCATTACGACCGGACGCTCGCCGCGCTGCGCCAGGCCGGCCGGGTGCTCGCGGTCGGCGTCGCGTGGGACGTGCAGATCGTCGACCTGCTGCCCGCCGAGCCGTGGGACGAGCCGCTCGACGCGCTGGCGACGCCGTCGGGGTGGCGGGACTTCGCGGCCGCGCCTATGTCGCGGCGATGAAGCCCAGTTCGCGCAAGCCGGTCGGTGTCCTGTCGATCGTCGTCGGCCTCGCCCTCTATGCCGGGGTCGCCGCGCGGCTGGTCGCGTCGCTCGGCACGCTGCCATGGTATATCGCAGTTCCGGTCTACGCGATCTTGGGTGCCGCATGGCTGCTGCCGATGCGGCCGCTGCTCCAGTGGATGGAGACGGGTACGTGGCGCGCCCCGCAGTGAATACCGCGCCGCCGCTCGACCCGTCCGCGTGCACCACGATGGCCGAGGTCCGCGCCGGCGTCGATGCGGTCGACCGCGCGATCGTCGACCTGCTCGGCACGCGGTTTGGCTATATGCGCGCGGCGGCGCGGATCAAGACCGACCGCGCCGCCGTGCGCGACGAACCACGCAAGGCGGCAGTCATCGGCAACGCCCGCGCCGCGGCGGCGGTGGCCGGCGTCCCCGACCAGCTTGCGGCGGCGCTGTGGGAAATGCTCGTCGAAGCGTCGATCGCCTACGAACTCGACCGGTTCGACACGCCCGCATGGCGCGAGTGACGGGGCTCGAACCCGCGACCTCCGGCGTGACAGGCCGGCGCTCTAACCAACTGAGCTACACCCGCTTGGCCAGCGGCGAGGCGCGGGGTTAGGCGACGCCCCACCCCAAGTCAACCTGCGAAAAGGGCCGCCGGATTGCTCCGACGGCCCCTATGGCATCGGTTTGAGGCCGACTAGACGGCTCGACCGCCCCGCAGCAGGTGCATAACCAGCCCGACCACGAACAGCACGATGAAGATATAAAACAGGATCATCGCAATATTCGACGCGGCCCCGGCGAGGCCGCCGAAGCCGAGCAGCCCGGCGACGAGCGCGACAACAAGGAAAATCAAGGCGTAACGTAGCATCGCAGGACCCCTTTTCGGTACAGATGTAGTAAGACGGTAGCGCGTAGCCTGATCGAAAGTTCCGGTGGGTGACACCGGGGCCGCCGCCGGTTAGGCGTCGCCGCATGATCGATCCCGCCGTCGCCGTCGCCCGCCTTCTCGCGCTCCTCGACCTCGAGACGATCGAGGTCGACCTGTTCCGCGGCCAGTCGGCCGACACCGGCTGGTCGCGGGTCTACGGCGGCCAGGTCGTCGCCCAGGCGCTGATGGCGGCGTCGCGCACGGTGCGTGCCGACCGCCCGGCGCACTCGCTTCACGCCTACTTCCTGCGGCCCGGCGATCCGCAGGCTGCGATCGTCTACCGCGTGACCCGCGAGCGCGACGGGACGAGCTTCACCACGCGCCGCGTCGAGGGCATCCAGCACGGCAAGCGCATCTTCAGCCTGACCGCGTCGTTCCAGATCGTCGAAAGCGGCTTCACCCACGCGGCGGCGATGCCGCGGGTCGCGGCACCGGCACTCCTCAAGAACGACGCCGACCTGTTCGCGACCACCGCCGCCGCGACGCCCGAGCCGTGGCGGACGCTGTGGGCACAACGCGACCGGCCGATCGAGATCAAGCCGGTCGAGCCGCACGACCCGTTCAAGCCGAAGAAGGTCAAGCCCGCCGCGCACTACTGGCTGCGCGCCGCCGCCCCCGTCGTCGCCGACGCGGTGCTCGCCCGGTGCCTGCTCGCCTATGCCAGCGACATGACGCTGCTCGACACCTGCCTGCTGCCGCATGGTGTCGCGTGGACGGACCCGGCGCTGCAGGCGGCGTCGATCGACCACGCCGTGTGGTTCCACGCCACCCCCGACCTCAACGACTGGCACCTCGTCGCGCAGGACTCGCCGTGGAGCGGGGGCGCGCGCGGGATGAACCGCGGGCTGATCTTCGGGGCCGATGGCACCCTGGTCGCGAGCGTCGCGCAGGAAGGGTTGATTCGGTACCGCGGATGATCCTCCCGCTTGCAGCGAGGATCCGTCGGTCAGTGCTTCCCGACCAGCGTCAGGTGCCCCACGGTCGCGTCGCCGTTGGGGTTGAACGTCGCGCTGAAACTGTCGCCTGCGCTGGCCTTCGACCCCGCGACGGCATCGGCGGTGTCGGTCGTCACGGTGAAGCCGGCGTTGCGCGCCTGGTCGGCCGTGTGCCGCGCGACCGTCGCCGGCGCGGCGGGGCTCGAGAAGTCCATGATGACCTCGCCGCGGGGGGCCCCCCCCCCCGCGCCCCCCGCGCCCCGGGGGCCCCGGGGCCGCCGGCCCGGGGGGGGGGGG
>CAXTQJ010000179.1:3755-5400 GCA_964246245.1 uncultured Sphingomonadaceae bacterium
AGCCTCTATGGCTTCATAAGCCATCCGTACGGGCGCGGGCGGGGGGGGGCGCGACACGGCCATTAGCCCCGCGCGGGGGTCGACCCCGCGGGGGGCGCCCGCGCGGACGTGGACGCCCTTGACCGTCGTGCCGGGGTAGAGCTTCATCCCGTCGAGGTCCATGTGCTCGCCGCCGAAGCTCAGCCCCGGGATCTCGACATTCGCCTTGAACTTGTCGGAATCGATGTTCAGCCCGCCGCCGGTCGACGCGTCGCGGTCGACCTCGCGCTTGGTGATCGTCGTCGTCGTCACGCCGTCGCGGGTCACCGTCGTCTGCGTCTCCTGCGTCGCGCGGTGCCCGCATCCGGCGACGGCGAGCAGCGGAACGAGGATGACGGCGATACGGCGCATGGTCGGCTCCCTGGTGTATTGTTCGTCTATTACACTTGTGCGGCGACGGCGACAAGCGTCATAACGTAGGCGGTCCCGAACAGTCGCGAGATGACGATGCACCTTGTCGCCGCCCTCCTCCTCGGCGCCGCCGCGCCCGCGTTGGCCCAGATTGCGCCGGCCCAGCCCACATCGACTCCGGCCGCGCCGCAGGCGGTCGCCACCGCGCCGACCTTCGGCCCGCGCGACGTCTTCGCGCTCGAACAGGCGACCGACGTCCAGATCAGCCCCGACGGCAGGCATATCGCCTACGTCCGCTCGAGCGGCGACATCATGACCGACGGCGCGCGGCGGACGGTGTGGCTGATCGACGTCGCCAGCGGCAGCCAGAGCCCGCTGATCGACGGCCCCGCCAGCCGCCCGCGCTGGTCGCCCGGCGGCGACCGCGTCGCCTATGTCGCGGCCGATGCCGGCGGCAAGCCGCAGCTCTTCGTCCACTGGCTGGCGAGTGGTCGCAACGCGCGCATCACCGGCCTCGCCGACGCGCCGAGCGAGATGGCGTGGTCGCCCGACGGCAGCCGCATCGCCTTCGCGATGTTCGTCGCCGACGACGGGGCGAAGCTCGGCGCACCGCCGGCCAAGCCCGACGGCGCGAAGTGGGCCGAGCCGATCAAGTTCATCGACAAGGTCCTCTACCGCGCCGACGGCGAGGGCTATCTCAAGCCCGGCTACGACCACATCTTCGTCGTGTCGGCCTACGGCGGCGCGCCACGCCAGTTGACGAGCGGCAAGTTCGACGATGGCGACGGCCTCTCGTGGGGCGCGGGCGGCCGCGCGATCCTGTTCAGCTCGAACCACGGCAAGGACCCCGAGCGCGATGTCCTCGAATCCGAGGTCTTCGCCGTGTCGATCGCCGATGGGACACTGACCCAGCTGACCCACCGTGTCGGCCCCGACAATGAACCCGCCGCATCGCCCGACGGCAGGCTGATCGCGTACGTCGGCTTCGACGACAAGCTCCGCGCCTACGAGAATGCGCAGCTGAGCGTGATGAACGCCGACGGCAGCGGGTCGCGCGTCATCAGCGGCGGGCTCGACCGCAGCGTCCGCAGCCCGCGCTGGGCCGCCGACGGCCGGGCGATCTTCGCCAGTTTCGACGACCACGGCGTGACCAAGGTCGCGCGCTTCGGCCTCGACGGGCGGATGGCCGTCGGCGCCCGACGCGATCGACTACTGGCAGATGCTCCCGCCGACCTTCGTCGCCGGTCGGAAATAT
>CAXTQJ010000180.1:0-5391 GCA_964246245.1 uncultured Sphingomonadaceae bacterium
GCGGGCTGGGGGATCGAGGTCCACAGCATCGACTGCGCGCGGGTGGCCGAGGTGGGGGGCGACGGCGCGGGGGACTGGCTCGACCTCCATTGGGGCGACGGGACCGACGGCAGCGTCACGCGCGTCGAGGCGGTGGTCCACAACACGCCGGGCAGCCTCGCCGCGCTGACCGCGATCCTCGCCCACCACGGCGCGAACATCGTCAACTTGACGCTTTCCGAGCGCGACCGCGCGTTCCACACCTTCGTCGTCGACATCGAGGTCGACGACCTCGCCCACCTCATGAACATCATCGCCGCGCTGCGGGCGACGCAGGCGGTGGTGACGGTCGAGCGGGTGAAGGCGTAGGCTGCTACCCCTCCCCTGAGGGGGAGGGGGTGGCCTACCGCGCCACCTCGATCACCGCTTCCGCCACCCAGCCCTTGGTGCCGAGTTCGTCCTCGACTTCCCAGAAGCCGTCCTGCTTGTTCCCCGTCGGGTAGAGCAGCGCGCCCGGATCGAGCGACTTGAGCACCTTCGCCTTCAGCGACGCGGCGGCATACATCCGCCCCGGCCGCTTCATCGCGACCGCCTTCTCGGCCTGCTTGGCGCTGGCGAACTGGCCGAGCTCGCCGCCGAGCTGCCCGACCATCTTGGTGTAGGCGTCGAGGTAGGCGAGCGCGATGACCTGCCCGATCTCGGTATTGTCGTAGCCCGACGCCCCGCCCGCGGCGAGGCCGCCGCCGCCGAAGATGCCGCCGCCGCCGCCGAAGCCGAGGTCGGTCTTCTTCGACTGGCCCTCGGCGACGAACTCCTCGCTGCTCTTGTTGTTGACGACGTTGAGGATGACGTTGGCCGACCGCTTCTTGACGTTGATCCCGCCGATCAGCCCGCCGGCCGCGCCGCCGATCATCCCGCCGAGCAGGCCGCCGACGTTGAGACCGCCCTTGTTGTTGTTGCCGGTGACGATGTCGGGGATGACGGTGAAGTCGGCCTCGACCATCTGCCCCTTGCCGATCGTGCCGCCGCGCCGCATCTCGCCGCCGGCGTTGAGCGCGCGCTCGCGCTCCATCGCCGCCATGCCCTGCGCGCTGCGGTTGACGAGGCGGAAGCAGTGCGACTTCTGGATGTAGACGCGGATCAGCGCCTCGGGCGAGCCGAGGCCGAGCCCGCCCCACCATTTGGTCTCGGGCTCCGACAGTGCGATCGTGCCGAGCGGCTTGGCGCACGTCGGCAGCTCGTTCTGGGCACGGGCGCGCGTGTCCTCGGCCGATTCGCTGTGGGTCGACTTGATCTGCGCGAACGCCGGCGCGGCGAGCGACAGCGCCACCATTCCGGTCAGCGCGCCGCGAGCGATCGATGTCGTCATGCCGTCCCCCTTTTTCCCGCGCCTCGCATAACCGATGGCGGCGCGACTTTCCACACCCCAATCGGCGACGCCGCGTGGACTTCGAGACTGTCATCCCGGCACAGGCCGGGCTCCATGACCGCGAAGGTTCGAGTTGCTGGGCCCCGCCCTCTGCCGGGATGACAGGATGGTTCATTTTTCCCGCGTCATGCTCTAGGCCGGGACGGATGACCGACACCGACATCCTCGCCGAGTTCCGCGCGGCCGACGCGCTCCTCGACGGGCACTTCATCCTGTCGTCGGGGCTGCGTTCGCCGCGCTACCTCCAGTGCGCGCGCGTCCTGATGGACCCGGCGCGGGCGGCGCGCCTCGTCGCCGCGCTGGTCGCCAAGCTGCCCGCGGCGGCGCGACGCGTCGACGCGGTGATCGCGCCGGCGATGGGCGGGGTGATCGTCGGCTACGAGGTCGCCCGCCAGCTCGGCGTGCCGTCGATGTTCGTCGAGCGGCCGACCGGCACCTTCGAGCTGCGCCGCGGCTTCGCGCTCGAAGCCGATGCGACGGTGCTGATGGTCGAGCACGTCGTCACCACCGGCCTCAGCAGCCGCGAGGCGATCGCCGCGATCGGCGCGGCGGGGGGCCGGGTCGTCCACGCCGCGTGCCTCGTCGACCGCAGCGACGGCGCGGCCGACGTCGGGGTGCCGCTGACCGCGCTCGTGCGGCTGGCCGTGCCGACCTATCCCGCCGACGCGCTGCCGCCGGAACTGGCGGCGCTGCCCGCGGTCAAGCCCGGGAGTCGCGCCGCGTGATCCCGTTGCTCGCCGTCCTGCTGGCCGCCGCCGCGCCGTTCGCGCCGCCGGCGGGCGACGCCCTCCTCGATCGCTGCGCCGCCGTCGAGCGCATCGCGGCGGCCACTGCGATCAGCGGCGAATACCTCGTCAGCGATACGCTCGACGACTGCGGCGGCCGGCTGGGTCGGTTCCAGCAGGTCGGCGGGCCCGCCGCGCCGGCGCGGCCCACCGACGACGTGCCGTGGCGCTGGGCGTCGGTGACCAAGCAGATCGTCGCGGTCGCGGCGATGAAGCAGGTCGAGGCGGGCAAGGTCGCGCTCGACACGCCGATCGCCGCCTATGTGCCGACGCTCAAGGTCGCCAACGCCGGCCGGATCACGCTGCGGATGCTGCTCCAGCACACCAGCGGCCTGCCGAACGTCGAGGACGGGCCGGTCGACGCCCGCAAGGAGATGCTCGTCCAGTACCGCCGCGACGCGCCGGTGCCGCCGCCGGGCGTCGGCGCAATCTGCCTCGGCCAGGCCAAGGCCGAGCCCGGCGCGCGCTTCGACTACAACAACTGCGACACCGAGATCGTCGGGGCGGTACTCACGGCGGTCACCGGCAAGCCCCTCGCCGACGTGCTGGCGGAAGCGGTGTTCGTCCCCGCCGGGATGACCGGCACGCGCCTGCTCGGGCCCGGCGAGCCGGCGGGGCGCGCCGGCTACTTCGCCGACGGCCGCGACGACGGTTTCGTCGACGTCGGCCGCTTCGGCGCGGCGGGAGCCGTCGCCGGACCGCCGGGCGATCTCGCGAAGTTCGACCGCGCGTGGCTGACCGACAAACTGGTGACGCCGGCGAGCCGCGCCGAGATCGAGCGCGGCGACCCCAGGCTCGGCTATGCCGCGCTCGGCGTGTGGTCGTACGCGGCGCCCCTCAAGGGGTGTGCCGGAGCGCAGAAGCTGGTCGAGCGGCGCGGCGAGATCGGCGGGGTTCAGGTCAGGAACATCATCGCCCCGGCACGCGGCCTCGCGCTGATCGTCTTCACCGACCGCCCGTTCGACTTCGGCGAGGCGTGGCAGGGCAAGGGCGGCGCCTACGACCTGCTGTCGGCGGCGCTGTGCGGCGCGTGAGCGCCAGGGTCCGCCTCGGGGTCAACATCGACCATGTCGCGACGATCCGCAACGCGCGCGGCGGCGAGCATCCCGACCCCGTCCGCGCGGCGCAGGTCGCCGTCGGCGCCGGAGCCGACGGGATCACCGCCCACCTCCGCGAGGACCGGCGGCATATCACCGACGCCGACATCGACCGGCTGACGGCGACGCTCGCCGTCCCGCTCAACCTCGAGATGGCGGCGACCGAGGAGATGCTCGGCATCGCCCTCGCCCACGGCCCGCACGCGGCGTGCATCGTCCCCGAGAAGCGCGCCGAGCGGACGACCGAAGGCGGCCTCGACGTGCTCTCCAGCCAGGCCGGCCTGCGCCACGTCGTCGAGCGGCTGGCCGCGCGCGGCTGTCGCGTCAGCCTGTTCATCGAACCCGACCCCGAGCAGATCGAGGCGGCGGCGGCGATCGGCGCGGCGGTGGTCGAGCTCCACACCGGCCGCTACGCCCACCTGTCCGGCGACGATGCGGCGGCGGAGGTGGTCCGGCTGGCGCGCGGGGCCGAGCGCGCGGCGAGGCTCGGCCTCGAGGTCCACGCCGGCCACGGCCTGACCTTCGCCAATGTCGGCGCGGTCGCGGCGATCGCCGAGGTCGCCGAACTCAACATCGGGCACTTCCTGATCGGCGAGGCGGTGTTCACCGGACTGGCGGCGGCGATCTGGCAGATGCGCGCGTGCATCGACGCGGCGCGCGGGTGACGCGAGGTCTGACGCCACCCCTCCCCTGAAGGGGAGGGGTAAGCGGTGATCCTCGGCCTCGGCAACGACCTGACCAACATCGAGCGCATCGCCGCGTCGATCGACCGCTTCGGCGACCGCTTCATCCGCCGCGTGTTCACGCCGACCGAGATCGCCCGCGCCGAGCGCCGGCCGCTGACCCGCGCCGGGACCTACGCCAAGCGCTGGGCGGCGAAGGAGGCGTGCGCCAAGGCGCTCGGCACCGGCATCCGCGGCGGCGTGTTCTTCTCGGCGATGGGGGTCGTCAACCTGCCGTCGGGGCAGCCGACGCTCGAACTGACCGGCGGCGCGGCGGAAAGACTGGCCAAGCTGACGCCGAGCGGGCATAGGGCCGTAATACACCTGACGATCACCGACGATCATCCCTGGGCGCAGGCGATTGTCCTGATCACCGCCGAAGTTGCCGGGAGGCCGGAGTGAGCGAGACGTTGGCAGTGACGACCAAGGGGGCGACGAAGACGGCCAAGCCGAAGAAGAAGGTCGACTGGGCCGACGAGGTACGCCAGCTCCTCGTCCTCGCATTGGCCGTCCTCGCGGTCCACAGCCTGATCGCCAAGCCGTTCTACATCCCGAGCGAATCGATGCTGCCGACGCTCCTCACCGGCGACCGGCTGATCGTGTCGAAGTTCCCCTACGGCTATTCGTACCTGTCGCCGTCGCTGCCGATCCTGCCCGAGATGAGCGGACGCCTCCTCGGCCGCTACCCCGAGCGCGGCGACATCGCGGTGATCAAGGCCCCGCGCGACCACGAGGACTATATCAAGCGCGTCATCGGCCTGCCTGGCGACACGGTGCAAATGCGCGGCGGCCAGCTGTGGCTCAACGGCGTGGCCGTGCCCAAGGTCGCCGAGACCCCGGCCGACATCGCCGTCTCGGCCAACACCGACTGCATCGGCCAGTTCGCCGAATACCGCGTCACCCGCCCCGACGGCAGCGCGATCTGCCGCTATCCGCGCTTCCGCGAGACGCTGCCCGGCGGCAAGAGCTACGACGTCCTCGATCTGGGCGACACCGCGCAGGACAATACCGCCCCCGAGATCGTCCCCGAGGGCCACCTGTTCCTGATGGGCGACAACCGCGACAATTCGGAGGACAGCCGCTTCCCCGCCTTCGTCGGCGGGCTGGGAATGCTGCCGATCGAGAACCTCGTCGGCCGCGCCGAATTCCTCACCTTCTCGCTCGACGGGTCGACGTCGTGGAACCCGCTGACGTGGGTCACCGCGCTCCGCCCGCACCGCGCCTTCGTCTCGTTGCGGCCGCGGATCGAGCACAGCGCTCCCGCCCCCGCCGCGAAGTGAGCGACGACGCCCCGGTCCCGCCGAGCCCGATCGAGTTCTCGTCGCGCGGCCGCGCCGCGCTGACCGACGCCCTCAAGCAGGCCGGCGTGGGGTCCGAGG
>CAXTQJ010000181.1:0-1778 GCA_964246245.1 uncultured Sphingomonadaceae bacterium
CGATGGTGTGGCGGCGACCTCGGCTTCGTTCGACGCGCTAGCCATCGGCGCCGTCCGCGGCCGCTATTCGCTGCTTGGTCTCGACCCGGATCTCGTCTGGCGAGCGACCGGCGAGCGGTGCGAGGTCAACCGGCAATGGGCGACCGACCGTGACGCCTTCGTCGCCTGCCCCGGCGGCACCCTCGCCGAGCTGCGTGCCCTCGTGGCCGCATGCCGGATGGACGTACCCGCGGGGCTCCCGCCGGCGCTGGCAACGCTCGTCGGGACGATCGGCTACGACGCCGCGCGCCTCGCCGAGCGCCTGCCCGAGCCCAAGGCCGACCCGCTCGGCGTCCCCGACCTCGTCTTCGTCCGGCCGACGCTCGTCCTCGTCTTCGACCGGCTGAAGGACGACCTGTTCTTCGTTGCGCCGCTTTACCCGGACGCGCGACCCGGCGCCCACGCCCGCGCGGTCGAGGCGATCGATGCCGCCGAGGCACGCCTCGCCCGTTCCGTCCCCGCCGCCGTCCGTTCGTCGGCGGCGCTGCCCAACGGCGCGATGACGCCCGTCCTGCCGCCCGGGCGGTACGAGGCGATGGTCCGTGCCGCGCAGGAGCTGATCGCCGCCGGCGATATCTTTCAGGTCGTGCTGGCGCAGCGCTTCACCGTCGACTTTCCGCTGCCGCCGCTCGACCTCTACAGGGCGCTGCGGCGGATCAACCCGTCGCCGTTCCTCTACTTCCTCGACCTGCCCGGCTTCGCGCTGATCGGCTCGTCGCCCGAAATCCTCGTCCGCGTCCGCGACGGCGAGGTCACCATCCGCCCGATCGCCGGGACGCGCCCGCGCGGCCGCGACGCAGTCGACGACGCCCGCCTGCGCGACGAACTCCTCGCCGATCCGAAGGAACTCGCCGAGCACCTCATGCTCCTCGACCTCGGCCGCAACGACGTCGGCCGGGTGACGACGGGGGGCAGCGTCGTCGTCACCGACCGCTTCGGCGTCGAGTTCTACAGCCACGTCATGCACATCGTGTCGAACGTCCGCGGGTCGCTCAGCCCCGGCCGCGATGCGATCGACGCGCTCCTCGCCGGCTTCCCCGCCGGGACGGTCAGCGGTGCGCCGAAAGTCCGCGCGATGGAGGTGATCCACGACCTCGAGGCCGAGAAGCGTGGGCCCTACGCCGGCGGCGTCGGCTATTTCTCGCCCGACGGCAGCATGGACAGCTGCATCGTGCTCCGCACCGCCGTGGTCAAGGACGGCGTGATGCACGTCCAGGCCGGCGCCGGCGTCGTCGCCGACAGCGTGCCAGCAAGCGAGGACGCCGAGTGCCGCGCCAAGGCCGGCGCCCTGTTCGCCGCCGCGCGCGAAGCATTGGCGCGAGCGGTCGAAGTCGGGTTCGGGCAGTAATCAGTCCGCCTTGTCTGACCAAGCGCGAAGACGTAGCAGAGTTGCATTGCGTTGCACGGCGACAGTGATAAGTTGCATTCGGTTGCGTTCCGGGGGCGGGGATGAAGGCGGATTTCGGCGACAAGCTGACCCTGGTCCTCAAGGTCATCCTGCTTAGTCGGACCCGGCTCGCGGCGCTGCTCGGGGTCGACAAGTCGGTCGTCAGCCGCTGGTCGAGCGGAGCCAACGCGCCGTCGGGCGAGAACCTCGCGCAGGTCACGCGGCTGATCGCCGACCGCATTCCCGGCTTCACCGCGCTCGACTGGGACCTCGACGCCGCGGCGTTCGCCCGCCGCATCACGGCTCGGTGGCGGCGGGCGATCCGGGATCGATTCACGAAGACCTCGCGCCG
>CAXTQJ010000181.1:1788-2612 GCA_964246245.1 uncultured Sphingomonadaceae bacterium
GCCAGCGCCGTGGCTCGACACCCCGGCGCTGGCTACCGCCTTCGCCGGGTCGGCGGCGATGACGCGCGCCTGCGCCGGCATCTGGCGGACGCTCCGGCCGTTTCCGGCGATGCCCGGCCACTACGTCCGCGAATATGTCCTGATGGAGCCGACGCCCGCCGGCCTGTTGCGGTCGCGGATGGGTCTGCTCGACGTCCGCGTCGAGGGGTGGAGCTACTGCGTCGGCAACCAGGCGTTCAGCTGCGCGGTCAACCAGACCAACGGCGACGCGGTCTACACGATTTTCCATTGGCGTGGGTCCGAGCGCGCCGACCTGATCGACGGGATCACCTTGTCGCCCGGCGGCGACAACGGCGGCCACATCTACGCCGCGCCGTGCATCATGGAACGCGTCGCCGACCTGTCGGGTGACGCGCAAGCCGACGAGGCGCGCTTCGAAGCGCTGACCGGTGACGATCCCCTCGTCGCGCCAGACGACATCGCGCCGGCGATGCGAACGCACCTGTCGCGGACCTTCGCGCCGTGGCCCGGGGCCCCGGGCGCGCGGGGGGCGCTTGCCGTTGCGGGCGCGCTAGCCCCCGGCCCCCGCCCCCCCGCCGCTGGCCAGCCCGGCGGTGGAGGCGCTGCTGCGCCGGACCCGGCTGATCGGCGACCGGGTGGCCCCGCGCGGGGCGTTCCGGACCGCCGGGCTGCCGGTGCTGATCCACACCGCCGATCCGGTGGCGTTCTTCGAGCCGCTGGACGAGCACAACGAGCGGATCGACGAGCTGGGCCAGCACCCGGACTGGTGGTTCGGCGGGCCGGGCCTGCCCACGTTCGGCCGG
>CAXTQJ010000181.1:2622-3952 GCA_964246245.1 uncultured Sphingomonadaceae bacterium
ACCTATCCGCTGGCCAAGGCCGAACAGGCGCTCGCGGACCTGCGCGCGGGCGCGGGGCGCCGCGGGCGCGCTGCTGACGATGCCGTTCGCGGCATCGATCGCCCGCGGCCAGCTCCGCCCGGCGCACGCGCCATGGGGCGCGCGGGTCGGCACGGCGGCGGCGGTCTGACCCCCGCCGGACGTCAGTCGCCCGCGGCGGCCGCGACGGCGGCGACGAGGTTGCCCATCGTCGCGGTGAGATCGATCAGGTGAAGCCCCCAGTCGGGCAGCACCTTGCCGCCGACGACGACGTCGCCGGGCAACGTGTCGGTCCGCGGATCGGCCGGATCGGGATGGACCGTCAGCGCGAGATACTGCGCGTCGCCGTGGTCGACGCACTCGGTCGTGACCAGCCCCGGCACGGTGACGAATGGCGTCGCGACCGACGCCCCCTTGGCCCAGATCACCGGCGACTGTTCGGTCAGCGCGATGCGCCCGGCCGGATAATAGCCGTCGGCCGCACCGCTGCCGCCGGCAAGCGCGGCGGGGTTGACGCAGGCGACCTTCATCCCCGCCGCCGCCGTCCGCCCAAAGCGGCTGTCGAGCGGTGGCGGCAAATCGGCGCGGAAGGTGACCCAGCTGACGACACATCCCTGCTCGCCGGTCGCGGTGCACAGCGGGATCGTCTTGAGGTCGCCGCCCGCGACCCGGCCGGCGGGGACGAGCAGGTTGGTTCCGCCGAGGATCGCCATCACCAGCCGGGCCTGGACCGGCTTGCCGTCGATCTCTTCGGCGAGCAGGCGCTTGAGAATGCCCGACCCCTGGCTGTGCCCGATGAGGACGACGCCGCGCCCGCGGTTGTCGTCGCGCAGATAGGCGGCCCATGCGTCGCGGACGTCGCGGTAGGCGAGCTCGCGGTCGATCCCGGGCAGTGGCCGGCCCGCCATCACCGACCGCAGCGCGGTGATCGTCACCTGCCGGTACATCGGCGCGAACAGCCGGCAGACGCTGCCGAAGCGCGCGAACTGCTGATTGGCGACCGACTTCTCTTCGGGGCCGGGGGCCATATCGCTGTTCGCGGTCGGGTCGAACGACACCGTCGGATAGACGTAGAAGCAGTCGATCTTCGGCGCGGCGGCGGCGGTCCACGCGACCGGGCGGGTCGTCCCGTCGGCGGCGACGGCGGTCGCCGACTGGTCCGCACCGCACGCGTCGGCGCGCCCCGGCCGGCACAACCAGTTCACCGCGGTCCGGTAGTCGTTCGGCGGCGGCGCGGTTGGCGCGGCGGGCCACGCCTGGGCGGCGGCAGGCGCCGCGGCCAGACCAGCGGCGCCAGCGCCGCCGAGGCTGC
>CAXTQJ010000181.1:3962-5363 GCA_964246245.1 uncultured Sphingomonadaceae bacterium
GAACATCCTTCCCCCTTTTGACCCGACAATCATGCGTGCGCGATGACGATCTTTGTGTCGTCGGACGGTGAGCGGCTCATGCTTCGGTCCTAGGCTGCCGCCAATCTAACATGTCGACCCCTGTCGAACCAGACCGCGGCCGCCTTCGCGCGGCGATCGACGCCGCTATCGCCCGCCTCGTCGCGCGCGCTGCAACCGAGCGGTGGCCGGTCCGCGCCGACCATTGCTTCCTCCGCATCGCCTACGACGACGCCGTCGGCGCGAAGTGGGACACGGTCGTCAGGCCGCCGGCGTACGCCAATCTGCCGCTCGACCGGCTGGCCGCGGCGGTGGCGACGCTCGAGCGGATCGACCGCGACGGGTTGGTCGCGCTGCGCCCGCTCGACGCCGCCAGCCTCGCCTTCCGCCGCGCCGCGCGAGGCGCTAAGGCACGGCGATGATCCTCGTCATCGATAACTACGACAGCTTCACCTACAACCTCGTCCATTATCTCGAGGAACTTGGGGGCGCGGTCGAGGTGGTACGCAACGACGCGCTGTCGGCGGCGGCGGCGCTTGGCCTCTCCCCGGCGGCGATCGTCGTGTCGCCGGGCCCCGGCACGCCGGCCGACGCCGGGATCTGCCGCGACGTGATCGCCGGCGCGGCTGACGCGGGGGTACCGCTCTTCGGCGTCTGCCTCGGCCACCAGGCGATCGGCGAGGTGTTCGGTGGCCGCGTCGTCCGCGGCGCGGTGATGCACGGCAAGACCTCGGCCGTCGACCACGACGGCTCGGGGGTGTTCGCCGGGCTGCCGTCGCCGATCGTCGCGACGCGCTACCACAGCCTCGTCGTTGCCGCCGACAGCGTATCCGCGGCGCTCGTCGCCAACGCGTTTGCCGGCGACGTGATCATGGGTCTGCGCCACCGGACAGCCCCGATCCACGGAGTCCAGTTCCATCCGGAAAGCATCGCCAGCGAACATGGCCACGCGCTGCTGGCGAACTTCCTCGACCTCGCCGGGGTCGGCCATACACCGCTCACCCATGCGGCGGAGCCGCCCGCTGGTGTCAGACCGGAAGAATCGTCCTTCACCGCTCGCGCCGCGTGATCCTGCCCGACAGCCGCGCGCCGCTCAACGCCGGCGAGGCCGTGCGCGCCTTCGCCGACCTGCTCGACGGTCGGGCAAGCGACGCCGAGGCGCAGCGCTTCCTCACCGACATGGCCGAGCGCGACGAGACCAGCATCGAGATCGCGGCCGCGGCGCGCGGGCTGCGCGAGCGGATGATCGCGGTCGCCGCGCCGCCGCGGGCGATCGACGTTTGCGGCACCGGCGGCGACGGCAGCCACAGCGTCAACGTGTCGACCGCCCTCGCCATCGTCGTCGCCCCCGGCGGGGTGGCCGGGGGCCACCACCGCCACCCC
>CAXTQJ010000182.1:0-874 GCA_964246245.1 uncultured Sphingomonadaceae bacterium
CTCTCGCCCCTCCCCCGAAGGGGAGGGGAGGCCAATGACCTACGCCGTCAAGGAACGCTATGTCACCCTCCAGGGCGAGGGTGCACAGGCTGGTCGTCGCGCCGTCTTCCTGCGCTTCGCCGGGTGCAACCTGTGGAGCGGTCGCGAGGCTGACCGCATCGACGCGACGTGCACCTTCTGCGACACCGACTTCGTCGGGACCGACGGCCCCGGCGGCGGCAAGTTCGCCGACGCGGCCATTCTCGCGGCGGCGGTCGCGGCGTCGTGGGGGCCCGGTCCCGACCACCGTCTCGTCATCGCCACCGGCGGCGAGCCGCTGCTCCAGCTCGACCTGTCGCTGATCGACGCGCTCCATGCCCGCGGTTTCGCGGTTGCCGTCGAGACCAACGGGACGCAGGTCGCCCCGCCGGGCCTCGACTGGATCTGCGTCAGCCCCAAGGCCGACGCGCCGCTCGCGCTGACCGCCGGCGACGAGCTCAAGCTGGTCTACCCCCAGCCGCTCGCGCCGCCCGAGCGCTTCGCCGACCTCGCCTTCGGCCACTTTTTCCTGCAGCCGATGGACGGCCCGGCGCAGGCAGCGAACACGCAGGCCGCGATCGCCTATTGCCTCGCGAACCCGCGCTGGCGGCTTGGGTTGCAGCAGCACAAGCTGGTCGGGCTCCCCTAGGCTTTCGCGAAGCGCGCGGTGACGGTGGCGACCCGCTGGCCGAGCGCCTCGGCGGTGCGCAGGTCGGCGTCGGGCGGGGCGATGTCGGGGCCGGCGTCGACGTTCGACTGCGCCGCCGCGCCGAGGTTGAAGCCGAGGCGGTTGAGATCGTCGACCGAGCCGCCGCTCGAGTTGTTGCCCGGCATCTCGGCTTGTCCGACCCAGATC
>CAXTQJ010000182.1:884-4534 GCA_964246245.1 uncultured Sphingomonadaceae bacterium
GTCGCGAATGGGGCGGAGGCGTTGCCCATGTAGGTCGGCGAGCCAAAGACGATCGCGTCGGCGGCGTCGAGGACCGCCCAGCCCGGCGCGTCGGCATCGACCAGTTCCTCGACCTTGAGCATGGTCAGCGTCCCGCCGCCAGCCTCGACGCCGCGCCCGACCGCCGCCGCCTGGCGCGCGGTATGGCCGTAGCCCGAGTGGTAGACGATCGCGATGTTCGGCATGATGCTCTCCCTGGATGGCCGGCAGATAGGATCAGGCGGCAGCGGTGCGAGCTGGAAAAACTTTACCCGTCGCAAGCCGAACTGCCGGGACGACGCGGCGCTACCCCCGCCCGCGATACGGCGGCACGCCCTGCTCCGGCACCCATACCCCCGCCGGAACCGGCCCGCTCTGCCAGAACACGTCGATCGGGATGCCGCCGCGCGGATACCAGTAGCCGCCGATGCGCAGCCACTTCGGGGCCATCTCGGCGAACAGGCGCTGGCCGATGCCGACCGTCGTATCCTCGTGGAACGCGGCGTGGTTGCGGTAAGCGCCGAGGTACAGCTTCAACGACTTCGACTCGACGATCGTCGCGTTCGGGACATAGTCGATGACGAGGTGGGCGAAGTCGGGCTGCCCGGTGACGGGGCACAGCGACGTGAACTCGGGCACGGCGAAGCGGACGAGGTAGTCGGTCCCCGGCCGCGGGTTCGGCGGATAGTCGAGCATCGCCGCCTCGGGCGAGGCGGGCAACGGTGCCGCGCGGCCGAGCGCGGTCGGGACATGGTCGGTCATGGACCGGGCCGTAGCGGCAATCGGCGGTCAAATCGAGCCTGACAAGCCGCCGCCCCGCCGCTATCAGGTGCGCCGACGACCGATCTGGAGAGATGCATGACCCCGCTGGTGACGACCGAATGGCTGGCCGGCGAACTCGGCGCGAACGACCTGCGCGTCATCGACGCGACGCTGTTCCTCGGCCCCGACGGCCGCAACGCGCGCGCTGAGTTCGAAGCGAACCATATTCCCGGCGCGGTGTTTCTCGACCTCGACGAGCTGGTCGACACCGGCAACCCGCTGCCCAACATGCTGCCCGCGCCCGAGAAATTCGCCAGCCGGATGCAGGCGCTGGGCCTTGGCGACGGCAGCCGGATCGTCGTCTACGCCAACTCGCCGCTCCATTCGGCGGCACGCGCGTGGTGGATGCTGAACCTGTTCGGCGCGCACGAGGTCGCCCTCCTCGACGGTGGCTTCGCCAAGTGGCAGGCCGAGGGCCGCGCGCTCGAATCGGGCAAGCCCGTCGTCCGCCACCGCCACTTCACCGTCTGGGCCGACACCAAGCCGGTGCGGACCATGGCGCAGATGACCGACAATCTGCGCTCGAAGGCCGAGCAGGTCGTCGACGCGCGCTCGGCCGGCCGCTTCGCCGGGACCGAGCCCGAGCCCCACCGCGGCCTGCGGAGCGGCCATATCCCGGGGTCGAAGAGCCTGCCGCAGACCGACCTGTTCAATGCCGACGGGACGTGGAAGAAGGGGGCCGACCTGAAAGCCGCATTCGACGCCGCCGGGGTCGACCTCGACAAGCCGCTCGTGACGACGTGCGGCTCGGGCATCACCGCGGCGGTGGTCGCGTTCGGCGCGACGCTGCTGGGGGCGAAGGACGTCGCACTGTACGACGGCAGCTGGAGCGAGTGGGGCGCGAGCCCGACCGCGCCGGTGGTGACGGGGGCGTGATACGGCGTGAGCGTCCTCAATAAAAGTTGGACGCTAGAAGGCCTGAAAACCATCGTCCGTCGCCGTCTTGAAAACTTTCGCTTTCATTACGGGCCACGCATCGCCAAACAAATTGTCAATCTGTCGACTTTACGGGCACGCTCCAACCTAAACACCACTTCGAAGAAGGTTGTACTGATTGACAACTCGGTGCTGGCATACGCGACTACGCATGAGACTGCTTGGATATCGACTGGGCCAAGCACATGGGGTGAACAAACAATCGATACAGGCTATATGGCTAGGATTGCTGTACACCCGTTTGATACAGAAATCAAAGAATATCAGCATATCAGATATTTTCCTGGCCTAATCTCGCTACACAGCGCTGGCTTTCTTCAGCTTTGCACGTCGGCCGAACTCCAGGCTGAGCAATTCCGAAAGCCGTCGGGAATGTTTCGCGGATACGGTATGTACGATCTTAATCTCTTTTGCTGATGTTCAGCTTGAGAGCCTAGATGGATGGGTTTTTCCCGATCTTGGGCCAGCATGGATGAATCTTTCAAAAGCAGATGAACAACAACGTCATCGCCTCGAGAGTAGGCAAGCTGAGGATGATGATTATGCCTCCTTGGTCGGGGTGCTCGGACCTAAAAACAGCCAGGACGCGTGGCATATACGGACCGCGGAAATCCATAATGCATACTGCTTCTTGACAATGGATTTCAAATTAATTGCGAACTTGAAAGCTCAGGCGAATGCCAAACGTATCAAGTCACTTAGGACGAAAGTGATGACACCGGCTGCTCTCGGGCGAGAACTCGGGCTATCTCCCGTGTCACCGCATATTCTAAGTTATGCTGGGGCAAGCTTCTCCGTCCGCAGCGACTTGGCGTGGCCGGATGGAAAGCGGCGAGGACGCGGCAAAGTGCGAAGAGGTGACTGAAGATCGCGCCTCTCTTACGTTGGGTGCCAACACCCGCCTGACCCACGCCGGCCGTGCCGACGCCTACACCCGTGGGCCCGACATGGCGGCCGGCATCGTCAACCCCCCCGTTTGGCATGCGTCGACCATCCTGTTCGACGACCTCGCTGCGCTCGATGCGGCGCGGAAGAATCCCGATGCGGGGCTCTACTACGGCCGGCGGGGGACGCCGACGCAGTGGGCGCTCGAAGCGGCGCTGACCGAGATGGAGCCGGGAGCGGTGGGGACCAAGCTCTACCCGAGCGGCGAGGCGGCGGTGGTGGCGGCGCTGCTGACCGTGCTCAAGGCCGGCGATCATGTCCTGATGGTCGACAGCGCCTATGAGCCGACGCGGTCGTTCGCCAACCGCTTCCTGAAGCCTTTCGGGGTGACGACGACCTATTACCCGCCGACCGCCGACGTCGGTCCGCTGATCGAGGCCAAAACCGCCGCGATCCTGCTCGAAAGCCCGGGGTCGCTCAGCTTCGAGGTGCAGGACGTGCCGGCGATCGTCGCCGCGGCGCGGGCGCGCAACGTCGCGACGGTGATGGACAATACCTGGGCGACGCCGCTTTTGTTCTCGCCGATCGCGCACGGGGTCGACTTCTCGGTCCAGGCGCTGACTAAATATACCGGCGGCCACAGCGACCTGATGATGGGGTCGGTGACGACGACGGCGCGGTGGTGGGGGCGGCTCAAGACACGGTCGTACCTACTCGGTTACTGCGTCGGCCCTGACGACGCTTATCTCGCGCTCCGCGGCCTCCGGACGCTCGGCCTGCGCCTCGACCGGCAGGGCGCGAGCGGGCTGACCGTCGCGCGCTGGCTGCAGGGGCAACCCGAGGTGGCGCGGGTGCTGCATCCGGCGCTGCCCGACGATCCAGGGCACCCGCTGTTCACCCGCGACTTCGCCGGCGCGTCGGGGCTGTTCGCCTTCGTCCTCCGGCGCGGCGAGCGGCGGCACACGGCGGCGTTGATCGACCATCTCGAG
>CAXTQJ010000182.1:4544-5348 GCA_964246245.1 uncultured Sphingomonadaceae bacterium
GCCGTCGCGCTGATCGCCGACGCAGGATACGACGGGGTGGCGCTGACGCTCGATGATTTCGGCATCGGCTTCTCGTGGGGCGGGTACGAGAGCCTCATCCTGCCGGTCGAGCTGGCCGGCATCCGCACCGCGACCGAGCCCGGCAAGGGCGGACAGATCGTCCGCCTGTCGATCGGGCTCGAAGACCCGGCCGACTTGATCGCCGACCTTGGCCGCGGGCTGGATCGCTACGCCGCACAGTTCGAGGAGGAGCAGCCATGACCTTCGACGACTACGCCGATCGCGACGCGACCGACCTCGCGGCGCTGGTCGCGGCGAAGCAGGTGACCCCGGCCGAACTGCTCGACACGGCGATCGCCGCGACCGAGGCGGCGGCCGACCTTAACTTCATCGCCCAGTCGCTCTTCGACCGCGGCCGTACGGCGGCGGCGAAGAGCTTCGCCGGGCCATTTGCCGGGGTGCCGTTCCTCGTCAAGGACCTGCACATGAACATCGCCGGCGAACGGTCGGGCGAGGGCAGCCGGCTGTTCGACGGCCACGTCGCCGACCACGACTCGACGCTGTACGAGCGCTTCGTCGCGGCCGGGTTCAACACCTTCGGCAAGACGACGACGCCCGAGTTCGGCCTGACCGTGACCACCGAGAGCCGCGCCTATGGCCTGACGCGCAACCCATGGGACCGCGAGCGCAGCGCCGGCGGGTCGAGCGGCGGTGCGGCGGCGGCGGTCGCGGCGGCGCTGGTCGCCGCCGCCTCGGGCGGCGACGGCACCGGGTCGATCCGGATGCCGGCCTCATGCTGCGGGC
>CAXTQJ010000183.1:0-1903 GCA_964246245.1 uncultured Sphingomonadaceae bacterium
GGCGCGCACTTGTCGAGGGGTGTCCGACGAGCGCATCGATTGTCATCCCCGCGAACGCGGGGACCCGTCTCCTGCGCCCGAGGAGATGCGAACCCCGCTTTCGCAGGGATGACACGATAAGGTAGAGCCGTGGCCGCATCACCGGAGCGCCGCACATGACCCAGCCGTTCGACTATCCCGCCGCCGACACCACCGCGAAGGGTGCGGTCGCGCTCCCCGCCGGCGACGCCGCGGCCCCCGGCGTCGCCGTGTTCCACGACATCAACGGCGTCGGGCCGCACCCCAAGGCGTGGGCCGACCGGATCGCGGCCGAGCTCGGCTACGTCGCCGTCGTCGCCGACGTTTATGGCGAGGGGCGCGTCCCCGCCGATTTCGCCGAGGGCATGACGATGATCGGCGCGCTGCGCGGCGATCCGGCGAAGCTGCTCGGCCGGGCCGGCGCGGCGCTGACCGCGCTCGCCGGGCACCCGCGCTGCGACGGACGGATCGCGGCGATCGGCTTCTGCTTCGGCGGCGCGGTGGTGCTATCGCTCGCCCGCACCGGCGACCCGCGCCTGCTCGCCGGGGTCAGTCTCCACGGCTCACTCCAGACGCCCGCGCCGGCCAAGCCCGGCGCGATCACGGCGAAGCTCCTCGTCTGCCACGGGGCCGAGGACCCGATGGTCGACTATGCCGCGCTGGCCACGTTCCTCGGCGAGATGCGCGACGCCGGAGCCGACTGCCAGACGCTCGCCTTCACCGGTGTCGTCCACGCCTTCACCCGCGAGGACCAGGACGGCAGCCAGAGCCCGGCGCTCAAGTGGAACGCGGCGGCGAACGCGCGGTCGTGGCGGGCGATGGCGGCGCACCTCGCCGAGGCGTTCGGCTAAAGCCCCTCGCCCCCCACCCAGTGCGCCTGCGCCAGCCGGCGGGCGACGGTCCACACCTGCGTCCGGATGTCGGGCACCGCGACGATCTCCCAGAACGCGCCGCGCGTCATCGGGCCGAGGCCGAACAGGCGCGAATGGGCGCCGCCGTCGGCTCCGATCAGCCGCGACTGCGCGTCGACGTCGAGGCCGAGGCGCTGGGCGTCGGCGCGGGCGTGGCCGCTGGCGATAAGGCTGCGCAGCACCGGCTCGCTCGACCGCGCGAGATCGCCCTGCGGCCCGGTGCAGTTGACGATCCGACGAACGTGCATGACCGTTGCCGTGGCATTCCCGCGGGGTCGCCACGTCACGGCGACGCCCTGGCCCGTCGTGACGTAGCTGGTCGGCTTCCCCCCGACGATCACCAGCTGGCCGCGCGCGACCATCGCGTCGATCTTGGCCGCGACCGCCGGCGCGAGACGGTGGCGGTGGACGTCCCACCACGGGCGCAGGTGGCGGAGGAAGCGGGCGCGCTGGTCGCCGGTCGCCGACAGCCACAGCCCCTGGGTGAACGGCCGCAGCTCGTCGACCGCCGCGCGCCAGCCTCCCGATCCCTCCCGCCGGTCGGCGCGGTCGCGGACCTCGGCGAGGAGCGCCGAAGCGACCGTCGTCGGCTTCTCGTTGCGGTCCTTGGGGCGGTCCCCCGCCGGTCCCGGCGCGACGTGCGGCCGCGGCAGCAGCCCGCGGCGGGACAGCGCGACGATCTTGCCCGCGAAACCCGCGGCGTCGAGCGACAGCGCGACGTCGACCATCGTCAGCCCGGTCCCGATCAGCAGGACGGTATCGTCGGCGGTCAGTCCCTCGACCACCGCCGGGTCCCACGGGTCGGCGGCGTAGACATCGCCGGGCAGATCGTCGGGCCGCAACCCCGCCGGCGCATGGGGCGGCAGGTTGCCGACCGCGACGACGAGCGCGTCGACCGCAATCCGCTCGCCGCCGGCAAGGTCGACGGTCACCCCGTCGTCGGTCACCGCGGCGGCGACCGCCTCGTCGTGGAC
>CAXTQJ010000183.1:1913-2394 GCA_964246245.1 uncultured Sphingomonadaceae bacterium
ACACCCACGAGCAGCTCGCCGAGATAGTCGCCGTACTGCCGCCGCTGGACGAAGCTGCCGCCGTCGCCGAGACCCCGGGCGGTCGCCCACTCGGCGAAGTGCGCCGGCCGATCGGAGAGCGCGCTCATGTTGCCGGCGCGGACGTTGAGCAGGTGCGACGGGTGCGGCGCGGCATACGCGGTGCCGCGGCCGAACACCGGGCGGCGCTCGATCAGGGTCGCGTGCGGCCCGGCATGACGCAGCAGGTTGATCGCGAGCAGCGAGCCGGAGAAGCCGGCACCGACGATGGCGATCGATTTGTAGATCACCCGACGATCCTCCCCGCTCGCGGGAAGGATCTAGGCAAGCGGCCCATGCGTCATCCTCGGCAGGACGTGCCGCGCGAACAGGTCGGCCTCGGCCGCGTGCGGGTAGCCCGACAGGATGAACGCCTCGATCCCCATCGCCTGATACGCGCGGAGCTTGGCGAGGACCTGGTCGG
>CAXTQJ010000183.1:2404-5330 GCA_964246245.1 uncultured Sphingomonadaceae bacterium
GCGCCACCGCGCGCGCGGCCGACGCCGGTCCACAGGTGGCGTTCGACATAGCCGTCGGCATCGGCGTCGTCGCGCAGCTCGGTCTGGCGCACCGTTCCGGCCGAGGTCGGATGCAGCCCCTGCCCGCGGATGCGCGCGCCTTCGGCGTCGTCGAGCCGCGACACCAGCCGTGCGGCATAGGCGCGGGCGTCGGCCTCGGTCTCGCGGACGATGACGTGGGCGCGGTAGCCGAACCTGAGCGTCCGGCCGTGCCGCGCGGCGCGGGCGCGCATGTCGTCGACGATGGCCGCGACGGCGGGCTCGGTGTCGGGCCACATCAGGTAGACGTCGGCCCCGGCGGCGGCGCAGTCGCGCGCGTCGTCGCTCAGCCCGCCGAAGTAGAACGGCGGCGCACGGCCGGCGACGGGACGCGTCGCCGGGGGGTCGAGCTTGACCTGATAATGCTCGCCGCGATGGTCCACGCCCTCGCCGGCGAGCAGCGCGCGCAGGATCTCGATCGCCTCGGTCGTCCGGGCGTAGCGCGGCGCCGAGGCCATCGTCTGCCCCGGCAGGTCCGACGAGATGATGTTGACCGTCAACCTGCCTTGCGGTGGGCCGAGACCGTCGTCGCCGGTTCGGATGGCGCTGAAGCGGTCGATCGTCGCGATCTGGCGCGCGAGCTGCGGCGGCCACAGCTCGCCGATCCGCGCCGCCATCAGCAGACGGATGCGCCGCGTGTGGGTGGCGATGGCGGCGGCGAAGGCGGTGGTGTCGATCCCGACCGCATAGCCGCTCGGCAGGAGGACGTTGTCGAAGCCGAGTGTCTCGGCCTGGACGACGATGTCGCGGCAGTGCTCCCAGCCCGACTTGAGCAGCGGATCGGGCACCCCGAGAAACTCATAGTCGTCGTCGCACAGCGCCGAGAACCAGCTGACTTCGACGCGCTCGGCGGCGGGGCGATCCCCGCTCACGGCAGCTTCGCCCCCATGCCGGCCTCGAGGATCGCGTACCACTCGGCGCGCTCGAAGCGGACCTTGAACGCCTCCGCCGCCGCAGCGATGCGCGCCGGTTGCTGGCTGCCGACGATCGGGATCGGCCGCGCCGACCGCGGTGACGCGGTCGTCGGCCGCGTCGTCGCCGCCGAGCCGCCCCTGCCCGAGCGGCGACCATGCCAGCACGGCGAGGCCGTACTTCATCGCCCGGTCCATCGTCCCGTCGAACAGCGGAGCCGGTGCCAGCGGCGAGAATTCGGGCTGGGTCGCGACGAGGGGGATGTTGAGGTACGAATTGAGCACCCCCGTCTGCGCGGGGGTGTAGTTCGACACGCCGACGCTGACGATCTTGCCCTGCAGCACCAGCTCCTCGAGCGCCGCCGCGGTCTCGGCGGGGTGGGCGAGGAGGTCGGGGCGGTGGAGCTGCCACAGGTCGATGCGCTCGGTCCGCAGGCGCTTGAGCGACGCGTCGACCGCCTCGGCGAGGTACGCCGGCGACGAGTCGTACGGTACGCCCCTGCGGATGCCGCCCTTCGACGCCAGCCCCATGCGGTCGCGCAGCGCCGGGGCCTCGGCGAGGCCGCGGCCGAGCAGCGCTTCGGCCGCGCCGAACGGCTCGCCGTTGTCGGGACCGTAGACGTCGGCGGTGTCGAACAGGGTGATGCCGGCGGCGAACGCCGCCTCGACGCGTTCGCGCGCGGCGCGGACGTCGTCGCCGGCGAAGCGCCACATGCCCCACGCCAGCGGCGAGACGAGCATCCCCGACTTGCCGAGCAGGCGCGGTTCGGGGCTAAGGATGATCTCGGTCATGGACCAGCGTCTTGGCACAAGGATGAGGTGAATGGGAGAGACGATCCGCTGGGGCATCGTCGGCACGGGGATGATGGCGATCGAGCATATCGCCAACCTGCGGCTGACGCCGGGCAGCGCCGTCACCGCGCTCGCCGACCCCGAGCCGATGTCGCTGGCGCGGGCCGAGGCCGCGGTCGCCGGTGCCTTCGGGGGCGAAGCGCGAACCTTTGCCGATGCGGCGGCGCTGGCGGCGAGCGGGCTGGTCGACGCGGTCGTCGTCGCGTCGCCGAACTTCACCCACCACGATGTCCTTGGCCCGCTGCTCGACGCGCGCCTCCACATCCTGTGCGAAAAGCCGCTGGCGACGACGCTCGCCGACGCGCGCGACATCGCGCGGCGGGTGGCGGGCTACACCCCGGTATTCTGGACGGGAATGGAATACCGCTTCATGCCGCCCGCGGCCGAATTCATCGCGCAGGTCCACGCGGGGCGCGCCGGCACCCTGCGGATGCTGTCGATCCGCGAGCACCGCTTCCCGTTCCTCGTCAAGGTCGGCGACTGGAACCGCTTCAACCGCAACACCGGCGGGACGATGGTCGAGAAGTGCTGCCACTTCTTCGACCTGATGCGGCTGATCGTCGGCAGCGAGCCGGTCCGGGTGTTCGGTTCGGGGGGTGCCGACGTCAACCACCGCGACGAGACCTATGGCGGCGCGGTGCCCGACATCATCGACAACAGCTTCACCACCGTCGACTTCGCCAACGGCGTCCGCGCGCTGCTCGACCTCAGCATGTTCGCCGACGGCGCGGAGAACCAGGAGGAAATCACCGCCGTTGGCGATGCGGCGCGGCTCGACGTCCTGATCCCGGCGGGCGAGATCGTCTTCGCGCCGCGCGTCGGCTTCGGTGCGCCCAAGCGCGTCGCGCGTCGCCACGTCGGCGTCGACCCCGCCGCGCTCGCCGCCGGGCACCACCACGGCGCGACCTTCTACCAGCACGCCGCCTTCGCCGCCGCCGTCCGCGGCGACGGACCGGTGCAGGTCACCGCCGACGACGGGCTGCGTGCGGTCGCGATGGGGCTGGCGGCGGAGACCAGCGCGCGCGAGCACCGGGCGGTGGAGATGAGCGAATTGGGGCTGTGAGGGTGCCCGACCAGGCTGCGCC
>CAXTQJ010000184.1:0-1955 GCA_964246245.1 uncultured Sphingomonadaceae bacterium
CCCTCCCCCCGAAGGGGGGTTACCGCCCGCTCAACGGCACGTAATCGCGGCGCGTCGCCCCGGTGTAAAGCTGGCGCGGACGCCCGATCTTCTGTTCGGGGTCTTCCATCATTTCGGTCCACTGTGCGATCCAGCCGACCGTCCGCGAGATCGCGAACAGCACGGTGAACATCGACGTCGGAAAGCCGATCGCCGACATGACGACGCCCGAATAGAAGTCGACATTGGGGTACAGCTTCTTGTCGATGAAGTAGGGGTCATTGAGCGCGATCTGCTCGAGCTCGCGCGCGACGTCGAAGATCGGGTCGGCGATGCCTAACTGGTCGAGCACCTGCTTGGCGACCTTTGCCATTACCTTCGCGCGGGGGTCGTAGTTCTTGTAGACGCGGTGGCCGAAGCCCATCAGGCGGAACGGATCGTCCTTGTCCTTGGCGCGGGCAATGAATTCCGGAATGCGGTCCGGCGTGCCGATCTCGCGCAGCATGTTCAGCGCCGCCTCGTTCGCGCCACCGTGCGCCGGCCCCCACAGGCACGCGATGCCCGCCGAGATGCACGCGAATGGATTGGCCCCCGACGACCCAGCGAGGCGAACGGTCGAGGTCGACGCGTTCTGCTCGTGGTCGGCCTGGAGAATCAGCAGCTTCTCCATCGCGTCCTCGACGACGGGATCGACGATGTACGGCTCGGCCGGGACGCCGAAAGTCATCCGCAGGAAGTTGGCCGAGAAGCTGAGCGAGTTGTCGGGATACAGGAACGGCTGTCCGATCGAATATTTGTACGCCATCGCCGCGAGCGTCGGCATCTTGGCGATCAGCCGGTGGCTGGCGATGACGCGCTGGTGGGCATCGTGGATGTCAGTCGAATCGTGGTAGAACGCTGCCATCGCGCCGACGATGCCGCACATGATCGCCATCGGGTGCGCGTCGCGCCGGAAGCCGCGGTAGAAGGTCGCCAGCTGTTCGTGGATCATCGTGTGGCGCGTGATGTTGCGTGAGAAGTCGGCGTGCTCGGCGGCGCTCGGCAGGTTCCCGTTGAGGAGCAGGTGGGCGACCTCGAGGAAGGTCGACTGCTCGGCGAGCTGGTCGATCGGGTAACCGCGATAGAGGAGGACGCCAGCGTCGCCGTCGATGTAGGTGATCTTCGATTCGCACGCCGCCGTGCTGGTGAAGCCGGGGTCATAGGTGAAGCGGCCGGTCGCGCCGTAGAGCTTGCGGATGTCGATCACCTCGGGCCCGACGGTGCCGGCGAGTACCGGATAATCGCCGTCCTTGCCGTCGACGCTGAGGTGGGCTGCTTCGGTCATGCCACGGGCTCCCTGGAAAGTACGTCGTCGATCCGGCCGAGCGCCTCGTCGCGCCCAAGCAGCTCCAATACCTCGAACAACCCCGGCGAGGTCGCCGCCCCCGTCACCGCCGCGCGCAGCGGCTGCGCGACCTTGCCGAGCTTGACCCCCGCCGCCTCGGCGACGCCGCGCACCGCCGCCTCGATGCCAGCCACCTCCCAAGTGACCGCAGCAAGCGCCGTACGAACGCTGGCGATGAGAACGCCAGCGCCTAGGCCGCCTAGCAGCTTTTGTGCACCTGCGTCCATCGCGATCGGGCGGGAGCGGAGGTAGAACAGGGAGGACGCGGCGAGACCGTCGAGGTCGGTCGCGCGCACCTTAAGGTCGCTCATGCCGCGTTGCAGCAGGGCGAGATCGGCCTCGGTCAGCGGCCGAGCGAGCAATCGTTCGACCCGCGGCGAGATCAGGTCGACGAGCCGGGCGTCGTCGGCCAGGCGAAGATAATGCGCATTGACATGGGTCAGCTTGGCGAGGTCGAACCGCGCCGGCCCGCGGCCGATGCCGGCGAGGTCGAACCATTCGACCGCCTGATCGCGGTGATGAACTCGTCGTCGCCGTGGCCCCACCCGAGCTTCAGCAGGTAGTTGTCGCCCGCCTCGGGCCGCATTCCGAG
>CAXTQJ010000184.1:1965-5309 GCA_964246245.1 uncultured Sphingomonadaceae bacterium
GCCGGCCCGCGGCCGATGCCGGCGAGGTCGAACCATTCGACCGCCTGATCGCGGGTGAAGAACTCGTCGTCCCCCTTCACAAAAAAAACCTTCAGCAGGTAGTTGTCGACCGCCTCGGGCAGCATTCCGAGGTCATCGCGATACGCGTCGACGCCGAGCGCGCCGTGGCGCTTCGACAGCTTGGCCCCGTCCGCCCCGTGGATCAGCGGGATATGCGCATAGGCCGGCTCGGTCCAACCCAGTGCTTTGATCAACGCCAGCTGGCGGAAGGCGTTGTTGAGATGGTCGTCGCCCCGAATGACGTGCGTCACGCCCATGTCGTGGTCGTCGACGACGACGGCCAGCATATACGTCGGCGACCCGTCGGAGCGGAGCAGGACCATGTCGTCGAGTTCGTCGTCGGCGACGGTGACGTTGCCCTGGACGGCGTCGGCGATCGTCGTCGTGCCCCCGCGTGGCGCGCGGAAGCGAACGACGTACGGCGCGTCGCCGCCATCGCCCGGATCGCGGTCGCGCCACCGGCCATCGTAGCGCAGCGGCACCTTCGCCGCGCGCTGGGCGGCGCGCATCGCCTCCAGCTCGTCGGCGGTCGCGAAGCACTTGTACGCGCAGCCGGCCGCGAGGAGACCGTGCGCGACCTCGGCGTGGCGCGCGCTCCGCGCGAACTGCATCACCGGTTCGCCGTCCCAGTCGAGCGTCAGCCAGCGCATTCCGTCGAGGATCGCGTCGACCGCCGCCTGCGTCGACCGCGCGCAATCGGTGTCCTCGATGCGCAGCAGGAACGTGCCGCCGTGGTGCCGGGCGAACAGCAGGTTGAACAGCGCCGTCCGCGCTCCACCAATGTGGAGGAACCCGGTCGGCGAGGGGGCGAAGCGGGTGACAACTGCGGTGTTAGGGGGCGTTGCGCCCATATGCTATGGTCCGGCTGGGCAGGGAGGCGCGCGGTGTCTAGCATAGGCGACGGACGTCCTGCCAGCCGAGTGCAGCTGCGGCGGCCCGCGATCTTCGAACCGTCGCAGCCGATGTCGCCCCCCGCGCAGCGACGGAGACGGGTTGTTGACGCACTTGCGCTGATCCCATTGCTTCTTCTCCTCCTGAATGCGAGCGTCATGCTTCTGATCTTCGGTGTGCGCCTGTCGCCCCGACTGGTGCATCTGGTCGGCTCGTTGACTGGTCACGCCTTGCGCGATGCCGCCAGTATCGTTTTCGGTACGCTGCTACTGGCGATACTCTGCACGATCATCTCGGGATGGCGAACCGGCGCGAGCAGCGCGCGTGCGGCGCTGACGGAGGCCGATGGCAGCGGTCGCTGACGCGCCGTTCCCTGCCGCGCTGCGGGCGACGTGGTGGCGCGGGGCGGCGGCGGCGATCGAGGACTGGCTCGCCGCCGAGCGGGCGCAGGTGCCCCTCTGGTCGCCGGCGGCGTTCGGGCTCGGCATCGTCCTCTACTTCATGCTGCCGTGGGCCGGCGAGCGCTGGGCGGCGGTCGCCGTCGCGGGAGCGCTCACGGCGACCGGCATCGCCGTTGGCGGCATTGGCGGACGGATGCTGGTCTGGGGTGGCGTCCTCGTTGCGCTCGGTGTCGGCATCGCGGCATACCGGTCGAACGATGTCGCGTCGCCGGTCCTGCGCGACCGCTTCGAAGGCGAGGTCGCGGGCACCGTCGAGGCGGTCGAGGTGCGGACCGGGCGCGGGCAGGTCCGCTTCCAGATCGCCCCCGACGACCCCGGCCTGCCGCCGCACGTCCGCCTCAGCCTCAAGCCGAGCGCCGTCCCTGCCGGGCTGTCGCCGGGAGCGCACGTCAAGCTACGCGCGATGCTCCTGTCGCCGCAGGGGCCCAGCTTCCCCGGCGGCTACGACTTTGCGCGGACCTTGTGGTTCGCCCAGATCGGCGCGACCGGCTATCCGCTGGGGACGGCGACGGTCGACCGGCCGGCGCGCCCGCCGGCGGGGATCGAGGACATGCTCGACGACGCCCGCGCGCGGCTGACCCGGCGGATCGAGGCGCAGGTGCCGGGCGACGCCGGTGCGATCTCGGCGGCGTTCGTCACCGGCGACCAGGGCCAGATCTCGACCGGTACCAACCTCGCGATGCGCTGGTCGGGGATGGCGCACCTGCTGTCGATCTCAGGCGTCCACATCGCGATCGTCGTCGGCGGGACGATGTGGCTGACCCGCGCGCTGCTGTGCCTGTCGCCGTGGATCGCGCTGCGCTGGCCGGTCAAGGCGATCGCGGCGAGCGCGGCGGCGGCGACCGGCATCGCCTACACCATCCTCGCCGGGGCGCAGGTGCCGACCGTCCGCACGTGTATCGGCACCGTCATCGTCCTCATCGGCGTCATCCTGGGCCGCGAGGCGCTGTCGCTGCGCCTCCTGGCGGCGGGAGGCTTCGTCATCATGGCGGTCCGCCCCGAAGCGCTGCTCGGCCCCAGCTTCCAGCTGACCTTCGCCGCCGTCACCGGCCTGGTCGCACTGTTCAACTCGCGGCTGGGCCGGTGGCTGCTGCGGCCGCGAACCAATGCGTCGTGGCTGGCGCGGACGGCGATGCACCTCGCCGGGCTTCTAGTCACCGGAGTGATCGCCGAGGCGCTGCTGTCGGCGACGGCGCTGTTCCACTTCAACTCGACCGGGGCCTACGGCGTCGTTGCCAACCTGCTCGCGATCCCCTGGACCGAGTTCGCCATCATGCCGCTCCTCGTCGTCGCACTGCTCGCCGACCCGACCGGGCTGGCGCACCCGCTGTGGTGGCTGCTCGGCAAGTCGATGGACGCGCTGATCTGGTGGGCGGATACCGTCGCGGCGTGGCCGGGATCGGTGGTCAAGCTCGGGCTGATGCCGGTGGGGGCCTACGCCTGCCTCGTCGGCGGCGGACTGTGGCTGTTCATCTGGCAGGGGCGGCCGCGCTGGCTCGGCGTCGTGCCGATCGTCATCGGGGCGACGCTGGCGCTGACCGCGTGGCCGCCCGACTTGCTCGTGTCGGCCGACGGGCACCACGTCGCGATCCTGCTCGACGCCTACGACGACGAAGGACCGCGGCTGGCGCTGCTGCGCGAACGGACCGGCGACTACCTCCGCGACGTGTGGGGCGGGGTGACGGCGTCGACCGCCGATGCTGCGATTGCCGACTTGCCGGCGGGCGACTGCACCGTCGACGCCTGCGTCGCGCGGGTCGGGACCGGGCCGACCAGTCTGCGCCTGCTCGCCACGCTGTCGAAGGACCGGATCGGCCGGCCGACGTTCGGTCCGGCGTGCGCGGCGGCCGATGTCGTCGTCAGCGACCGGCGGCTGCCGGCGTGGTGTGCTCCCCGGTGGCTGAAGCTCGACCGGACCGCGCTCGGCGCGAC
>CAXTQJ010000185.1:0-5294 GCA_964246245.1 uncultured Sphingomonadaceae bacterium
CGCTGCGTTGGACCTGGCCTGGGTCGCGGCGGGGCGGTTCGACGGCTTCTGGGAAGCGGGGCTTGCGCCGTGGGACGTCGTCGCCGGCATCCTCCTCGTCCGCGAGGCCGGTGGGTTCGTCTCCGACTTCCGCGGCGGCGAGCGGATGTTCGACCGCGCCGAAATCGTCGCGGGGAACGACCGGATTCACAACACGCGCGCCCGGTTGGGGGCCACCGCGTTGAAATGAGTGACCTTTCCGCGGCGGCCGCCCGGCTGCGGGCCGGTCGCGAACGGTCGACCGCGCGGCGGATCGCGGTGGGCCCCGCGGCGTGGCGCGGAAGCCGCCCCGGTGGGAAACGGCGGCGCGCGCCGCGCACCGGCCGTTCATGCCGCACCGCACCATGCTTGCGCGCCGTACCCCCACGGCCTAAACGCTGAAGCGAACCCGCTGAGGCAGATCCGTGACCCAGTCGCTCGCTCCATCGCTCGCCGTCCCGGCGGCCATGCCCGATGTCGCGTACCAATACCTGCCGATCCTGCTGTTCGTCGGCGTCGGCATTGCCTTCTCGCTGATCTTCGTCGGCGCGCCGGTGCTGGTGTCGAAGCTGACCGGCACGTCGCGCCCCGACGCCAACAAGCTGAGCGAGTACGAAAGCGGTTTCCCCGCGTTCAGTGACAGCCGCGCGCAGTTCGACGTCCGCTTCTACCTCGTCTCGATCCTGTTCATCGTCTTCGATCTCGAGGCGGCGTACCTGTTCCCGTGGGCGGTGTCGCTCCACTGGACCGGCGTCGCGGGGTGGGGCGCGATGATGCAGTTCCTTGCGGAGCTCGCGATCGGCCTCATCTACGCGTGGAAAGCCGGCGCACTGGATTGGGAATGACCGACACCACCGCACTTCTGACCGAAGACCAGCAGGCGCGCGCGCTCGGCGACGGCAACGTGTCGGCGCTGACCGTCCCCGCCGGGCTGCGCGACGGCTTCCTCGCCGACGTCGACGCCGAGATGTCGAACAAGGGCTTCCTCGTCACCTCGACCGAGGAGCTGTTTAACTGGGCACGCACCGGCAGCATGTGGTGGATGACCTTCGGCCTCGCGTGCTGCGCGGTCGAGATGATGCACACGTCGATGCCGAAGTACGACGCCGAACGCTTCGGCTTCGCCCCGCGCGCGAGCCCGCGCCAGTCCGACGTGATGATCGTCGCCGGCACGCTGTGCAACAAGATGGCGCCGGCGCTGCGGCGGGTCTACGACCAGATGCCCGAGCCGCGCTACGTCATCTCGATGGGCAGCTGCGCCAACGGCGGCGGCTATTATCACTACAGCTACAGCGTCGTGCGCGGCTGCGACCGGATCGTGCCGGTCGACATCTACGTCCCCGGCTGCCCGCCGACGGCGGAGGCGCTGCTGTACGGCATCCTCGCGCTGCAGCGGAAGATCCGGCGGACGGGGAGCTTCGACCGGTGAGCGGCCCCGCCGCGCACTGGCCACGGACCAAGCCCGACGACGGCGTCGCATCGCGCGTTGAGGCGCTGTTTGGCTCGGCGGTGCTCGGGCTGACCGAGCACTGCGGCGAGCTGACCGTGCTCATCGTCCGCGACGCGATCGTTGACGTCGTCACCGGGCTGCGCGACGATCCCGACCTCGCCTACGACCAGCTGATGGACCTCAGCGGGGCCGACTGGCCGACGCGGCCGTGCCGCTTCGACGTCAACTACCACCTGCTGAGCCTGACGAAGAACCGCCGCATCCGGATCAAGCTCCACACCGACGAGGTCCTCGCCGTGCCGTCGCTGACCGGCGTCTACCCCGTCGCCGGCTGGTTCGAGCGCGAGGTGTGGGACTGCTACGGCGTTCGCTTCGACGGCAACCCCGATCTGCGCCGCATCCTGACCGACTACGGCTTTCAGGGCCACCCGTTCCGCAAGGACTTCCCGCTGACCGGCTACGTCGAGCTGCGCTACAGCGAGGAGCACAAGCGCGTCGTCTACGAACCCGTCAGCCTCGCGCAGGATTTCCGCAATTTCGACTTCCTGTCGCCGTGGGAGGGGACCGACTACGTCCTCCCCGGCGACGAGAAGGCCGCCACGCCGCCGCCGCCGATGGCGGCCGCGCCGAAGCAGGTCGATCCGGTATCGACCGCCGACAAGCACCCCGCCGTCGACAGCAAGGCAAAGCCCGATGGGTGAGGGGGTGCGCTGGTGCCCCGCCCCTTCAGGGGTGGAGCTAGAGCGGCGGGGCACGCGCGGCCCGGGGGTGCGGGGTGGGCGAGCCGCCGCGGCCGCTTGTTCAGTCCCCACCCCCGGGTCGGCGCGTCGCGCCGCCTCTCGCCCCTCCCCTGAAGGGGAGGGGAGGCGGTTCGCCGACCACTCGCCCGCCAGCCCGAGTGTGCATCATGGTTGAACAATCCACCGCCCCCGACCTCGACATCGCCGGCACCACCTCGCCGATGCCCGGTGCAGAACTGGCGCGCGCGCGGCCCCACGCCGCGACGATCGCGCCGCTGCTCGATCGCGATCCGACGTCGAACGATTCCGCCAACTACATGATCAACTTCGGGCCGCAGCATCCGGCGGCGCACGGCGTGCTCCGGCTGGTGATGGAGCTCGACGGCGAGATCATCGAGCGCTGCGATCCGCACATCGGCCTGCTCCACCGCGGCACCGAAAAGCTGTGCGAGGCGAAGACCTACCTCCAGGCGCTGCCGTACATGGACCGGCTCGACTACGTCAGCCCGATGTGCATGGAGCACAGCTACGTCCTCGCCATCGAGAAGCTGGCGAACATCGAGGTGCCCGAGCGCGCGCAGTATATCCGCGTGATGTTCGCCGAGATCACCCGCGTCCTCAACCACATCCTCAACGTCACCAGCCACGCGATGGACGTCGGCGCGATGACGCCGATCCTGTGGCTGTTCGAGGAGCGCGAGAAGCTGCTCGGCTTCTACGAACGCGCGTCGGGGGCGCGCTTCCACGCCGCCTACTTCCGTCCGGGCGGGGTGCATCAGGACCTGCCCGACGGGCTGCTCGGCGACATCGGCGACTGGGCGAACCAGTACGAGCGCCACCTCGACGACATGCAGGGTCTCGTCGCCGACAACCGCATCTTCAAGCAGCGCAACGTCGACATCGGCACGATCAGCAAGGCCGACGCGGTCGCGTGGGGGTTCAGCGGGCCGTGCCTCCGCGCGAGCGGGGTCGCATGGGACCTGCGGCGGAGCCAGCCGTACGAGGTCTACGACCGGATGGAATTCGACGTCATCGTCGGCCACCACGGCGACTGCTACGACCGGTTCATGGTTCGCATGGACGAGATGCGTCAGTCGATCCGCATCATCAAGCAGTGCGTCGCGCAGATGCCCGCCGGCCGCCACGCGAGCCTCGACCGCAAGGTCGTGCCGCCGCAGCGTGGCGAGATGAAGCGGTCGATGGAAGCGCTGATCCACCACTTCAAGCTCTACACCGAAGGCTTTCACGTCCCCGCCGGCGAGGTCTATGTCGCGACCGAGAGTCCCAAGGGCGAGTTCGGCATCTTTCTGATCGCCGACGGCACCAACAAGCCGTACCGCTGCCACATCCGCGCGACGGGCTTCAGCCACCTCCAGGCGATGGACTTCCTGTGCAAGGGCCACATGCTGGCCGATGCGCCGGCGGTGCTGGGGTCGTTAGATATCGTGTTCGGGGAGGTGGATCGGTGACAGGCCTTCCGATCGGCGTTTTGGCGGTGTTGACGACACAAGCGGCCTTACCAGCGATGGACCGCAACGCGAATTTACCGACAACGCTCATCGAAGTTAGCGTCAACACGGCGGGCCGCGTCTCTGAGTGTCGTGTTCGGACGACGAGCGGTATTTCGAAGCGCGATGAACAAGCATGCAGCTTGGCGATGCGGCGTTTCAGATTTCAGCCGCATGATGTGGACGGTCAGCCTGTTTCCTTCAAGAAGGTGATGCCGGTTCGTTGGAACGACGACGCGAGTGGTGTTCGGTGACAACCGCAACCTACAACACCACCCACGACGCGCGCCGCGACGCATCGCATCCGCGCGCCTTCGCCGACTTTGCGTGGACCGACGCCAATGTCGAGGAGGCAAAGGCGATCCTCGCCCGCTATCCCGCCGGACGGCAGGCGTCGGCGATCATGCCACTCCTCTGGCTGGCTCAGGACCAGATGGCGGCGGCGACCGGCTCGGCGTGGCTGCCGATCCCGGTCATCGAGTTCGTCGCCGGCCAGATCGGCATGCCCTACATGCGCGCCTACGAAGTCGCGACCTTCTATTCGATGTACAACCTGAAGCCGGTCGGACGCTTCCACGTCCAGGTGTGCGGGACGACGCCGTGCCTGCTGCGCGGGTCGGGCGACCTGCTCCGCGCGTGCCGTGACAAGGGCCTGATCGATCACGGCGGGACCACCGCCGACGGGCTGTTCACCCTGACCGAGGTCGAGTGCCTCGGCGCCTGCGCCAATGCGCCGATGGTCCAGATCAACGACGACAACTACGAGGACCTGACCTACGACAGCATGACCGGCATCCTCGACGCACTGGCGCGTGGCGAGACGCCGAAGCCGGGCAGCGCGATCGGCCGCACGGCGAGCTGCCCCGAGGGCGGCCCGACGACGCTGAGGGAGATGGTCGGTGCTTGACGACAAGGACCGCATCTTCACCAATCTCTACGGCTTCCAGCCGTGGAACCTGGAGGCCGCCCGCAAGCGCGGCGACTGGGCCGATACCGCCGCGCTGATGGCCGGCGGTCCCGACGCGGTCATCGACGTGATCAAGGCGTCGGGCCTGCGCGGCCGCGGCGGGGCGGGGTTCCCGACGGGGATGAAGTGGAGTTTCATGCCCAAGGAGCCCAAGCCCGGCCGGCCGAGCACCCTCGTCATCAACGCCGACGAATCCGAGCCGGGGAGCTGCAAGGACCGCGAGATCATCCGCCATGATCCGCACAAGCTCCTCGAAGGCGCGCTCGTCGCCGGCTTCGCGATGCGCGCGGCCGCCGCGTACATCTACATCCGCGGCGAGTACATCCGCGAGGCGGAGGTCCTGTTCGCCGCCGTCCGCGAGGCCTACGCCGCCGGCTTGCTGGGCAAGAACGCGGCCGGCAGCGGCTACGACTTCGACGTCGTGGTCCATCGCGGTGCCGGCGCGTACATCTGCGGCGAAGAGACCGCGATGCTCGAGAGCCTCGAGGGCAAGAAGGGCCAGCCGCGCCTGAAGCCGCCGTTTCCCGCCGGCGCCGGCCTCTACGGCAACCCGACGACGGTCAACAACGTCGAGAGCATCGCCGTCGCACCAACCATCCTTCGCCGCGGCG
>CAXTQJ010000186.1:0-5237 GCA_964246245.1 uncultured Sphingomonadaceae bacterium
CTCGCGGATCACCCGGGGCCCCACCTCCTCCAGCGCGCCGAGCGGCAGGGTGGCAACGACGCGCGACTTGATGTCGGCGGCGGCGAACACCGCGGCTTGCGGCACGGCGATCCAGTGCGACACCAGCGCCGATCCCGCCGGACCGAGCGTAGCCTGCCGGATCCAGCCGATGTAGCGGTCGTGGAGACATTGCCCCCACGCCCAGCCGTCGGCCGCGCTGCCGACGAGGTCGAAGACGATGAACATCTCGCCGAACAGCAGCTCGCTGGTCGCCGTAGCGTCGTCATCGGGCGCGCGACGCAGTGCCGCCGCGGGCACGAGGCAGCGGCGATAGACCCCCTCGGCATAGCGCGGTGCGGTGACGATCCCGGCGAGCGCGGCGTCGGCGAGATCGTCGCGGAAGGCGTTGATCCGGCGGTCGAGACGCCGGGTCGGCCCCGTCAAATGACCCCGGCGGGGTGTCGGCAGCCGGCGTGCCGCTACCGGCTCGCTAGTGGGCCGTCCGCCGTCGTTCACGCTGATCGCCCTGCCCCTCGGTGCGCTCGATCAGTTCGGCGAACTCCTCGAGGAAGGCAAGGCCCTGCGGCGTCTGCTCGATGAAAATGTTCCTCAGGTCGGCGTCGTCCTTCTGCCGGCGGAGATAGCCGAGCGCGCCCAGCGTGTTCAGCGCTCGCGTCACCACCGGCTTCGACACGCGCAGCCGCGCGGCAAGGCCACGGACGGTGTGGGGCCCGGGCAACAGGTACACGACCATCAGCAACGCCATCTGGCGGTTGGTCAGGTCGGGACGCGCCGACTGGACGTAGTCGATCAGCGTCCCCATCCACGACGACAGCGGTCGACCGATGGCAGGGGCGGCAGCAACAGCGGCGGCAGCACTCATAACACTTCCTTACGATCGTTCCGCCGTGGACCCGGACGGGACGTCGTTCGCGGAATTAACTGTTCGACCCCGCCACTTGTTTCATGCCGGATATGAATCCGGCCGGGCGGCCGAACCGCGCCCGCAGATAGCTCCATGTCGCGGCCAGCCCGGTCGCCGCCCCGCCCTTCGGCCGACCGGAACGGGCCGCCGGGTTCCACGCGAACAGGTCGAGGTGCGCCCACGCCTGACCCGGCATGACGAAACGGTCGAGGAACAGTGCCGCGGTGATCGACCCGGCGAAGCCGCCGTCGCCGGCATTGTCGATGTCGGCGATCGCCGACTTGAGCATGTCGGCATAAGGCGCCCACAGCGGCATCCGCCACAGCGGGTCGCCGGCCGCCGTCCCCGCCGCGACGAGGGCCGCGGCGAGCGCGTCATCGTGGCTGTAGAGCGCCGGCAGGTCGGGGCCGAGCGCGACCCGCGCCGCCCCGGTCAGCGTCGCGAAGTCGAGAAGCAGGTCGGGCCTTTCCTCCTGGGCATAAGCAAGCGCGTCGCACAGGATCAGCCGCCCCTCGGCGTCGGTGTTGCCGACTTCGACCGTGACCCCGGCGCGGGTGCGGAGAACGTCGCCGGGACGGAAGGCGTTGCCCGCAATCGCATTCTCGACCGCGGGAACGAGCAGCCGCAGCCGCACGGGCAGGTTCGCGCCCATGACCAGCCGCGCGACGCCGAGCGCGACCGCTGCGCCGCCCATGTCCTTCTTCATCAGCCGCATCCCCGACGCCGGCTTGATGTCGAGGCCACCCGAATCGAACGTCACCCCCTTGCCGACGAGCGTCACGCTCGGGTGCGACGGATCGCCCCAGGTCAGATCGACCAGCCGCGGCGCGGCGGCGGCGGCGCGGCCGACGGCGGCGATCGCGGGGAAACCGGCGGCGAGCGCGTCGTCGGCGATGACCGTCGTCGTCGCGCCGAACGCCTCGCCCTCGACGACAATCGCGGCGGCAAGCACAGCCGGATCGAGGTCGCCGGCGGGCGTGTCGACGAGGTCGCGGACGAGCGCGGTCGCACCGGCGAGCGCGAGGGCCGGTGCGATCGTCGCGGCGTCGGCGACGACGAGGGTGCGCACCCCGCTTGCCGCCGGCTCCGACCGGTAGCGGTCGAACCGGTGTTGCGCCATCAGCCAGCCGTGGAGCGCATCGCCGGGATCGCCCCCGTCGAGCCGGTACGTCCCCGGCGGCAGCTTCTCCGCCGCCGCGGCGAGGCTCCACCGGTCGACCACCGCGCCGACGCCGACCAGCGCCGCCCATTCGCCGGGCACCTCGCCGGGGACGACCGCGACCTCGTCCGCCTTGCCGCCGCATCGCGCCGCGGCGACCGCCGCGCGGCCACGCGCTCCGACAGTGTCGTACCACGCGGCGAAGCCGTCGGCGGTGACGACCGTCAGCGCTCGCGCCGGCTGGCCGGTGTCGGCGGCGACGAGCGCGGTGAAGTCGGTCATCGCCGAACCGCTCCGGCACCTTGCGGCGCGGAAGTTGATGAAGGCGACGTCGCGGCGAGGGCGGCCTCCCTCTGCGGCGAAATCCGGCCGAAACCGCTGCGGTTAAGATTGATGGCAGCCGGCAGGGTTGGGCGAGGGATCATCCGCCGACGTTATCGCGCCACGGGGGCTGTAGGACAGCGAAAAGCGGCTCAGCCGCCGCGCTCGACCCGCCACTTGCGCCACGCCTGCACCGCGCAAACGACGACCATCGCCGCCGCCAGCACTGTCCAGAACAGGTGGTCGGACACGAATGGCGACAACCAGACGTCATAGCGCCACAGCATGAAGCCGGCATAGGCGGGGAGCAGCGCCAGCGACGGCCACGGCAGTGCGCGCAGCGCCTTGCCACGAGCGACGTCCTTCGCGAGCGCCGGAGCGACGGTCGCTCGGTCCGCAAGGACGTAATGCGGTACGCTCCGTGCGCGCTTCGCCGCGCGGAGCCAGATGATCATCGCCGGCGCGGTCCCGGCGGCGATGCCGATGTAGAGCGCCGCCCCGTCGAGCAGGTCGAGCAGGAAAAGCGCAGCCCCGGCGACGACGAGTCCGGCGACCAGCCACATGATCATCCGCCACCGCCATCGCGACAGGAACCGGTCATAGTCCGCGACGAACGAGTCGCGTTCGACGGCACTGACCGGGATCGCCGGTCCCGAGCCGTTGGCGCGGAACACGAGCCGCCCATCCTCGTCGTCGAACTGCGCCGCGAAGTTCGCGCGCATCTGGGCATAAGCGTCGGCCACGGGTCCAGCGTAATCAGGCTCCGGCCGGCGGGCGACCGGCGAATTGGCCGTCGACCGCCGGGCTTGCGCGCGGGTCGGGATCCGACGACCAACGGGTATGGTCGAAGCCGCCCGCATCCGTCACCTGCTCCGCACCCGCGGCCCCGCCGTCGCCGTCGACATCGGCGTCAACTTCGCCGTGCCGTACATCATCTACACCGTCGCCGCGCCGCGCTATGGCGACGTCCGCGCGCTCCTCGCTTCGTCGCTGCCGCCGATCGTGTGGAGCATCGTCGAGTTCGTCCGCCATCGCCGCCTCGATGCGCTGTCGCTGCTCGTCCTTGCCGGCATCGTCCTGTCGCTGCTCGCCTTCTTCGGCGGCGGCGGCGCGCGGATGCTCCAGCTTCGCGAGAAACTCGTCACGGGCGTCGTCGGCGTCGCCTTTCTCGTCTCGGCGGCGGTCGGCCGGCCGCTGATCTACGAGCTCGCCCGCGCCGGGATGGCGCGACGCGGGTCGGCCGCGGGCACGGCGGAGGCCGAGCGCATGGCGGGACTGCGCAACGATCCGCGGTTCCGCCGCTCGATGACGACGATGACCTTGGTCTGGGGCCTCGGCCTCATCGTCGACGTCGCGATCGGCGCGGCGCTCGTCTTCACCCTGACGATCCGCGAATACCTGATCGTCAATCCGATCGCGGGCTACGCCGTGCTCGGCGCGCTCAGCCTGTGGACGTGGTGGTACAGCCGCCGGCAGCGGGCGATGCGTGAGGCCACGCGCGCCACCTCGCCGTCACGATAATCGGGGTTCACGCCGGCACGCCGAACAGGTCGACGTCGTCGGCGTCCTCGATGACCACTTGGACGATGTCGCCGACTGCGACGCCGCCCGCATCGCGGAGGTGGACCTCGCCGTCGATCTCGGGGGCGTCGTACTTCGACCGGCCGCTGGCGCCGCCGCCGGCGTCGACCGCGTCGATCAGCACGTCGAGGGTGCGACCGACCTTCGCCGCGAGCCGCGCCGCGCTGATCGTCGCCTGCGCCGCCATGAAGCGGTGCCAGCGCTCGTCCTTGACGTCTTCGGGAACCGCACCGGGCAGATCGTTCGCCGCCGCGCCGGCGACGGCCTCGTACTTGAACGCGCCGGCGCGGTCGATCTGCGCGTGCCCCAGCCAGTCGAGCAGGTACTGGAAGTCGGCCTCGGTCTCGCCGGGGAAGCCGACGATGAAGGTCGACCGCAGCGCGAGATCGGGGACCTGGTCGCGCCACGCCGCGATCCGGTCGAGCACCTTCGCCTCGTTCGCCGGCCGCGCCATCGCGCGGAGGACGTTGGGGCTCGCGTGCTGGAACGGGATGTCGAGGTAGGGCAGGACCGCGCCCGCGGCCATCAGCGGCATCAGCGCGTCGACGTGCGGATAGGGATACACATAATGAAGGCGAACCCACGCCCCCGTCTCGCCGAGGGTGCGGGCGAGGTCGGTGATGTGCGCGCGCAGCGTCCGGCCGCCGAGCGTCGAGGTCGCGTGGCGGAGGTCGACGCCATAAGCCGACGTGTCCTGGCTGACGACGAGCAGCTCCTTCGTGCCGCGCGCGACGAGCTGCTCGGCCTCGCGGAGGATCGCCGCCGCCGGCCGGCTGACGAGGTCGCCGCGCAGCGCCGGGATGATGCAGAAGCGGCAGCGGTGGTTGCACCCCTCGGAAATCTTCAGGTAGCTGTAGTGCGGTGGGGTCAGCTTGACCGGGGCCACGTCGACGTACGGCGACGGCACCGGCGGCGCGGCGGCGTGGACCGCGCCGACGACAGCATCGTACTGCTGCGGCCCGGTCACCGCGAGGACGTTGGGGGGCGCGGCGCGGATCAGCGCGGCCGGGGGGCCGAGGCAGCCGGTGACGATGACCCGCCCGTTGGCCGCGACCGCCTCGCCGATCGCGGCGAGGCTCTCGGCCTTGGCCGAATCGAGGAAGCCGCAGGTGTTGACCAGCACGACGTCGGCCCCGGCGTAGTCGGGCGACATCCGATAGCCGTCGGCGCGCAGCCGGCTGAGGATGCGCTCGGAATCGACTAGCGCCTTGGGGCAGCCGAGCGAGACCATGCCGATGCGGGGGGCGGGGG
>CAXTQJ010000187.1:0-5099 GCA_964246245.1 uncultured Sphingomonadaceae bacterium
CTCGAAGACCACGTCGAGTGGAAACGCGTGCTGCTCGGTGAGCGAGAGCACGATGCCGTTGTCGTTCGCCGCCGCTTGCAGCTCGACGTTGAACGAGCGGCAGAACTTCTTGCGCAGCGCGAGGCCCCACGCGCGGGCGGTGGCGAGCGCCTCGGGCGGGGCGAGGCGGTCGAGGCGCGCCGCCTCCGCCGTCCCCGGCAGCGCGCCGAAGCACGCGACGAGCGCGGCGGCCAGGATCGCGCGCTCGGCCGGCGTGATCGCCACCCAGTTGCCGTGGAGCGCGGTATCCAGCCCGCGTTCGGCGCGGAAGTCGGGGTGGGCGCGCCACGCGATGTCGCTGAGCAGGCACGTCGCGAGGCGCAGGCGGCGCATCGCCGGGGTCTCGGGCGCGATCGATCCCGCCGCCGCGCCGCCGGCCTTTGCCCGGGCGACGATGCCGGCCAGCGCGCTGTGCTCGCCGGCGAAAACGTCGTCCATCCAGCGCATCAGCAGGTCGCCGTGCTCGGGGAAGCGGCCCTGGCGCGCGCCCTCGTCGCGGGCGGCGGCGAGGAGCGGGTCTTCGGCCTGGAGCGCGGGTGACATGCGCTCGTAGAGCAGCCCTTCGCGCAGGCCCTAGGCGCTGGCGACGATGCTGCTGCTGCCGAGGCGCTCGACGACGGCGGCGAGAAGCAGCGCCGCGCCGGGCAGCGACGGCAGCCGGCTGGTCGAGATCGCGGTGACGTCCTTCAGCGTCTTCGGCTCGACCCGCGCCAGCGACCGGACCAGCCGCGCCGGGGTCGCCGGAGTCATCGTGTATTGCTGGATCACCGGCAGCGGGTAGTCGGCCATGTAGATGTGGAACTGGGTCAGCGCGCGCCACGACCCGCCGACGGTGTAGAACGGCTTGCCCGCGCCTTTCGCCGCCCAGTCGACGCGGTCGAGCGCGGCGGCGATGAACGGTCGCAGCGCGCGGCTGCCGCGCTTCCTGACCGCGTCGAGGCGAAGCGCGCCGATGGGGAGCGAGATGCGGTCGTGAACCTCGCCGCCGGCGATGCGGATGAGTTCGAGGCTGCCGCCGCCGAGGTCGCCGACGACGCCGTCGGCCCCGGGAATGCCGGCGATGACGCCGAGCGCCGCGCCGCGCGCCTCGGCCTCGCCGTCGATCACCTCGACGTCGAGGCCACACGCGTCGCGAACGGTGTCGACGAAGCGCTGACCGTTCCGCGCCTCGCGAACCGCTGCCGTGGCGACAGTGCGGAGGTCGGCGACGCCCATGTCGCGGGCGAGGAGGGCGAAGCGCGCGAGCGCGGCGACGGCGACGCGGATCGATCCGCCGCTCAGCCGGCCGTCCTGCGCGAGGCCGCGGCCGAGGCCGGCCATGACCTTTTCGTTGAAGATCACCGCCGGGGTTCGGCTGCGCCCGGCGTAGACGACGAGGCGGACCGAGTTCGACCCGATGTCGATGATGCCGGCGAGGTCGTTCGGCAGCGCGATCGACGGGACCGCACCGCGGGGCGCGGCGTCGGCAGTCGCTCCCGCGGGGGCAGCGGCCTTCCGCGACCACGACAGCAGGCTCATTCGGCGGCGGACGCGCGATCGTCGCCGTCGGCGAGCGCGAGGTGCGGCACCATCTCATGGCCGCGCAGCGCCGCGCCGCGTCCCGACAACGACGGGTTGGTCATGAAATAATGGTGGAGGTTGAACGCCGGCGCGCTGCCGCGGGTGATCCGGGTGTAGAGGCCGTCGGACGCCAGCGACCACGACTGCTCGGTGTCCTTCAGGTTCGCCAGCATGACTTGGTCGAGGACCTGCGCGTGGACCGTCGGGTTCTCGATCGGCACGAGTACCTCGACGCGGCGGTCGAGGTTGCGCGGCATCCAGTCGGCGGAGCTGATGAACAGCTTCGCCTCGCGGCTGGGCAGGTCATGGCCGCTGGCGAAGGCGAAGATGCGGCTGTGCTCGAGGAAGCGGCCGATGATCGACCGGACGCGGATATTCTCGCTCATCCCCGGTACCCCCGGGATCAGACAGCAGATGCCGCGGACGATCAGGTCGATCTCGACGCCGGCCTCGCTCGCCTCGTACAGCTTGTCGATGATGCCGGTGTCGACGAGGCTGTTGAGCTTGGCCCAGATCGCCGCGGGACGGCCCTCGCGCGCGGCGACGATCTCGTCGTCGATCAGGCCGTACAGCTTCGGCCGCATCGTCAGCGGCGACATGCCGAGCTTGGCCAGCCGCGTCGGCTGGACATAGCCGGTGATGTAGTTGAGCACCTGCGCCGCGTCGCGCGCCAGCACCGGATCGGCGGTGAAGAACGACAGGTCGGTGTAGATCCGCGCTGTCACCGGGTGATAGTTGCCGGTGCCGAAGTGGACGTAGGTGCGCAGCTCGTCGCCGGTTTCGCGGCGCACGACCATCGACAGCTTGGCGTGGGTCTTCCAATCGACGAAGCCGTAGACGACCTGGACGCCGGCGCGTTCGAGCATCGACGCCCACATCAGGTTCTGCTCCTCGTCGAAGCGCGCCTTGAGTTCGATCACCGCCGTCACCGACTTGCCCGCCTCGGCCGCGTCGATCAGCGCGCGGACGATCGGCGAGTTCTTGCCGGCGCGGTACAGCGTCTGCTTGATCGCGATGACGTCGGGGTCGAGCGCCGCCTGCTTGAGGAAGGCCAGCACCACCTCGAAGCTCTCGTAGGGGTGGTGAACGACGATGTCCTTGTCGCGGATCGCGGCGAAGCAGTCGCCGCCGTGCTCGCGGATGCGCTCGGGAAAACGCGGGCTGTACGGCTCGAACTTGAGGTCGGGACGGTCCTCGTCGACCAGCTGGCCGAGGTCGGCGATGCCGAGGATGCCGGTGACGATGGTCGTGTCGCGCTCGCCGACGCCCAAGGCCTCGCGGACGAGCGCCTGGAGGCCCGGCGGGGTCGCCGCCTCGATCTTCAGCCGGATGACGTCGCCGCGGCGCCGCCGCTTGATCGCCGACTGGAAGAAGCGGACGAGGTCCTCGGCCTCCTCCTCGACCTCGATGTCGCTGTCGCGGATGACGCGGAAGGCGCCGTCGCCGAGCAGTTCGTAGCCGGGGAACAGCTGGTCGAAGAACAGCCGGATCGTGTCTTCGAGGCTGATGTAGCGCGCGCTCTTGCCGGGCAGCCGGGTGAAGCGCGGCAGCATCGACGGCAGCATGAGGAGGGCGCGGAGGATCTCGTCGTCCGACTGGCGGCGGAGCTCGAGGATCAGACTGAACCCCTTGTTGGGGATGAACGGGAACGGATGCGCCGGGTCAATCGCCTGCGGGGTCAGGACCGGAAAGACGTGGTCGAGGAAGTGGCGCTCGAGCCAGCGGCGGCAGTCGTCGTCGAGGTCGCGCGCCTTGAGCACATGGAAGTCCGCCCCCGCCAGCCGCCGGACGAGGTCGCCCCACGCCGCCTGCTGGCTCGCCATCAGGACGTCGCCGGCGGTGGCGATCGCGATCAGCTGCTCGGCCGGGGTCGCGCCTTCGGGGCTGCGCGTTTCGATCCCGGCGTTGACCTGTCCGCGCAGGCCGGCGACGCGGACCATGTAGAACTCGTCGAGGTTGTTGCCGCTGATCGACAGGAAGCGCAGGCGCTCGAGCAGCGGATGGCTCTCGTTCGCCGCCTCGTCGAGGACGCGCTGGTTGAAGCTGAGCCACGACAGCTCGCGGTTGAAATAGCGCTCGGTGTCGACGACGCCGTCGGCGACGGGGGGCAGCAGGGTCGACCGACTGGAGCGGCGCGCGGGTTCCATGAACGGCGTTCTAGCGCGACGGGCGCGACAGGTCGATGACCGTCGACGGCGATCCTACGGCGACGAGCGAACGACGCAACCGCAACCCAGCTCATTAACTACCAGCTATTGTGCGTTGATCCTCGCAAACGACGTGGAAGATCTACCTGTCCTGGCGTCGACCAGCAGTCGTGCGCCATCGTGCCTGACGGCGCCATTGTGACGTGCGGGCACCTATTGCTGAAGCAGCGGCGGCCGGTGCCTCGGTCATGTCCACGACAGGGCCGCAACGCCGCCCCGCGTCACTTCCCTGAGCGGGCCCCCTCGATCGCGGCGACGTCGATCTTGACCATGCCCATCATCGCGTCGAACACCCGCTTCGCCGCCGCGGGATCGGGGTCGGCCATGCCCGCCAGCAGCACGCGCGGGGTGATCTGCCACGACAGCCCCCAGCGGTCCTGGCACCAGCCGCACATGATCTCGCGGCCGCCGTCGGCGACGAGCGCGTCCCAGTAGCGGTCGGTCTCGGCCTGGTCGGCGGTTTCGACCGAGAGGCTGATCGCGTCGGTGAACGGATGGCCGGGGCCGCCGTTCATCGCGACGAACGGCTGACCGCGGAGGGTGAACTCGACAGTGAGCACGTCGCCGGCACGGCCGGCCGGATAGTCGCCCGGCGCGCGGTGGACGCCGTCGATCCGGCTGTCCGGGAACAGCCGCGTGTAGAAAGCGACGGCGGCTTCGGCGTCGCGGTCGAACCACAGGAAGGTCTTGATCCCCGTCGCCATGCGTCGCTCCCCGTGCGCGGCCCCGTACCCGGCAAAGCTAGCGCAGGATCAACCGTCGAGCCAGTCCCGCTGCCCGTCGAGCGCCGCGCGCGCCAGTGGCACGGTCACCTCGCGGCCCTGCGCCAGTGCCGCGGCGTCGAGTGCGGCGATGGTCGCGGCGACGGCGGCGAAGCTGCGCTCGATGCGGACGACGAGCCACGCGACGACCTCGGGGCCGACGCGGACACCGCGGTCGGCGAATTGCTTGACGAGCAGGTGCGCGAGCAGCGCGTCGTCGGGCGGCTCGATGACCAGCGTCGGCGTCGCCGCGAGCCGCGACGCGAGGTCGGGCAGCGTCGCCCACTGCCGCGGCAGGGTCGACGCCGTGAACAGCACCGGTATGGCGACGGTCGCGGCGTTCCACGCGTGGAACAGCATTTCCTGATCGACGCGGTCGGCGTCGTCGACCAGCGTCGCGCCGTGCCGCGCGGCGAACACCCGGCCGAGGTGGGTCTTGCCCGCCCCCGCCGGGCCGCCGTGCAGCGGCCGCGCCGGCGGCGGGCCGGCGCGCCCGCGGCCGGCGGCGGCCGTGGCGGCGGCCGGGCCGCAA
>CAXTQJ010000188.1:0-1407 GCA_964246245.1 uncultured Sphingomonadaceae bacterium
GTGGCGGATGGGGAGGTAGAGGCTGTTGCCGACATGGTGCGGGGGCCCGCGCAGCGGCGCGTCGAGGTCGCGGTCGACGGTGACGAAGGTCTCGACGCCGTTCTGCTGGGTGTCGGCGTCGACGTCGGTCAGGACCGGCGACCGTTTGAGGATCGCCGTCATGCGGTCGGCGTACTGCGGCAGCGTCACGGGGTCGTCGCCGTTGAGCGTATACTGGTAGGTCGCGTTGCCCTGCCGGCCGCCCACGCGGACGTCCTGGACCGGCGACAGGAACAGGCTGGCGCCGGTGACGCGCGCCAGCTTCGGCCGCAGCCGGCCGATGACCGCCGCGCTGCCGACGCCGGGGCGCTGCGCCTTGGGGATCAGCGTCGCGAAGGCGAAGCCACCGCCGCCGCCGCGGTTGCCGCCGCCGCCGGTGAAGCCGACGACGGTCGCGATCGCGGGGTCGTGCGCGACGATCGTCGTCAGCTGGCGGAGCTTGGTCGACGAAGCGGTGAACGACGCGCGCTGGTCGAGCCGGACCCCGCCGTTGAGCGACCCCGTGTCCTGTTCGGGGAAGAAGCCCTTGGGAATCGCGGCCCACAGGTAGATGTTGATGCCGACCGTCGCGACGAGGACGAGGAGGACGAGCGCGGCGTTGTCGAGCGCCCATTCGAGCGCGGTCGCATAGCCGCGGTTGACCCGGTCGAAGCCGGCCTCGGTCCACCGCGCGAGCCGTCCGGGGCGCTCGTCGGCCTTGTCCCTGAGCAGGAGCGCGGCGATCATCGGCGTCGTCGTCAGCGAGATGACGAGGCTGATCAGGACCGACGCCGACAGGGTGACGGCGAACTCGCGGAACAGCCGCCCGACGATGCCGCCCATGAACAGCAGCGGGATGAACACCGCGACGAGGCTGATCGAGATCGACACGACGGTGAAGCCGACCTCGCGCGCGCCGAGCAGCGCCGCGTCGCGCCGCGACATGCCGTCCTCGATGTGGCGAACGATGTTTTCCAGCACGACGATCGCGTCGTCGACGACGAAGCCGGTGGCCACCGTCAGCGCCATCAGGCTGAGATTGTTGAGGCTGAAGCCGGCGAGATACATCACCGACAGCGTCCCGAGCAGCGACACGACGACCGCGACGGCGGGGACGACGGTCGCGCGCCACGACCGCAGGAAGACGCTGACGACGATGACGACGAGGATCGTCGCGATCGCCAGCGTCACCTCGACGTCGCGCAGGCTCGCGCGGATCGTCGTCGTCCGGTCCGACGCGATCGCCATGTCGATGTCGGTCGGCAGCCCGGCCTTGAGCCCCGGCAGCTGCGCCTTGACCGCGTCGACCGCGGCGATGATGTTCGCGCCGGGCTGGCGGCTGATCACCGCGACGACCGCCGGCCGGCCGTTGAACAGCCCGAGGACGCG
>CAXTQJ010000188.1:1417-5084 GCA_964246245.1 uncultured Sphingomonadaceae bacterium
GCCCGAGGGTGCGCGCGTCCTCGGGCCCGTCGGTGACCTCGGCGACGTCGGTCAGGCGGACGGCGGTGCCGTTCCGCACGGCGATGATCAGCGGGCGGTAGTCGCTCGCCGCGCGCCGCGACGCGCTGGTGTAGATCTGGAAGCTCTCGCCACCGGCATGGACCGTCCCCTTCGGCCGGTTGGGGTTGGTCGACGCGATTGCCGCGCGGACGTCCTCGAGGCTGAGGCCGAGGCGGGCGAGCGCGAGCGGGTTGACGTCGACGCGGACGCTCGGCAGCGACCCGCCGCCGATCTGGACCTCGCCGACGCCGGGCACCTGCGAGAGCTTCTGCTGGACGACGTTCGATACGGCGTCGAAGATCTGGAACGCGCTCCGCGTCTTCGAGGTCAGCGCGATGATCATGATCGGCGCGTCGGCGGCGTTGATCTTGCGGTAGGTCGGGTTCGACCGCAGCGTCGCCGGCAGGTCGACGCGCGCCGCGGCGATCGCCGCCTGGACATCGCGCGCCGCGCCGTCGATGTCGCGGCTGAGGTTGAACTGCAAGGTGATCCGCGCCGATCCGGTCGACGACGAACTGGTCATCTCGCTGACGTCGGCGATCGTGCCCAAGCGGCGTTCGAGCGGGGTCGCGACCGACGACGCCATCGTCGTCGGCGACGCGCCGGCGAGGCTCGCGCTGATCGCGATCGTCGGGAAATCGACCTGCGGCAGCGGCGACACCGGCAGGACGAAGAACGCGGCGATGCCCGACAGCGCGATGCCGATAGTCAGCAGGACCGTCGCGATCGGCCGGCGGATGAACGGCGCGGAGAGGTTCATGCCGCGGGTATCGGCGTCGTCACGGGATGCCGCGGCTTGGCCAGCCGATCGAAGGCGAGGTAGATCACCGGCGTCGTGAACAGCGTCAGCAGCTGGCTGACGATCAGCCCGCCGAAGATCGCCAGCCCCAGCGGACGGCGCAGCTCGGAGCCTTCGCCGCCGCCGATCATCAGCGGCACCGCGGCGAACAGCGCGGCGAGCGTCGTCATCAGGATCGGGCGGAAGCGGAGGAGCGCGGCCTGGTGGATCGCCTCGCGCGGCGGCTTTCCCGCTTCGCGTTCGGCAGCGAGGGCGAAGTCGATCATCATGATCGCGTTCTTCTTGACGATGCCGATGAGGAGCACGATCCCGATGATGCCGATCACGCCGAGGTCGTTGCCCGTCACGATCAGCATCAGCAGCGCGCCGATGCCGGCCGACGGCAGCGTCGACAGGATCGTCAGCGGGTGGATGAAGCTCTCGTAGAGCACGCCGAGCACGATGTAGACGGTGACGACCGCGGCGAGGATCAGCCACAGCTGGTTCGACAGGCTGCGGGTGTACGCGTCCGACGCGCCGAGGAAGGTCAGACCGACGGTCGCCGGCAGGCCGACCGCCGCTGCCGCGTCCTTGACCGCCTGGACCGCGCCGCCGAGGCTGACCCCCGGCGCGGGATCGAAGCCGATCGTCGACGCGGGGTACTGCGCGACGTGGGTGATCGCCAGCGGCACGCGCCGTGGCACGATCGTGGCAATGGCGCCAAGCGGCACCGCGCGGCCGGTCGCCGACTGGAGCTGGAGCTGGCCCAGACCCTGCAGCCCCTGCATCTCGCCGGGCAGCGCCTCGAGGATGACGCGGTACTGGTTCGACTGGGTGAAGATCGTCGAGATGATCCGCTGGCCGAAGGCATTGTAGAGCGCGTTGTCGACCGCGTCGGCGGTGATGCCGAGGCGCGAGGCGGTGTCGCGGTCGATGTCGACGAACGCCGACAGGCCGTCTGGCTGGACGTCGTTGACCACCGCGCCAAGCTTGGCGCTCGTGCGCATTTCCGCGGTCAGCTTCTGCGACCACGTCGTCACGTCGGCGGTGGTCGCGCCGGTCAAGCTGGCGCGGTACGTCGTCGGCCCGGTCTCGGCGTCGATCGACAGGTCCTGGACCGGCTGGAACCAGACGGTCGTCCCCGCGACGTTCCGCGCGCGGCGACCGAGACGGTCGAGGACCTCGCTCAGGCTGCCGCCGCGATCGCCCTTCGCCTTGAGGTTGATCAGCAGCCGCCCCTCGTTCTGCGTCGGGTTGACCCCGTCGACGCCGAGATACGACGACAGGCTGGCGACCGCCGGATCGCGGCTGAGCGCCTGCGCGACCTCGTTCTGCAGCGTGCCGGCGCGGTCGTAGGCGACCGCCTGCGCCGTGCGCACGGTGGCCTCGACCTGCCCCGTGTCCTGGACCGGGAACAGCCCCTTGGGGATGACGATGTAGAGGAGGACGGTGACGACGAGCGTCACGGCGAAGACCAGCAATGTCATCGCGCCGTGGTCGAGCACCCACGTCAGCGCGCGGTCGTAGCGCGCGATGACCCGGTCGAACACCGCCTGCGTCCGACGCGCCAGCCGGTTCTCGCTGCCATGCGTCTTCAACAGCCGCGCCGACATCATCGGCACCAGCGTCAGCGCGACGATCGCCGAGATGACGATCGTCACCGCCAGCGCGACGGCGAACTCGCGGAACAGCCGCCCGACGACGTCGCCCATGAACAGCAGCGGGATGAGGACGGCGATCAGCGACACCGTCAGGCTGATGATGGTGAAGCCGATCTCGGCCGCGCCCTGGACGGCGGCAGCGTACGGCTTCATCCCCTCCTCGATGTGGCGGCTGATGTTCTCGATGACGACGATCGCATCGTCGACGACGAAGCCGGTGGCGATGGTCAGGCTCATCAGGGTCAGGTTGTTGAGGCTGTAGCCGAGCAGGTACATCACCCCGCAGGTGCCGATCAGCGAGATCGGCATCGCGATCGACGCGATGACCGTCGCCGGAAAGCTGCCGAGGAAGGCGAAGATGACCAGCACGACGAGGCCGACGGCGAAGACCAGCTCGAACTCGACGTCGCTGACGCTCGCGCGGATGCCCGTCGTCCGGTCGGCGAGCGTCCGCACCGTCACGTCGGCCGGGATGCCGGCGCGAAGCTCGGGCAGCAGCGCGTTGACCGCGTCGACGGTGGCGATGACGTTGGCGCCGGGCTGGCGGCGGACGTCGACGACGATCGCCGGCGTCGTCCCGACGAACGCGCCCAACCGCGTGTTCTCGGCGCCGTCGAGTACGGTCGCGACGTCGCGCAGGTGGATCGGCGCGCCGTTGCGATAGGCGACGATCAGGTCGCGGTACTCGTCGGCCGTCGCCAGCTGGTCGTTGGCGTCGATGGTGAACGACTCCGCCGCGCCGTCGAAGCTGCCCTTGGCGCCGTTGGCGTTGGCCGCCGCGATCGCGGTCCGCAGCGTGTCGAACGCGATGCCGTAGCTCGCGAGCAGCTGGGTGTTCGCCTGGATGCGGACCGCCGGCCGCGCGCCGCCCGACAGCGTCACCTGGCCGACGCCGCCGCCCAGCGCGATCTTTGCGGCGAGCTGCTGGTCGACGATGTTCTGGACCGCGGTCAGCGGGCGCGTCGCGCTGGTCACCGCGAGCGTCAGCACCGGCGCGTCGGCGGGGTTGACCTTGGCGTAGACCGGCGGCGCAGGCAGGTCGGCGGGCAGCAGCGACGTCGCCGCGTTGATCGCCGCCTGCACCTCCTGCTCGGCGATGTCGAGCGGCAGGCCGAGATCGAATTGAAGCGTCTCGACCGAGGTCCCGCCCGAGCTGACCGACGACAGG
>CAXTQJ010000189.1:0-307 GCA_964246245.1 uncultured Sphingomonadaceae bacterium
CGCCGGCCTCGCCGTCGTCGAGACGAACCCGCCGGGCGACGCGCCTGACGCACTTGCGGCGGCGGCCGGGCGCCCCGGTACGACGGTTGCCGCCGGCACCCCCGTCGCAGCACTCGGACGCACGGCACCCGCCGGTCCGACGGGCGGCGAGCCGACGCCGACCGTCGCCACGGCGCTGCCGGACATCGGCGAGGGCGAGGCGAACACGGTCGTCCGCGGCGGCACCCCGTTGATCAGCTTCGGCGCGCTCGGCGCGGCCCCCGCCGCCCGGCCGCCGGTTGCCGCGGCGCGGCGGGCCCCCCCCCCC
>CAXTQJ010000189.1:317-4130 GCA_964246245.1 uncultured Sphingomonadaceae bacterium
CGGAGGATGCGCTCGGTGGCCTGGTCATCGTAGCGGCGAGGCTGGCCGCCGCCGCCTCGCCGGTGGCGCGATCGGCGGCCGACAGTCCGAGGGCGATCGTCGTCAACGCGTTCGCCGCCTGCGGCAGTCCGCTCGCCTGCGCGCGCAGCAGATAGGCGTAACCCAGTGATTGCGATCGCGGCAGCCCGTCGCCGTTGAACGCCGCGATGCCGAGGACATACTGCGCGCGCGCCTCGCCGCGGTCGGCGGCGGTCTTGAGCCACTTGATCGCCTCGGGCTTCTCGCCGGCCTGGAACAGGGCGATGCCGAGGTTCGCCTGCGCCGGCAGATGGCCCTTGATCGCCGCCTTGCGGTAGTAATCGCGAGCCGTCGCCGGGTTGGCCTCGACGCCACGGCCGAGCTTGTATGCCTGCCCCACGTTGAACAGCGCGTCGGGGTCGCCGGCGTCGGCGAACGGCTGCCAGATCGCGACGGCGGCGGGGTAGTCGCCCGCGCGCCACTTCTCGACCCCCGCCTTGATCGTCGGCGGTGCCGGCGTCGCGGCCGGTGCCGGCGGCGGGGGCGGCGGCGTCTTCTTCGCTAGCACGGGCGTCCCCAGCGCAAGCGCCGCGACGAGCCAACCGGTCCTCACAGTCGCCATGCGACCTCGCCTCCCTTGATCGTGCACGTCACGCGACCCTGGACCGGCAGGCCGTCGAACGGCGTGTTGCCGGCGCTCGCGACCATCGCCGCGGCGTCGATCCGCCATGGTGCGCCCGGATCGAACACCATCAGGTCGGCCGGCGCGCCGGCCGCGAGCCGCCCGCCGGGCAGGCCGAACAGCGTCGCCGGCGTCGCCGTCATCGTCTTCAGCAGCGCCGGCCATGTCATGCCGTGATCGCGGACGAGGCCGCCGGCGAGTGCGAGGAGCGTCTCGGCCCCGACCATCCCCGGCGCGGCGTCGGCGAACGGCAGGCGCTTATCCTCCTGCGTCCGCGGGTCGTGACCGCTGGCGACGACGTCGATCGTCCCGTCGGCGACCGCGGCGGCGACGGCGCGGCGGTCGTCGTCGTGGCGCAGCGGCGGCGACAGCCGGGCGAAGCTGCGCCAGCCGACGACCGCGTCGTCGGCGAGGAGGAAGTGCGCCGGCGTCACGCCGCAGGTGACGCGGACGCCGGCGGCCTTGGCGGCGCGGATCAGATCGAGCGCCTCGGCGGTCGTCACCTGGCGGACGTGGAGCCGCGCGCCGGTCGCTGCCGCCAGCCGCAGGTCGCGCGCGACGGCGATGCCTTCGGCGAAGGCCGGTGCTGCGGGCAGGCCGAGGCGCGTCGCGTACTCGCCCGCTGTCGCCACCGCGCCGTCGGTCAGCGCGGCGTTCTCGGCGTGGCTGACGACGACGAGGTCGAACGCGCTGGCGTACTGCAGCAGCCGGTACATGACCCCGGCGTCTGCGATCGCGGCGCGGCCGGTGGCAACGCCCACCGCGCCGGCGGCCTGCGCCAGCCCGATCTCGGCAAGCTCCCGCCCGGCGAGGCCCCGCGTCGCCGCCGCCAGCGGGTGGACCCAGACGTGCGGCTTGCCGATCCGCTGGGCGAACTCGATCAGCGCCGGCTCGTCGAGCGGCGGCGTGCGGTCGGGCATCAGCACGACGCGCGCGATGCCGCCGGCGAGGCATGCGGCCGCGTCGGCGGCGAACACCCCGGCGTCGATCAGGGCCGGCGCGACGATGCGCCCGCCGCAGTCGATCACCTCGGCGTCGGCGGGGATGTCGACGTCGATGCCGGCGACGACGCGGTCGGCGACGACGACGCGGCCCGGGGCGTCGCGGCCGCTCGCCGGATCGATCACCCGCGCGTTGATCAGGGCGAGACTCACCAGCCCACCACCCCGCGCCGGCCGCGCGTCAGCACGTCGAGGCACGCCATCCGCACCGCGACGCCCATCTCGACCTGCTCGCCGATCGCCGAGCGCGCGATGTCGTCGGCGACGGCGGTGTCGATCTCGACGCCGCGGTTCATCGGCCCCGGATGCATGACGAGGACGTCGGGCCGCGCTGCCGCAAGCCGCGCCGCAGTCAGCCCGTAGAAATGAAAATACTCGCGCGTCGACGGCACGTACGCCCCGCTCATCCGCTCGCGCTGGAGGCGGAGCATCATCACCACGTCGGCCCCGTCGAGCCCGGCATCCATGTCGGTGAACACCTCGACCCCCAGCCGGTCGAGGTCGGGGGCGAGCAGAGTCGGCGGCGCGACCGCGCGGACCTTGGCGCCGAGCCCGGCGAGGAGCTGGAAGTTCGACCGCGCGACGCGGCTGTGGAGGATGTCGCCGCAGATCGCGACGGTGAGCCCGGCAATGCCGCCCTTGCGCCGGCGAATGGTCAGCGCGTCTAAGAGCGCCTGGGTCGGATGCTCATGCCGCCCGTCGCCGGCGTTGAGCACCGGGCAGCCGACCTTAGCCGCGATCAGCGCGACCGCACCCGATTCGCCGTGGCGGATGACGAGGCCGTCGGGGTGCATCGCGTCGAGCGTCAGCGCGGTGTCGAGCAACGTCTCGCCCTTCTTCACCGACGAAGCGCCGACGGTCATGTTGACGACATCGGCCCCCAGCCGCTTGCCGGCGATCTCGAAGCTGAGCAGCGTCCGCGTCGAATTCTCGAAAAAGGCGTTGATCAGCGTCAGCCCGGCGAGGCGATCGTCGTGCTTCCGCAAGCCGCGATTGACCTCGACCCACGTTTCGGCCTCGTCGAGCAGGAACGTGACCTCCCACGGCCTGAGGTCGGCGATCGCGAGCAGGTGGCGATGCGGAAACGGATGGATGCCGGCGGACGTGGGCAACGGGGCGGCAGCGGTCATCGCGTCCGGTCTAGCGGCACGACCGCGCAACGACCAGCCCGCCCGCCGCACGCGCGGCACGGCTCGGCGGGACCCGCTCAGCCGTCCGCGCCGGCGAGGGGGACCGCGACCAGCGCATCGATCGCCCCCTGCAGGATATAGGCGGCGGCGAGCTTGTCGATCAGCGCGTATCGCTTCGCCCGGCTGAGATCGGCCCCGATCATGTCGCGCTCGACCGCCGCCGTCGACCAGCGCTCGTCCCACAGCAACAGCGGGCGCGCGAGCGGGCCGTCGATCGATCGCACGAACTGGCGGACCGACTGGGTCCGCGGCGAATCGCTGCCGTCCATGCTCAGCGGCAGGCCGACGACGACGCCGGCGATGCGCTCGCGGTCGAGCACCGCCCGCAGCGCGGCGAGGTCGGGAAGGAACTTCGTCCGCGCCAGCGTGACCAGCGCGGTGGCGAAGCTCCACGATGCGTCGCATGTCGCGATGCCGATCGTCCGCGTCCCGACATCGAGCCCGGCGAGCCGGCCGCCGTCGGGCAGCGCGGTGCGGCAGCCGGCGAGGTCGACGATCACCGGCCGCTGCTCGCCCCGGGAGCGGCGGCCACGTCCTTGCCGATCAATCCGAAACGCCGTGGGCGATCGGCCCGATCATCAGGAGCCCACGACGCCACTCGTCGCTCTGCGTCGGCGCGGATGTTCGCCCAGAACAGGTTGTAGTCGTAGACGTGGTAGTTGTTGCCGGGCAGGACATAGCGGTCGAAGCCGCCCGGCGGCGCGCCGATCGACAGATAGTCGCCGCGGCACGCCGCGCCGACGCCGGGCGCGACGAGCGTCCCGCCGGCGTCGTCCTTTCCCGGCACCAGCGAGCCGAGGTTCGCCCCGGCCGGGGCGCTGCCGCCGATCGTGCCGGTCAGCGGATTGACGCACAGCAGCGCCGCGGCGGCATGGGTCTTGGCGGGGTCGGCGGTGCGGAAATCGGTGACCGCGGCGGGATC
>CAXTQJ010000189.1:4140-5080 GCA_964246245.1 uncultured Sphingomonadaceae bacterium
ACTCAGCACGCACCCGGTCGAGGTCGGTGCCGTGCACCCCGAGCGCTTCATCGCCGCAAGGTCGGCGGCGTCGACCGGCCAGCCGATCGCGTAGACCGCGACGACGCGCCCGGCGAGCGGCGTCCCGGCGACATGGTCGGCAACCAGCCGCAGCAGGTGCCGCGCCCCCTGGCTGTGCCCGGCCAGGATCAGCGGCGTCCCCGGCGGCACGGCGCGAACGAATGCCGCGAACGCGCGCTCGACGTCGGCATAGGCGAAGTCGAGCGCCTTCGTCGCGTCGGGTCGCGTCGTCAGGAACGCGCCGAACGTCGCCTGCCGGTACTTCGGCGCCCAGATCCGCGCCGCGCCGTTGAACGCGCTCGCCTCGTTGCGGAGATAGAGCGCGACCCGCCAGTTGGTCGCGGCGTCGTCGAACGGCATCGTCCAGCGGTCGCGGCCGAGATACGCCGTCGGGGTGACGAAGAACACCGCCGCCGGGGTCGCCGTTCCCTTCGCCGCGACGCCCGGGGGCGTCCACCGCGCCGGATCGGTCGCCAACGCCGGGTTGGCGTCCCACGCGGCGATCTGCCCATAGTCGGGCGGCGGCGCTTCCGGGCTGTCGGCGAACGCCCCCGGCGGGACGAGCGCGAAGGCGAGAAGCTGCCGTCCGAAGAGCCGGTACGTCACCGCGGCCGCAAGGACGAGGAGGATCGCCGCAGCGACGAGCCAAAGGAAGCGGCGGGCAAGCACAGCTTTCGCGTAGCATGCCGCCGACCGTGCCGAAACGTTGTCGAAGGCGCGGTTGACCTTGGCCGCGGACTGGGGCGTTGTGCCACGCGAGCGAGAGCGCGCCGTCCGGCGCGTCATTGGTGGGTGCGCCGTCCGGCGCCAGGCGGAGGACATCATGCGGCTGGACGACGAACGCGAGAGCGACAACGTCGAGGAGGACAGCGGCGGCGGG
>CAXTQJ010000190.1:0-1150 GCA_964246245.1 uncultured Sphingomonadaceae bacterium
GTCCTAGCGGAGGTCTTCGGCGTCGTCGATCAGGACGGGCAGATGCAGGCGGAATTCGGTCCGCCCCGGTCGGCTGTCGACCTCGATGAGGCCGCCATGATCGCTGACGATCTTGGCCACCAATGCAAGTCCAAGGCCGCTCCCGGTGGGCTTGGAGGTGACGAAGGGATCGAACAGGTTGGCGCGGATGTCGTCGGGAATTCCTGGGCCGTTGTCGCGGACCGCAACGACCAGTGGCAGGCGCATCCTCTGGATCGATCCCGGCACGGACAGCCGCATGCCCTGCTGGAACGCGGTAGTGAGCGTGATCTCGCCCTTGACCACCGCGGCGTCGCTGAGCGCCTCGGCCGCGTTCTTCACCAGGTTCAGCACCACCTGGATCAGCTGGTCGCGGTTGCCGTCGACCGCCGGCAGCGACGGATCGTAACGCTCGCGGATCGCGATGCCGCGGGCGAAGCCGCTCAGCGCGACGCTGCGGACGTGGCCGAGGACGGCGTGGATGTTCTCCGGGGCCTTGGGTACCGGCCGGGTGTCGGTGAAGCCCTCCATCCGGTCGATGAGCGCGGCGACCCGGTCGACCTCGGCGCAGATCAGCCCGGTCAGCTCGCGCGCCTCGGCATCGGCGCTGGCCCCGAGCAGCTGCGCCGCGCCGCGGATGCCCGACAGCGGGTTCTTGATCTCGTGCGCGAGCATCGCCGCGACGCCGACCGCCGACCGCGCCGCCGATTGGTTGATCAGCTGGCGCGCGACGAGCGCCGGGACCGTCCGCGCCTGGAAGCTGAGCATGGTCCACCCGGCCGCGTCGGTCAGCGGCGTGACGAAGACGTCGGCGCGCACCGTCCGCCCGCCGGCGAGCGCGATCTCGCTGTCGTAAGCGGTAAGGTCGGTCCCCGCCCCGCGCGCGTCGGCGATCAGCGCGACGAGCGGCGCGTCGGCGGCGAAGCTGGCGGCGAGCCCGCGCTCGGTCAGGCTCGCCTGGCTGGCGTTAAGAAACGCCTCGGCCGCGGCATTGGCGAGCGCGACCGCCCCGGCCGCGTCGAGGACGACGACCGGCAGGGGCAGCGCCGCGACGAGGTCGAGCGGGGGCGCGTCGGAAGCCTTCGCGCGAGCCCGGCGGCGGAGAGGGAAGACGCTCACGCCGTCACCCCTA
>CAXTQJ010000190.1:1160-5074 GCA_964246245.1 uncultured Sphingomonadaceae bacterium
AGTGGCCGCAAGTCGCCCGATCCTCCCCGCCCGCGGGGAGGGTGCACGCGAAGCGCGCCCGAGGGGCGGTCGGACCCAGGCCGAAGTCACTCGGTCGACCGCCCCTCCGGCGCTGCGCGCCACCTCCTCGCGAGGGGGGAAAATTGAGTGAAGGTGTCTCACGCCGCCAATGCCACCGGCGCGGCGCGCTCCAACAGCGGTGCGTAGAAGTCGGCGAGCATCGCCAGCACCGTCGCGGCGTCGGCCTCTTGGTTGACCGCGTTGCGGAAGTCGGCCGAGCCCGGCAGGCCCTTGGTGTACCAGCCGAGGTGCTTGCGCATCAGGTTGACGCCGACATGGCTGCCATAATGATCGAGCATCGCCGCGTAATGCGCTGTGATCACGGCATATTGTTCGTCGATCCCAGGGTCGGCGACGCGCCGTCCGGTCGCCAGCCACGCGAGCGCCTGCCCGAGCAGCCACGGCCGGCCGTAGGCGCCGCGGCCGATCATCACCCCGTCGGCCCCGCTTGCGGCGAGCGCGGTGTCGACGTCGGCGAGGCCGCAGATGTCGCCGTTCACGACGACCGGAACGCGCACCGCGTCCTTGACCCGCCGGACGAAGCCCCAGTCGGCGTCGCCGCGGTAGAGCTGGCACCGCGTCCGGCCGTGGACTGCGATCATCGCGATGCCGAGGTCCTCGGCGATGCGCGCGAGCTCGGGTGCGTTGAGGCTGGCGTGGTCCCACCCCATCCGCATCTTGAGCGTCACCGGCACGTCGACCGCGCCAACCATCGCGGCGATGATAGCGGTCGCGCGTGGCAGGTCGCGCATCAGCGCCGAGCCGGCATCGCCGTTAACCACCTTCTTGACCGGGCAGCCCATGTTGATGTCGATGATCGCCGCGCCGCGGTCGGCGTTGAGTTTCGCCGCTTCGGCCATGACGCGTGGCGCGCACCCGGCGAGCTGCATCGACACCGGCTCCTCGGCCGGGCTCCACGCCGCCTTCTGCACCGACTGGCGCGTCTCGCGGACCATCGCTTCCGACGCGATCATCTCGGTCACCGTCAGCCCGGCGCCGTAGCGTTTCACAATGGCGCGGAACGGCAGGTCGGTGACCCCAGTCATCGGCGCGAGGATGACGGGGTCGAGCCGGTGCGGGCCGACGGAGATGGGCGGAAGAGGGCGCACGCGGCAACTGCCTAATTTTCAGGCAGGCACGCTACTGCCTCTGCTGCGGCGCGGCAAGGAGGCAAGATTATCTCGCCGTCTTCGATCATGCCTTACCGCGTTCGATGAAGGTGCGATGCGCGGGCGATGACGTAGGTCGACAGCACAATGGCCATGTCGCCCTTGTGAAACGGCGCGGAAGGGGTCGACCGGCTCGTTGCCGGACGGGCCGGGCAACGCGGAAACGGGTGCTGCCGTGTTCGCCGGGGCGCTGTCCATTCTGTCCAGGGACGGCTTGGCGTATTGCCGCCCCGTGCGGCGAGCGTATAGCGCTCCGGTGATCGTCCACGCTCTTATCGTCGCCGGTGGCCGCGGTGTCCGTGCCGGCGACGGCACTCCCAAGCAGTATCGCGCGATCGGTGGCCGATCGGTAATGCGTCACGCGGTCGACGCCTTCGTGCAGCACCCGGCGATCGCGGCGGTGCAGGTCGTCGTCCACCCCGACGACGCTGATCTCTACGCCGCCGCGGCTACCGGACTCGACCTGCCGCCGCCGGTCGCGGGCGGGGCGACGCGACAGGCGTCGGTCGCCGCCGGCCTCGCCGCGCTGCCCAATAGTACAACCCACGTCCTGATCCACGACGCGGCGCGGCCGTTCGTGACTCCCGGAATGATCGACCGCGTCGTCGCCGCGCTGGCCGGCCACGACGGCGCGACCCCCGCCCTGCCGGTCGTCGATTCGCTCCGCAGCGGCGGCGAGACCGTCGACGGCGAGGTCGACCGCAGCCGGCTCCACCGCGTCCAGACGCCGCAAGGCTTCCGCCTCGCCGCGATCCGCGCCGCCCACGCCGCGGCGACCGGGGATGAAAGCGACGACGTCGCCGTCGCTCGCGCCGCCGGCATCGAGGTCGCGCTGGTCGCCGGCGACGAGGCGGCGTTCAAGTTGACGACGCCCGACGATTTCGCCCGCGCCGAGGCCTTGCTAGCGGTCCGCATGATCTCGCGTACCGCGACCGGGTTCGACGTCCACCGTTTCGGCCCCGGCGACCACCTGTGGCTGTGCGGCGTCCGTGTCGCCCACACCGCCGGGCTGGTCGGGCACAGCGACGCCGACGTCGGCCTCCACGCGCTGACCGACGCGGTGCTCGGCACGATCGGCGCGGGCGACATCGGCACGCACTTTCCGCCGTCGGACCCGCAGTGGCGCGGCGCGTCGTCCGACCGCTTTCTCGCCCACGCCTGCGCGCTGGTCCGCGCCGCCGGCGGCACAATCGACCACCTCGACGTGACGATCGTTGCTGAAGCCCCCAAGGTTGGCCCCCACCGCGCCGCCTTCGCCGAGCAGGTGCGGACGATCACCGGCTGCGCCTCGGTCAGCATCAAGGCGACGACGACCGAGGGCCTCGGCTTCACCGGCCGCGGCGAAGGCATCGCGGCGCAGGCCGTGGCCAGCGTGCGGGTGCCGGGGTGAATCATTTCCTTCCTGTCATCCCCGCGCAGGCGGGGACCCAGTCTCAAGCGTTGCGACATTGGGTCTCCGCTTTCGCGGGGACGACAGCGGAGCAGTAGGTTGTTCGACCCGGAGACCCTCGCCCTCGCCGCGCGCGTGATCGACGCCAACCGCGCCGCGGAGCGCACGATCGTCACCGCCGAATCGTGTACCGGCGGCCTCGTCGCCGCGGCGCTGACCGAGATCGCCGGATCGTCCGACGTCGTCGACCGCGGCTTCGTCACCTATTCGAACGAGGCGAAGATGGAGAACCTCGGCGTCCACGAGGACATCCTCGCCACTTTCGGCGCGGTGTCGGTCGCGGTCGCGTGGAAGATGGCGCAGGGGGCGCTGAAGGCGAGCCGTGCCGACGTCGCCGTCGCCGTCACCGGCATCGCCGGGCCGGCCGGGGGCAGTGACCTCAAGCCCGTCGGCACCGTCGTCTTCGCCGTCGCCCGCCGTGGCGACGAAGGCAGCAAGCACGCCGACACCAAGTATTTCGGCGACCTCGGCCGCAGCGAGATCCGGCGTCAGGCGATGCTGTGTGCGCTCGAGCTGCTGCTGCCGGCGGAAACCGGCGCGCCGTAGAGATCGCGCGCGCGCTTCTCGAAGCTCGCGACCATCCGCCGGAACGCCTCGCCGAAGAAGACGCCGGCGAGCCGCTCGAACAGCTTGGAGCGGAACTCGAAGTCGACCGCGAAGTGGATCGTGCAGCCGCCCGACGCGGCGGCGAAGGTCCAGTCGTTCTTGAGGTACTTGAGCGGGCCGGAGATATATTCGACGTGGATCCCCCGCGGTCGGTCGAGCGTGACGCGGCTGGTGAACCGTTCGCGGACCATCTTGAAGCCGACGACCATGTCGGCGACGATCGTCGTGCCGTCGTTCGCCGTGACCCGCATCGCCTGGACCCACGGCAGGAACTCGGCGTAGCGCCCGATGTCGGCGACGAGGTCGAACATCTGCTCGACGGTGTAGGGGAGGAAGCGGTCCTCGACATGGCGGGGCATCAGCGGGGTACTCCCCGTCCGCCGGAAGGCAATGCGTAGTGGCGCTGGGGCGGCCGGGCCAGCGGCCCCGCGCAAGGCGATCCTCCCCGCCCGCGACAAGGTGGCGCGAAGCGCCGGAGGGGCGGTCGACCGGGTGACCGCGGACACTCGATCCACCGCCCCTCCGTCACGGCCTCGCCGTGCCACCTCCCCGCGAGCGGGGAGGATCGCATCCGGGCTTCGCCGAGACGCGACGGCTGATGCGCGAGCTGAAGCTCAACACGGTGTGCG
>CAXTQJ010000191.1:0-5074 GCA_964246245.1 uncultured Sphingomonadaceae bacterium
AAAGCCGACGCGAAGGACGCCCCCGGCACCCCCCCGCCCCCGCCCCGCCCCGTGGAGCTCGAGGAAGCCGGCGGCGTCGGGGGCCGCCCCCCACGCCAGCTCGAGACCGCGCCCCGCGAGCGCGCCGGCGTCGATCGCGGCACGGTCGTAATAAGGCACGAACCGCTCGCCGGCGACGCGGCCGCGGATGTGCTTGCCGGCAAGGCTTGCGTCGAACGTGCCGAGATCGAGGTCGACAAGGTCAGCCGGGCGACGGTAGACCGGCACGGCGTGGCCAGCGTCGCGGACCGGTGCGGCATCGAGGTCGGGCTCGTAATAACCGGTGTCGAGGCCATGGCCGTCGCCGATCGCGACCGGCGCGAACGCGGTGGCGAAGAAGGCGGGGGCGTCGGTCGCGGTCGCGGCGGCGGCGCACGGCGCGGCCCAGTCGTCAGGGCGGGTCAGCCCGCTCGCATCGGGGCGGCGGACCAGCGCCGGGCACGATGCGCGGAACGCGGCGAGCGCGGCGGACAGGTCGGCGGCGGCGAACCCGTCGCGGCCGGCGAGTGGCTTGGCTGGAACGACGAGCGACGCAGCGATCGGCTTCGCGGCAGGGGGCGAGCTGACTAGCAGGGGAGCGATGCCCGGCGGAGATGCAACCACCATCGGCGGGCTCGTCGCGGGGTGGGGCGCGCATCCGGCCAGAAGCGCCACGACCGCGCCGATGGCTCCTGTGTGCCAACCCGAGCCGACTATCCCCCTGCCCGCGACCGGCGGACCGGGCGCGACAGCCCCATTCACGCGTCGGCGTCGGTTTCGATCAGCAGCCACGCCGGGTCGGCCGCGCCGACGTGGCGGCTGAAGGTCCACACGTCGTGGCCCGCCGCCGGGGCGCCGTCGGTCGCATCCGCAATGGAGCCGCCGCCGGCGATCGTCGCCTCGAAGCGGACGGTGACCTCGGCCATCTGCCCGACCATCCGCGCCGCGGTGATCGCTGCGGCGTCAATCGAGACGAGCGCGTGCGGCAACGCCGCGTCGCGGTGCGCGATGGCGACGCGGAAATGTTCGAGCACCTCGTCGGAGACCAGGCCCGCCATCGCCGCCGCGTCGCCGGCCCAGAAGCCGTCGAGGATCAGGCGGTACGCTGCCTGCGCGCCAGTGAGGAACTTGGTGGGATCGAAGGTCGCGTCGGCGTCGGCGATCGCCTGAAGCGCGGGCGCGACGTCGGCGGCGGTCCCGGCCGGAACGGCGACCGTGCGGCGAATGGCGGGCTCGGCGCGGTTGCCGACGACGGTGACCCCGGTCGACGTTCCGCCGCGCAACGGGACGACGTTCTCGCTGCCGGTGCGCTTGCCGAGCACGCTGACCAGCCGCAGGCCGATGAAACCGGCAAGCATGGCCAGCAGCACGATTTCGATCCAGGTTCCGCTGTCGGACATGTCGTGGCCTCGGGACTAGTTGTCGACCATAGCCGAGCGCGACGCGCCGGTCCATCGTGACATAGGTCTACGCGTAGGTGCCGCAATAGTGCCGCCTTGCCGCAGCCGGCGACGCCTGCTAGCGGCCACGCGAACCCCGACAGCGACGAGAGACGAGCCATGGCCGAAGAATTCGACGACGTTCCGGCCGTGTCGGCACCCGACGGCGTCGGCGACGGCACCGACCCCGCCGCGGGCCAGCCGCAGGTCAGCATCCTGACCCAGTACGTGAAGGACTTCTCGTTTGAGAACCCGAACGCACCGACGTCGCTCCAGATGACGACGCAGCCGCGGATCGAGATCAACGTCAACGTCAACGCCAAGCGCGCCGGCGACGACCTGTACGAGGTCGAATTGAAGATCGAGGCCAAGGCGACCAACGACGGAACCGCGGCGTTCGTCGTCGACCTGCTCTACTGTGGCCTGTTCGGCCTGCGGAACCTGCCCGAGGACGCGCTCGAGCCGTTCCTGGTGGTCGAGGCCCCGCGCATCCTCTTCCCCTTCGCCCGCCGCATCGTCGCCGACGCGACCCGCGACGGCGGGTTTCCCCCGCTGATGCTCGAGCCGATCGATTTCGGCTCGCTGTACATGCAGCAGCAGGCGGCGGGGAACGGCCAACAGGTCGGGCACGCCTGAGCGCTGGCGCGGCCGGCGACAGTGAACACGCCGCAGGCGCGCGGAGCCGTCGCCGGGCTCGCGCCGAGCCGGCCGGCGAGGCGGCGGGGAAGTCCCGCCAAGCCCGTCCGACGGCGCGGCTTTGCCGCGACGCGCTCAACCGCCCGTGTCGATCAGCCCGGTCAAGGTAAGCACCAGATCGACGGTGGTCGCGACGGCATGGTTGGTCGGCCGGACGACGCGGCAGCCCTGACGTTCGAGCCGTTCGGTCCGCTGCTCGTCGTCGGCGAAGGTCAGGTCGTGCGACGGACCGTCGACCTCGATGATCGGCTTCGCGCGATCCGAGGGCAACGATGGCAAATCTAGTCCGCGCCACCGGCACCATCGGCGGCCTCACCCTGGTCAGCCGCGTCCTCGGGCTCGTCCGCGATCAGCTGTTCGCGCTCGTCGTCGGGGCGGGGCTGGCGTCGGACTGCTTCCTCATCGCCTTCCGTTTGCCCAACCTGTTCCGCGCGCTGTTCGCCGAGGGGGCGTTCGCCGCGGCGTTCGTGCCGATGTTCAGCCACCGCCTCGGGCCGCAGCACGACGGGCCCGGCGATCTCGCCGCCGGGCGCGCGTTCGCCGAGGACGTCCTCGCCGTGCTGCTGCCGCTGCTGGTCGTCTTCACCATCGTCATGGTCGCCGCCGCCGGGCCGGTGGTATGGGCGATGACCGGCGGCTTCCCCGACGCGCCGCCGGAGAAGGTGCGCCTCGCGATCGAATTCACCCGGATCACCTTTCCGTACCTCCTCCTGATCAGCCTCGCGTCGCTGCTCGGCGGCATCCTCAATTCGATCGGCCGCTTCTGGGTCAATGCCGCCGCGCCGATCCTGCTCAATCTCGCGCTGATCGCCGGGCTTGTCGTGTTCCACGGACAGACCCCGGTCGAGAGTGCGCGGGTCCAGTCGGCGGCGGTGACCGTCGCCGGCATCCTTCAGTTCGCGTGGCTGGCGTGGGCATGCCATCGCGCCGGCGTCGACCTGCGGCTGCGCATTCCCCGCCTGTCGCCACCGGTCCGCGACCTGCTCCGCCGGATCGGCCCCGCCGCCCTCGGCCAGGGGGCGGTTCAGATCAACTTGGTCATCTCGACCGCGCTCGCCGCGCGCTTCCTCGGCCAAGGGGCGATCAGCTACCTCTATTACGCCGACCGGCTCAACCAGCTGCCGCTCGGGCTGGTCGGGATCGGCATCGGCACGGTGCTCCTGCCGACGCTGTCGCGCCAGCTCGCGGGGAAGCTCGACGGCGCGGCGATGCACACGCAGAATCGCGCGATCGAGCTCGTCCTGCTCCTCACCCTGCCGGCGGCGGCGGCGCTGGTGGTCAGCGCGCTGCCGATCGTCCGCACGCTGTTCGAACACGGCCGTTTCACCGGCGGCGATTCGGTCGCGACGGCGGCGGCGCTGAGTGCCTTCTCGCTCGGCCTGCCGGCGTACGTCCTGATCAAAGTGCTGACTCCGGGCTTTTACGCGCGCGGCGACACCGCGACCCCTGTGCGGATCGCGGTCGCGTCGATGCTGGTCAACTTGGCCGGCAACGTCGGGCTAATCTGGAGCCTGGGCTTCGTCGGGATCGCGCTGTCGACGGCGGCGGCGGCGTGGGTCAACGCCGGCCTGCTGTTCTGGACGCTGCGGCGGCGCGGCCACTTCGCAATCGACCACCGCCTGCGCCGAACCGCGTGGCGGCTGGTCGCGGCGAGCGCCGTGATGGCCGGCGTCCTCGTCGTCGCCGACCGATGGGTCGGCCCGGCGATGGCGGGCGGGTCCGCCACGCGCGTCGCCGCGCTCGCCGCGCTGATCGCCGCCGGCGGGGTCGCCTACATTGCGGCGGCGTATGGGCTGCGGGCGTTTTCGCTTGCCGACGTGACGGCGCAACTGCGAAGGCGCGGGGCATGAACCGCGTCTTCTCCGGCATCCAGCCGACCGGCAACCTTCACCTCGGCAACTACCTCGGCGCGATCCGGCAGTGGGTCGCGATGCAGGCCGACTACGAGTGCATCTACTGCATCGTCGACCTCCATGCGATCACCTTGCCGCACGACCCGACGGCGCTGGCGTGCGCGACGCGCGACATGGCGGCGGGCATCCTCGCGGCCGGGGTCGACCCGGCCAGGACGATCCTGTTCCATCAAAGCGCGGTCACCGCTCATGCCGAGCTCGCATGGACGCTGATGAGCGTCGCGCGGACCGGCTGGCTCGACCGGATGATCCAGTTCAAGGAGAAACGCGGCAAGGACGCCGAGGGGCCGAGCGTCGGGCTCTACACCTATCCCGTCCTCCAGGCGGCCGACATCCTCGCCTACCGTGCGACGCATGTCCCGGTCGGTGAAGATCAGAAACAACACCTTGAACTCGCTCGCGACATCGCGATCAAGTTCAACGCGATGTACGGCGAGGTGCTGACCCCGCCGCTGCCGGTGATCGGGCGCGAGGCGGCGCGGATCATGTCCTTGCGCGACGGCACCGCCAAGATGTCGAAGTCCGATCCCAGCGCGGCGAGCCGGATCGACCTGACCGACGACGCCGCGACGATCGCGCAGAAGATCAGGCGCGCCAAGACCGACGCCGCGCCGCTGCCCGAAACCGCCGCCGGCCTCGACGGCCGGCCCGAGGCGCGCAACCTCGTCGGTATCTACGCCGCGCTGGCGGCGAGTAGTGTCGAGGCGGTGCTCGCCGAGTGGGGCGGTCAAGGCTTCGGCGCGTTCAAGCCAGCGCTCGCCGACTTGACGGTTTCTCGACTTGAACCGATCGTCGCCGAGTACCTCCGCCTTCGCGCCGACCCCGGCCATCTCGACACCGTTCTCCGCGACGGTGCCGGTCGAGCAGGAGCGATCGCGCTGCCGGTACTCCGTGACGTGTATACCGCGGTCGGTTTTCTGCGCTAGAACGCAACCAGGCTCGACAAAACATGTGGTGTCATCCCCGCGGAAGCGGGGACCCATCTCCTAATGCCTGAGGAGATGGACC
>CAXTQJ010000192.1:0-3975 GCA_964246245.1 uncultured Sphingomonadaceae bacterium
AGGTCGGGCAGGCGCAGCTCGACCTGGAAGGTGCCGGTCCGGTCGTCGCCGCGCGGGTCGTCCAGCTCGGCCCCGTCGGCGACCGCGCGGTGACCGTCACCGCGGGGTTGGCCGCCGGCGAACGCGTCGCGCGGTCCGGGGTCGCACGGCTGCGCGACGGCATGAAGGTCCGGCTGGCGGCGTGAGCGCGCGGGGGACAAGCCGGGGGGCGACCACGGGCGGCGGCATTATCGCCTTCGCCGTCCGTCGCTGGCAGATCACCCTCGTCCTGTTCGCGCTCCTCGGCGCGATCGGCGTGTCGGCGTTCTTCAACATCCCGCGCTCGGTCGATCCGCACTTCACCGGTAACACCGTGCTCGTCATCGTCACCCAGCCCGGGGCCGACCCGACCGACATGGAGCAGACGGTCGCCAAGCCGATCGAAGACGTCGTCCAGGGCCTCGACAACCTCGATCACGTCGCGTCGACCTCGACCGATTCGAGCGCGATCATCGCCGCGCAGTTCGACTGGCAGAGCGACCCCGACAAGCACTACGACGATGTCGTCCGCGAAGTGAACGCGATCCGCCAGAGCCTGCCGACGTCGGTGACCAAGATCGAGTTCAGGAAGTTCCGCACGACCGAGGCGGCGGTGCTCCAGTTCGCGCTGGTCAGCGACACCGCGTCGTTCCGCCGGCTCGAGAAGATCGCCAAGGACTTGCGCGAGCGGCTCAATCAGGTGTCGGGCGTCCGGCAGACCCGGGTGTGGGGCATCCCGACCCCCGAGCTGCGCGTCGCGGTCGATCCCGGCCGGCTGGCGCAGTTCGGCCTGCCGGTCTCCGCCGTGACCGACGCGCTCCGCACCGGCGGGACCGATCTGCCGCCGGGCGCGGTCCAGTCGGGCGACGCGCGCTTCAACGTCGAGGCGGGCGGGGCCTTCCGCACCGTCCCCGAGGTCGCCGACGCGCCGGTCCGCGCGGAAACCGGTCGCGTCATCCGCGTCCGCGACATCGCCCAGGTCGGCTGGGCGTACGAGGAGCAGCCGTACGTCACGCGCTACAACGGCCACCGCGCGATCTTCGTCACGCTGACCCAGAAGGACAACCTCAACGTCCTCGGCATCGAGCAGGCGGCGCTGACGGCGACCGACGCCTTCCGCGCCGAGCTGCCGCCCGACGTGAAGCTCGAGGTCGCGTTCGACCAAAGCCACGACATCGCGACCAAGCTCGCGTCGCTGCTGCGTGACTTCGGCATCGCGCTCGTCCTCGTCCTGCTCACGCTCCTGCCGCTCGGCTTCCGCGCGAGCCTCGTCGTCATGGTGTCGGTCCCGCTGAGCCTCGCCATCGGCTGCGCCGTCCTCGCCTATTCGGGCTTCACCCTCAACCAGCTGTCGATCGCCGGGTTCATCATCGCGCTCGGCCTGCTGGTCGACGATTCGATCGTCGTCGTCGAGAACATCGCGCGGCGGCTCCGCGAGGGCGAGGACCGCGAGACCGCGGCGATCGCGGGCACGCGCCAGATCGCCGTCGCCGTGCTCGGCTGCACCGGCGTGCTGCTCCTCGCCTTCCTGCCGCTCGCCTTCCTGCCCGAGGGGTCGGGCAAGTTCATCCGCTCGCTCCCAGTCGCGGTGTTCGGCACCGTCGCGGGGTCGCTGCTGGTGTCGCTGACGATCGTGCCGTTCCTCGCCAGCCGGCTCCTCGCGCGCGACGGCGACGAGCACGGCAACCGCGCGCTCCAGGCGATCCAGTCCGGTATCCAGCGCTTCTACGCCCCCGCGCTCCACTGGTCGCTGACGCACCCATGGCGGGCGCTGATCGCGGCGATGGCGCTGTGCATCGCATCGTTCGCGCTCGTGCCGCTGATCGGCAGCAGCCTGTTCCCCGACGCCGAGACGCCGTATTTCATCGTCGAGGTCCGCGCCCCCGAGGGTGCGGCGCTGGTTCAGACCGACCGTGCCGTCCGCTTCGTCGAAGCGACGCTACGCCGCGAGCCGGCGATCCGCACCATCCTCGGCAACGTCGGCCGCAGCAATCCGCAGATCTACTACAACCAGCAGGCGAACGACCAGCGGACCAACTTGGGCGGGGTGCTGGCGGTGATGGACCGCTGGGACCCTGCCGCAAGCCCGTTGATGGTCGCGCGGCTACGCGCGGCGTTCGACGCCGACCCCGACGCGCAGATCACGGTCAAGCTGTTCCAGAACGGGCCGCCGGTCGACGCGCCGATCGTCGCCAAGCTGCGCGGCCCCGACCTTGCCGTCCTCAAGCGGCTGTCGCTCGACATCGAGCGGACCATGCGCGCCGTACCGGGGACGCGCGACATCACCAACACCGTCGCCGTCGACCGGCCGCGGCTCGACCTCAACGTCGACGCCGACAAGGCGGCGCTGCTCGGCATCGCGCCCGGCGTCGTCCGCCGGACCGTCCGCCTCGCGTTGGTCGGCGAGCCGGCGGGCCGCTTCCGCGACGCCGAGGGCGACAGCTACAACGTCGTCGTCCGCCTGCCGCTGGCCGAGACGCAGCCGGTGTCGGTGTTGAACCAGATCTACGTCCCGTCGACCAACGGCGGCGCCGTGCCGCTCAGCCAGATCGCGTCGCCGCGGCTCGGCAGCGCGCCGCCGCGGATCGAGCGCGACTACCAGTCGCGCCAAATCGCGGTGACGTCGGACGTCCAGCCGGGCTTCCTGACCGCCAAGGTCAACGCCGCGGTCTTCGCCGCGCTCGCCAAGCTGCCGCTGCCGCCGGGCTACCGCTTCGCGGTCGGCGGCGAGGCCGAGCAGGCGCAGAAGAGCTTCGGCGGCCTCGGCCCGATCATCGCGGTCGCGGTGTTCGGTATCTTGGGCGTCCTCGTCGTCGAGTTCGGCCGCTTCCGCGAGGTCGCCGTCGTCGCCGGGGTCGTTCCGCTCGGCGTCTTCGGCGGGCTGGTCGCGCTGTTCGTGACCGGCAACTCGCTCAGCTTCACCGCGGTCATCGGGTTCATCGCGCTGATCGGCATCGAGATCAAGAACTCGATCCTGCTGGTCGACTTCACCACCCAGCTTCGCGCCGACGGGATGGGCTTGCGCGACGCGATCGAGCGCGCCGGCGAGGTCCGCTTCCTCCCCGTCCTCTTGACCAGTGTCACCGCGATCGGCGGCCTGCTGCCGCTCGCGGTATCTGGATCGGGACTCTACGGGCCGCTGGCGTGGGTCATCATCGGCGGGCTGGTCAGCTCGACCTTCCTGTCGCGCGTGGTAACGCCGGTCATGTACCTGCTCATCGTCCGCGGCACCGTCGGTCGTCCTGCGCCTATCGCAGCCCTGACCGAAGCGTGACGGTCTTGCTGCCGGGCTGGCGTCACCTGCATGACGTGGTCTATAGGAACAGGACAGGAACATGTCAAGGGCAACGGCTGAGCGAGCCTCTCGAAAAGGCTAACAACCAGTACCCTGGAAGTATCGCCTCACGGCTTTGTCGGCCGTAGGCGCGAGGAGAATGGCGGATCGACAGGGATTCGAACCCTGGAGGAGCTTTCACCCCTACACACTTTCCAGGCGTGCGCCTTCGACCGCTCGGCCACCGATCCGTCGCCGCGGGGTAGCAGCGGCGGGGGGCAACGACAAGGTTGCCACCGCTGCCTCGCGGGACGACAAGCCGTCGATGCCGCCATCCCCGCAACCGACAACCGACGACCTCGTCCGGCGCATCCTCGCCATCGACGCGCACGTCCTCGTCCTCGACAAGCCGGCGGGGCTCGCGGTCCACCCCGGGCCGGCGACGCCGCACAGCCTCGAAGCGCACGTGATCGGGCTGCGGCAAGGCTTCGTCCGGTCGCCGCAGCCGGCGCACCGCCTCGACCGCGACACGTCGGGGTGCCTCGTGCTGGCGCGCCATCCCAAGGCGCTTCGGCGGCTGACGGCGCTGTTCGCGGCGGGGCAGGTCGCCAAGACCTACTGGGCAATGGTCGACGGCGCCCCGGCCGACGACGCGGGCGAGATCGCGCTGCCGCTGGCCAAGG
>CAXTQJ010000192.1:3985-4727 GCA_964246245.1 uncultured Sphingomonadaceae bacterium
ACCGCCGCCGACGGCTGGCGGATGGTCGTCGACCCTGCCGGCAAGGCGGCGGTGACGCGGTGGCGGGTGCTTGAGCGTGGACCGGCGAGCCTCGTCGAGTTCGCTCCGCTGACCGGCCGGACGCACCAGATTCGCGTTCACGCCCAAGCACTTGGCACCGCGATTGTAGGCGATGCGGTCTACGGCGCGGGGAGGGGGCCGATGCTGCTCCACGCCCGCCACGTCGCGCTGCCGTACCGAGACGATGCCCCGCTGCTCACCGCGACCGCGCCGCTGCCGGCGCACTGGCCCCCGGTCGGCGTCAAGGAATGACCTCGGTCGCCGCGACGGGCGGCAGATGGAAGCTGCCGTCGAGCAGCGCCGGTTGCGGCAGGTAGCCCCGCCAGACGAGGACGAACCGCCCCTTCGGCGACGGCAGCCAGTTCGGCCTGCGCATCGAATACCGCGTGCAACCCTCGCCCGACGGGTTGGCACAGGCGTTTCTGATCGGCGCGGACTTTCTCGACGGTGCGCCCGCGTGCCTGATCCTGGGCGACAATCTTTTCTACGGTCACGATCTCGCCGAAGCCCTCGCGCGCTCGGTTTGCCGGACACAGGGCGCGACGATCTTCGGCTACCGCGTGGCCGATCCGACTGCGTACGGCGTGGTCGAGTTCAGCCCGGACGGAAGGGTGCTTTCGCTGGAGGAAAAACCGTCCGCGCCGCGCAGCGATTACGCGGTGCCGGGGCTGTATTTTTATGA
>CAXTQJ010000192.1:4737-5044 GCA_964246245.1 uncultured Sphingomonadaceae bacterium
AAGCCGCACGATGCCGGTCGCGAGGATGGAGCAGAGCTCGCGCAGGTGCGGCGGCAGGTGGACGGTGTACGCCTTGGCCCCGGTCAGCGGTGCGCCGGCGGCGTCGGTCGTCGCGGTCAAATAGACCGCCTCGGTCTGCGGCAGCGCACCGAGTCCACCGAGCGCGACGCGTGCGCGCGCGGCGTCGTCGCTGTCGCCGTAGCGGCCGATGCCCGCGCCGGGGTAGGTCCAGCCGTCGACGACCGTCCCGCCCAGGCCGGTCGCGGCCTTGGTCTCCTTCCACAAGGCAGGCAACATCTGGTTCCAC
>CAXTQJ010000193.1:0-5035 GCA_964246245.1 uncultured Sphingomonadaceae bacterium
GCATCGGCGTCCACAGGAACGCGAGCGGCCACAGCACGAGGTTGTGGCCGACGGCGACGCGGAAGCTGTCGAACTCGGCGGTCTTGTGGAGGAAGGCGAGGAGCGGCACGGCCACCGTTTCGAACAGCGCGAAACCGAGCCAGTAGGCGACGACCGCGCCGGCCGCCGACGCGACCAGCCCGATCACGCCGTAGCGCAGCGCCCGGTCGGGCCGCCGGAGCGACATCGGCAGCTGGAGCAGTTCGGGCGGGATGGTGAAGAACGCGCCGTCGACGAAGCTGACCAGCGCCAGCCACCATTCGGCGTCGGGCCGCCCGGCGAGGATCAGGAGGCGGGCGTAGAGGCGGCGGAGCAAGCGCGGGTTCCGGTCGAGGTGGCGAGCGGCTTTAGCACGGTCGGCGATCCGGTCGACCGGCAAAGTGAGGTCCGAGCCCGGTCAGGCGATGGGTTCGGCCCCGTCGAGACTGCCCGATTCGATCACGCCCCTGGCGACGTTCGACCGGGTGCGGCTGTAGGTGAAATAGATCAGCAGGCCGAGCGCGGTCCAGCCGACGAACAGCTCCTTGGTCAGGCTCGACAGCGAGAAGAACAGGAAGGCGCAGCCAAGCGCGGCGAGGGGCGCGGTCACCCAGATCAGCGGCGCGCGGAACGGCCGCCGCCGGCCGGGATCGCGGACCCGGAGCACCATCGCGCCGACCGCGACCGCGACGAAAGCGAGGAGCGTGCCGGTGTTCGACACGTCGGCGAGCAGGTCGACCGGGAACGCGGCCGAGAACACCGCGACGAAGATGCCGGTCGCGATGGTGATCACGTGCGGCGTGTGGAAACGCCGATGGATGCGCGACAGCACCGGCGGCAGCAGGCCATCGCGCGCCATGACGAAGAAGATCCGCGTCTGGCCGAACATCAGCGCGAGGATGACCGACGGCAGCGCGATGCCGGCGGCGATCGCGAGCAGGTTCGCCGCGCCCGGATAGTCGATCGTCTTGAGGACATAGGCGAGCGCCTCGCTCGACCGCGCGAGTTCGCCCGTCGGCTGCGCCCCGACCGACCCCGTCGCGGCGATGCCGACGAGCATGTAGAGCACGGTCGACACGCCGAGCGCACCGATCAGCCCGATCGGGATGTTGCGGTTGGGGTTGATCGTCTCCTCGGCCGCGGTCGACACGCTGTCGAAGCCGACGAAGGCGAAGAAGATCGTCGCCGCCGCCGCCGACACCCCGACCGAGGCCATGACGCCGGGCTTGAACGGGTCGGCCACCTCGTGGCTGAAGAAGCCGTTGGGCATGAACGGGTGGAAGTTCGCATCGTGGATGACCGGCAGCGCGAGCGCCAGGAACATGCATAGCGCGAGGATCTTGATCATCACCAGCACCGCGTTGAACCGCGCGCTTTCCTTGGTGCCGATGACCAGCAGCGTCGTCACCGCCAGCGCGATGAACATCGCCGGCAGGTTGATCAGCCCCGGCGTCGCGTCGAACGGCCCGTGGACGAAGGTGCTCGGCACACTGACATGGAAGAAGCGGTTGACCAGCCCGACCATGTACCCCGACCAGCCGACCGCGACCGCGCTGCTCGCGATCGCGTATTCGAGGACGAGGCCCCAGCCGACGATCCACGCCGGAATCTCGCCGAAGGTCGCGTAGCTGAAGGTGTACGCCGACCCCGATACCGGGATCATCGCGGCGAGTTCGGAATAGGCGAGCGCGGTCAGCAGGCAGACGACGCCGCAGATGATGAAGCTGATCATCATCGCCGGCCCGGCCTTCGACGCCGCGGTCGCGGTCAGGACGAAGATGCCGGTGCCGATCGTCCCGCCGATGCCGAGCATGGTCAGCTGGAACGCGCCGAGGCTCCGGGTCAGCGGCTTGCGCTCGGCGGTGGCGAGGACCGCGTCGAGCGACTTGATGCGCCAGTTCATGTCGTTGAAATCCCCTCGACGCCGCGCCGCCCCGCCGGGGTCAATCCGCGCCGCCAACGTGGCGCGGCGTAGGGGGCGGGGTCAAGCGTTAAGGTGTCGGTCGCCCGACGGGCGCGATCAGGCGGTGGCGGTCAGGCGGCCGCCGCCCGCGGCGACCTTCGCCCGGAGGCCGTCGAGCGTGGCGCGCGCGTGGTAATGTCCAGCGCGGACGACGCCGGCGATCGCGTGGAGGTTCTCGACGCGGGCAAGGGGGTCGGCGTCGAGGACGACGAGGTCGGCGTCGGCCCCCCTCGCGACGAAGCCCATAGTACCCGCCCGGCCGAGGTAGTCGGCGGCGGCGACCCTCGCCAAGCGCAGGATGGCAAGCGGCGACAGGCCCTCGGCGGCGAGCTCGGCGAACTCCTGTTTCAGCGTCATGCCCGGCCCCATCAGCGCGCCGCCGTCGGTCCCGGTCATCATCCGGACGCCGGCGTCGGCGAACAGCTTGGCGAGCGCGCGCTGGCGGGGGTAGGCGGCGCGGAAGGTCGCGCGCGTTTCGGTGGGCAGCTTGCCGAAGCGCGCCGTCACCTCGCGCCACGTCCTGATCGCCGCGTGCGGCATATAGGCGAGACCGTCGTCGACCGCGTACTCGGGGCTGTCGGCATATTCCTGCGTCCGCAGGCGGACGAGCGTCGGCACCTGCCAGCTGCCGTCCTCGGCGAAGTGGCCGGCGACGTCCTGCGCCTTGGCCGTGCTGAAGGTGTCAAGGCCGACCTGGATGTGCGCGACGTCGGCCGGGTCGGCGAAGGCGGCGGGATTGACCAGCAGCTTCCGCAGCCGCGCCATGACGATCCGTTCGAGGAACGGGATCTTGATCGGCGGGGCCTTGATGAACGGCTTGCGGTACGCTTCGGCGCGCATCCGCACCTCGTCGGTCGAGCACGCCGCCCACATCGTGCTACCCGGGCCAAGGTGCTCGATCGAGCGGAACCCCATCGCCGTCGCCTTGACCGCGTCGGTCCCCTCCTGAAGGTGGCCGAGGACGGGGATGCCGATCCGCTTCGCCTCGGCGATCGCGTGGTAGAAGACGTCGGCCCCGACCAGCCCCATCTTGATGAAGTCGGCCCCCTCGCGCTTCTGCTTCTCCATCTCGGCGGTCACCGCCTCGGCCGAGCCGGCGTTGAACGGCGTCAGGATCGCGCCCGGCGGCTCGGGGGGTGGCCGCGCCGCCCGCCCCCGCCCCCCCCCCCCCGCCCCCCCCGGCGGCGCTTCGCCAGCAGGCGCGGCGACCCCGACATCTGGCGGAAACCGGTCACCCCTTCGGCGAGCATCAGCGCGAGTGCGCCGGCGGGCTCGGCCAGTTCGAGGACGTGGCTGTGCATGTCGTTGTAGCCGGGCACGACCCACTTGCCGCGCGCGTCGATCGTCGCCACCGCCGGGTCGGGCTCGCGCGACCCGCGCGGGAACACGTCGAGGATGCGGCCGAGGTTCATCGTCACCGTCCTATCGCGCGCCGCGTCGCCGGTCGCCGGATCGACGACCGTCACCCCGGCGAGCGCGAGCGGCCCCGACAGCGGCGGATCGATCGCTGCGACCGCATCGTCGCGCTCGGCCGCGTGCGCGCCGCCGATGATCCGCGACAGCGCGAACGGCAGGATCGACTCCGCCTGGGCATAAGCGCAGCACGGGCACGGCGCGGTGCCGGTCAGGCGCGCGAACATGGCTAGAAGCCCACCTTGTCGCCGCCCTTGAGCGCCAGGATCGCGCGCGCCTCGTCGGGGGTGGCGATCTCGAGCCCCATCGCCTCGACGATCGTCCGCACCTGCGTCACCTGCTGTGCGTTGCTCGTCGCCAGCCTGCCGCGGCCGGCCCACAGCGAGTCCTCGAGCCCGACGCGGACGTTGCCGCCCATCGCCGCGGCGATCGTCGCCACCCGCATCTGCGCCGCGCCTGCACCGAGGACCGACCAGTGATACTGGTCGCCGAACAGCCGGTCGGCGGTCCGCTTCATGTGGACGATCTCCTCGGGGTGGGTGCCGATCCCGCCGAGCAGACCGAACTCCGTCTGGATGAACAGCGGCGCCTGCACCAGCCCCTCGGTGTAGAAGTAATGGAGGTTGTGGAGGTGGCTGGTGTCGTAGCATTCGAACTCGTAGCGGGTGCCGGTCCCGTTCAGCGTTTCGAGGCAGTAGGCGATGTCCTTGAAGCTGTTGCGGAAGACGAGGTCGCGGCTGCCTTCGAGCATCGCCGGCTCCCACGCGTGGTCGAATTCCTTGAACCGCTTGAGCATCGGGAACAGCGCGAAGTTCATCGATCCCATGTTGAGGCTGGCGACCTCGGGCCGCCACACCGCCGCCGGGCGGACGCGTTCCTCGACCGTCATGTGCGCCGCCCCGCCGGTGGTCAGGTTGACGACGACGTCGGAGCGCTGCTTGATCACGCGGAGGAACGGCTCGAACGCCTCGGGGCTCTGGTCGGGACGGCCGTCGACGGGATTGCGCGCGTGGAGGTGGACGATCGCCGCCCCCGCCTCGGCCGCGCCGATCGCGGCGGCGGCGATCTCGGCGGCGGTCACCGGCAGGTGGGGCGACATCGACGGCGTGTGGATCGACCCCGTCACCGCGCACGTGATGATGACCTTGGCCATGCGTCTTCCTCGCCCCCCGGTCGACCGTCGCGCCGGTCAATAAATATATATTGTGCCAAAAAGCGGACCGGAGCAAGAGATGGAAGACGGCCAGCGATAAGGTCGAGAATGGGTATGATCGCCACATGACCAGGATCGACACCGACGTCCTCGTCGCCGGAGCCGGGCCCGCCGGCCTCGCCGCCGCCATCGAACTCGGGTCGCGCGGCGTCCGCGTCCTCATCATCGAGCGCAACGAGCGGGGCGGGACCGCGCCCCGTGCCAAGACGACCAACGTCCGCACCCGGACGCATCTCCGCCGCTGGGGCATCGCCGACCGGCTGGCCGAGGAGGCTCCATTCGGGGTCGACTATCCGAACAACATGGTCTTCGTGACCCGCCTCGCGGGACACGAACTCGCGCGCTTCGCCAACGCGTTCAACGCGTCTCCCGAACGCTCGCCGCTCTATCCCGAGCACGGCCAGTGGGTGCCGCAGTACACGCTCGAG
>CAXTQJ010000194.1:0-4972 GCA_964246245.1 uncultured Sphingomonadaceae bacterium
GTTGTGCGGGCCGTAATGGCACCCGGCGACCGCCGCGGCCCAGCCGGCGTCGCCGGGCAGGGCGGCGGCGACGAGCGGCAGCTGCGCGGGCGTCAGGCCGAGCGAGGCGCGGACCGTGTCGGCCTTGCCGAGGCTGCGGACGGTGCCGACGACGTCCCAGCCGTCGGCGATCAGGTCCTTGACGACGAAGCCGGCGATGTACCCCGACGCGCCGGTGACGAGAACCTTGCCCTTGCTCATGCTGGTCGCTCCCTCTGTCCCGCCGGTCTTAACCAGCGGCGACAATCGAGTCGAGCGAATTGAGCGACGCTCAGTCGTGGTGGGTCATGCCGCCTTGGGCGCCGACTCGCGGACGCCCGCGTCGACGTAGTCCTCGAACTGGGCGAAATTTTCGACGAACATGCCGACCAGCGCCTTCGCCTTGGCGTCGTACGCCGCCTTGTCGGCCCACGTCTCGCGCGGGTTGAGGATGCGCGGCTCGACCCCGGGAACCGACACCGGCACCTGGAAGCCGAAGTTGGGGTCGGTGCGGAACTCGGCGTCGTTGAGGCTGCCGTCGAGCGCGGCGTTGAGCAGGGCGCGGGTAACCCGGATCGGCATCCGTGTGCCGGTCCCGCCGGTCCCCGCGCCGCCGCCGGTCCAGCCGGTGTTGACCAGCCAGCAGTCGACCCCACCCTTGGCGATCCGCTCCTTCAAGAGGTTGCCGTAGATCGACGGGTGGCGCGGCATGAACGGCGCGCCGAAGCACGTCGAGAAGGTCGCGTCGGGCTCGGTCACGCCGATCTCGGTTCCGGCGACGCGCGCGGTATAGCCCGACAGGAAGTGGTACATCGCCTGTTCGGGCGTCAACCGGGCGATCGGCGGCAGGATGCCGAAGGCGTCGGCGGTCAGCATGATGACGTTCGCCGGCACCGGCCCGAGGTTGTCGGCGCTGGCGTTGGGAATGAAGTCGATCGGATACGACGCGCGGCTGTTCTCGGCGAGCGCGGCGCTGTCGAGGTCGATCTCGCGCGTCTGCGGATCGATCACGACGTTTTCGAGCACCGTGCCGAAGCGCTTGGTCGTCGCGTAGATCTCGGGCTCGGCCTCGGCCGACAGGCGGATCGCCTTGGCGTAGCACCCGCCCTCGAAGTTGAACACGGCGGTGTCCGACCAGCCGTGCTCGTCGTCGCCGATCAGGGTCCGCGACGCGTCGGCCGACAGCGTCGTCTTCCCCGTTCCCGACAGGCCGAAGAAGACGGCCGTATCGCCCTTCGGTCCGATGTTCGCCGAGCAGTGCATCGGCATGATCCCCTGCGGTGGCAGGAGGTAGTTGAGGATCGAGAAGACGCTCTTCTTCATCTCGCCGGCGTAGCGCGTCCCGCCGATCAGGATCGTCTTGCCCTCGAAGTCGACCGCGATGATCGTCTCGCCACGGCAGCCGTGACGCACCGGATCGGCGCGGAAGCTCGGCAGGTCGACGATGGTGAACTCGGGCAGGAACTCGGCGAGCGCCGCGGCCTCGGGCCGGACCAGCAGCGTCCGGATGAACAGCGAGTGCCACGCGAATTCGGTGATGACGCGGACGTTGACCCGGTGCTCGGGCTGCGATCCGCCGAACAGGTCCTGGACGAACAGCGCCGGCTTGGCCGCGATCGCCGCGGCGAAATCGGCGCGGACGGCGGCGAACTGCGCCGGCGTGATCGCCTTGTTGGTCTTGCCCCACCAGATCGCCGGCGCGGTGACGGCGTCGGACACGATGAACTTGTCCTGCGCCGACCGCCCGGTGTGCGCGCCCGTCTCGACGACGAAAGCGCCGTCCTTCGACAGCAGCCCCTCGCCGCGCGCGACCGCCATCTCGACCAGCGGCGCGGTCGTCAGGTTCCAGTGGAGCGTCGCGTTGGTCGGAAAGCCGAGGGTATCGAGACCATGACGCGAGGCGAGGGACGAATTCACGGGCATCGACTCCAAGAACAGGCGGCGGCTTGTAGCCACGCGCGCTTTGACAAATCGCTTACAGGAAGCGGCCGCCCGGCGTCAAAGGCCGGCCCGGCGCTTGCCGCGCGGGGGAAATCGGCGCAGGCCGGCCGCGCCCCCCGCACAACGGAGCATGGTCATGGTCACCGCGACGTGGAACGATACCGTCATCGCCACATCGGACGACACGGTCGTCGTCGAGAACAACCATTATTTCCCGTTGGACGCGGTCGTCCCCGGCGTCCTGACCCCCTCGCCGACCACGAGCGTCTGCCCGTGGAAGGGGATGGCGAATTATTATTCGGTAACCGCCGGCGGCAAGACCAACGCCGACGCGGCGTGGTATTACGGCGCGCCCAAGCCGGCGGCAGCCGAGATCAAGGACCGCGTCGCGTTCTGGAAGGGCGTGCGGGTCGGTTAGGGCAGCCGCTCGACGGTCAGCCCTTTCGCCTGCAGCCGCGCGACGACGCTTGCCGGCCCGCCGAGGTGACCCGCGCCGACCGCGAGGAACACCTTGCCCGGCGCCTTCAGCCGCGCCGCGATCCAGTCGGCCCACGCCGCATTGCGGTCGGTCAGCAGCGCCTTCGCCAGTCGCGGCGTGGCGCGGAAATCCTTGTCGAAGTCTTGCGCCAGCGCGTCGACCTCGCCGCCGCGCCAGTAGGCGACGAGCGCGTTGGTGTCGTCGCGCACCGTCGCCAGATCGTCGACCGTCGCATCGAGCAGCGCGCGGGCGTCGGTCTCGGGCAGCGAATCGAAGATGCGGAGCTGCGCCTCGGGGGTTTCGAGCCCGATCACCGGACGGCCGCGCGCTCGGACGCGCGTGGTCAGCACCGCTTCGACGCCGTCGGCCTGGGCGAAGCCGAGGCGCTCGACCGCGCCGTCGCCGATCGCGATCGCCGCCAGCCACGTCTTCATCGCGTCGAGCTGCGCCGTCGCGAGACCCAGCGACGACACCCCGGCGAGCAGCGCCGCGCGTTTCGATGGCGAGACCCGCGCCGCGACCGGCGGGAGGCCGGGCCTGAGCCCCAGCCGCGTCACCAGCGGCTGGAGCCCGGCGGGATCGTCGGGCAGGACCGTCTCGAGGACGAGGGTGTCGGCCGCGTCGACGCGCGCCGCGATCCGCGGGGTCAGCCAGTCGCCGCCCGGGGGCAGCGCGTGGACCGTGCCGAACAGGACGATCTCGGTCGTCGGCGACCGCACCAGCCACATCGCCGGCTCGGCCATCGCGGGACACGATACGATGAGCGTGGCCAGTGCGGCACACGCGGCGACAAATCGACGGATCGCAGGCATTGGCGGGGCTATACCGACGTGCATGCCCCGTTGCGAGTCGCGCCGCCTCGCCTTATGTCCGCCGCGCCCACCAGCCCAAGCGAGATCCATGGCCTTCAAGCTTCCCGACTTCAACGACCGCAAGACCGCCAACCAGGCCGCGCGCCAGGCCGTCCTCGACAAGTTCAAGGCCAAGGCCGAGCCGACCCCCGACGAGCTCGCCGAGCGCGCCGCGACCGCCGCGCGCGCCGAGGCCAAGCAGAAGGAAAAGGCGCAGGCGCTCAAGGACCGCATCGCCGCCGAGAAGGCGGCGGTGATCGCCGCGCGCGAGGCGAAGGAAGAGGCGGCGCGCAAGGCCGCCGAGGACGCGCTGATCACCGAGGAAATGAAGGCGGCGGCGAAGAAGGCCGAGCGCGACGCCAAGTACGCCGCGCGCAAGCTGGCGAAGAAGGCGCGGAAGGGCTGACGATCCTCCCCGCTCGCGGGGAAGTGGCAGCCGCAGGCTGACGGTCGGCCGTCGGGCGAGCGGCCGCGGCCCGGGTCTCGACCGCCCCTCCGGCGCGTCGCGCCCCCGCCCCCCGCGCGGGGAGGATCGACGGCTTGCCCGTCTCGCCCCCCCCCCCGACACCCCCCGGCCGCTGTTGCCGCCGCGAACACCGCTCACCTTCCAGGACATGATCCTGACCCTCCAGCGCTATTGGAGCGACCGCGGGTGCGTCGTCCTCCAGCCGTACGACGTCGAGATGGGCGCGGGGACCTTCCACCCGGCGACCGTGCTGCGCGCGCTCGGCCCCGACGACTGGCGCGCCGCGTACGTCCAGCCGAGCCGGCGACCGTCCGACGGGCGCTACGGCGACAATCCCAACCGGCTCGGAGCCTATTACCAGTTCCAGGTCATCCTCAAGCCGTCGCCGCCCGACATCGTCGACCAGTATCTGGGCAGCCTCGCCGCGATCGGCATCGACGGCCGCGCCCACGACATCCGCTTCGTCGAGGACGACTGGGAAAGCCCGACGCTCGGCGCGTGGGGGCTCGGCTGGGAAGTCTGGTGCGACGGCATGGAGGTGACGCAGTTCACCTATTTCCAGCAGGTCGGCGGCATCGACTGCGCCCCGGTCAGCGGCGAGATCACCTACGGCCTCGAACGGCTGGCGACGTACATCCAGGGCCGGGACAGCGTCTACGACCTCGCCTACAACGACCGCCTGACCTACGGCGACGTCTTCCGCGAAAGCGAGCGCGAGTTCAGCGCCTACAGCTTCGAAGCCGCCGACACCGGGCTGCTGTTCGACCAGTTCGGCAAGGTCGCCGCCGAATGTCGCAGCCTCGTCGACGCCGGCCTGCCGCTGCCGGCCTACGACCAGGCGATCAAGGCGAGCCACGTGTTCAACCTCCTCAACGCCCGCGGCGTGATCAGCGTCGCCGAGCGCGCGGCGTACATCGGCCGCGTCCGCGACCTGACCAAGGCGGTGTGCGCGGCGTGGGTGGCGAAGAACGGGTGGGCGGGGTGAGCGGCGATGCGCCACCCCTCCCCTGCAGGGGAGGGGTAGGTGGACTTCCTCCTCGAATTCCTCACCGAGGAGATTCCCGCGCGAATGCAGCGCGACGCTGCGCGGCAGCTCGCTCTGCGGTTCGACGCCGGGCTCGCCGCGGCGGGCCTCGCCGTCACCGGCACTTGCGCGTTCGTCACCCCGCGCCGGCTCGGGCTGACCGCGACGGGCGCCGCGGCGAGCGATCCGACCGC
>CAXTQJ010000195.1:0-4971 GCA_964246245.1 uncultured Sphingomonadaceae bacterium
CAGGTGGAGGATGTCGGTCAACAGCAGCTCCTGATGCTGCTCCTCGTGCGCGATGCCGAGGTCGATCAGGTCGCGCGCCGCGCCGTCGAGCCGGCCCCAGACGCGGTCGAGCCCGGCGTCGACGTGTGCCCGCCACGCGCGGATGTCGGCCAGCGACGGCCGGGTCAGCAGGCCGCGCGCCGACCGCGGATGGCGCGCGCCGACCGCCTCGTAATAGCTGTTGAACAGGAACCCGAACCGGTCGTCGAACGGGGCGATGCCGACGCTTGCCAGGACAAAGGTCTCGAGGAACCACGTCGTGTGGGCGAGGTGCCACTTGGCCGGCGACGCGTCGTCCATCGACTGTACCGTCGCGTCGGCATCCGACAGCGGCGCGGCGAGCGCAACCGTCCGCGCCCGCGTCGCGAAGAAGCGGTCGTGCAGATCGTCGGCGGGTGCGAGCGCGGCGGTCGCCATTCCTTCCCCTGTTCAGCCGTGCATAACGCTAGCGGCTGGCTCCGGGTACCCACAAAACGTCGCCGCCCGGATTGGCGACGCGCGCGGCGACGAACAGGTGATCCGACAGGCGGTTGAGGTAGCGGATCGCCGCCGGGTTGACCGGCTCGGTCCGCGCCGCCGTCACCGCCAGCCGCTCGGCGCGGCGGACGACGGTGCGCGCGAGGTGGAGATACGCCGCCGCCGCGCTGCCGCCGGGCAGGATGAACGACGTCAGCGGCGACAGTCCATCGTTCATCGCGTCGATCTCGGCCTCGAGCCGCGCGACCTGCCCGTCGGTCGCGCGCAGGCTCTTCGTGTCCGCGCCGAAGTCGTCGCCCGGCGTCGCGAGGTCGGCCCCGACGTCGAACAGGTCGTTCTGGATGCGCGCCAGCATCGCGTCGAGGTCGCCGGCGGTGTGGAGGCGCGCGATGCCGATGACCGAATTCGCCTCGTCGGCGGTCCCGTAGGCGGCGATCCGCGCGTCGTCCTTCGCCCGCCGCGCCCCGTCGGCGAGCCCGGTCGAGCCGTCGTCGCCGGTCTTCGTGTAGATGCGGTTGAGCTTGACCATGTCGTCGCTCCAATCCTTGCGGTCATCCCCGCGACAGCAGGGATGACGATCGTGCGCTAGTGACGGTTCACCAGGAACAGCACCACGATGATCACGATCGCAAGGCCCTGGAAGGCGACGCGGTAGCTCATCATCCTGTTCGACTGGACGCCGCCGACGTCCTTGCCGCGCGCCATGATGAAGATGCCGCGCGCGAGCACGGTCAGCGTCGCCAGCGCGGCGAGGATCATCAGGACGATCAGGATGGTCTGCGGCATGACACGGTCCTTAGGCGTTGCCACCTAGATGGGCGCGATCGCGCCGCGGCGAAAGGGGCAGAGTGGCGCGGCCGCGTCAGGCGCGTGGCAGCCACTCGGTCAGGATGGCGTTGACCGCTTCGGGGGCTTCCTGCTGGACCCAGTGCGACACGCCCGGCAGGCGGCGGATGGTCAGGTCGGCGACGAAGCGGTCGGTGCCGTCGAGCGTCTCGAGCCCGAGCGCGGTGTCGCCTTCGCCCCAGACGACCAGCGTCGGGACGTCGACCCGGCCGCCGTTGCGGACCTGCATCCGGTCGCGGTGGCGGACGGCGGCGCGGTACCAGTCGACCATCGCCGTCAGCGCGCCGGGGCGTCGCGCCGCGGCGGCGTAGACGTCGAGGACGTCGTCGGGAAAGCGGCTCTTGTCGATCGCCATGCCGCGGAACGCGCCGCGGATCCGGCGGGCATCGTTCGCGCCGAGCCACGCCTCGGGCAGCCACGGCAGCTGGAAGAAGGCGATGTACCAGCTCCGCCGGCGCTGCGGCCAGTGTCTGAGCGCGGCGGCGAAGCCGTAGGGGTGCGGCAGGTTCATCACCGCGAGGCGTTCGATCGGCCGTACGCGATGGATCGCGAAGTTCCACGCGACCGCGCCGCCCCAGTCGTGCGCGATCAGCGTCAGCTTGCTGGCGCCGCTCGCGTCGAACAGCGCGGCGACATCGGCGACCAGCCGGTCCATGGTGTAGTTCTCGACGCCCGCGGGCCGCGACGACGCGCCGTAGCCGCGCTGGTTCGGGGCCCAGACGCGGTAGCCCATCGCTGCGAGCAGCGGCATCTGGTGCCGCCAGCTGAAGTGCAGCTCGGGGAAGCCGTGGAGACAGAGCGCGAGGTGATCGCCCGATCCCGCCTCGGCGACCTCGAAGTCGAGCCCGTTCGCCGCGACGCGCCGGATGGCGATGCCGGGGGGCGGATCGGGCCAGCTCGTGTCCATCGGGCGAAGGTAGCAGCGGCAACGGCGGGTGGCCATGGTCCCCGCAGGTGAGGAGGATCAGCGGCTTGCGGTCGCGTTACAGCCAAGCTAAATCCTGTACCGTCACATGCCGGACACACTTTCGGTGGTAAGGCGGTGAGAACGGACGGTCGCGGGCACCCCTCGCGGCCTTGAGTGCGACGAGGCCCGGCGGACCGGCGGCCGCTCCATACGAGGAGCGGGCGAGGCATGTATCATCCCGACCTGTTGTCGCCGCCCGAAGCCTGCCCGGCGCTGGTCCTCAACGCCGATTATACGCCACTGTCCTATTATCCGCTCAGCTTGTGGTCGTGGCAGACCGCGATCAAGGCGGCGTTCCTCGAGCGCGTCGACATCATCGCCGAATACGACCGCGAGATCCGCTCGCCCAGCTTCGCGATGAAGCTGCCGTCGGTCATCGCGTTGCGCCAGTACGTCCGCCCGGCGACGCACCCGGCGTTCACCCGCTTCAACCTGTTCCTGCGCGACAAGTTCGCCTGCCAGTACTGCGGCTCGCGCGACCGCGAGGACCTGACCTTCGACCACGTCGTCCCGCGGGCGTATGGGGGACGTACGACGTGGGAGAACGTCACCACCGCGTGCGCGCCGTGCAACCTCAAGAAGGGGGGACGCACCCCGGCCGAGGCGCACATGAACCTTAACCAGCGGGCGTACGCGCCGAACAACCACCAGCTGCAGGAGAACGGCCGCGCCTTCGCGCCGCACTTCCTCCACGCGACGTGGCGCGACTACCTCTACTGGGACAGCGAACTCGAAGCCTGAGACGCGGCGGACGCGAACGATTCGACGATCTGCCGGGTCGTCGCGCGGATGTGCGCGACCACCGTCGCGATCAGCCCGTCGGCGTCGTGGGCGAGGGCGAGGGCGACGATGCGCCGATGCTCGCTGCCGACATCGCGCTGCTCGCGATGATGGATCGACAGGCCGCGGTAGCGCTCCGACTGCTCGTAGAGCTGGGTGTGGAGCGCGAGCAGGCGGCGGCTGCCGCAGGCGGCGACCAGCGCGGCGTGGAAGTCGGCGTGTGCCGCGACCCACGCCGCGATCGATCCGCGGTCGTCGGTCGCCACGGGATAGGGCTTGGCGCGCAGGCGGTGGGCGGCGGCGAGGATGCCCGCCTCCCAGTTGGCGTCGCCGCGCGCGACCGCGCGGCCGAGCGCGATCGCCTCGACGTCGCAACGGAGGTCGGTCAAGTCCTCGAGGTCGGCGATCGACAGCGGCGCGACGACGAAGCCGCGCTGGGCGCGCGACACGACGAGCTGTTCGGGAACGAGCCGCGACAGCGCCTCGCGGACCGCGCCGGGACTCGTCCCGAGTTCGACGGCGAGGTCGACGATCTTGAGCTTGCGCCCCGGCGGATAGCGCCCGGCGAGGATGTCGGCGCGGATCGCCTCGTATGCGAACGACGTCTGGCTGCGTGGCCCCTCGCCGTCGAGGTTCGCTGTGGCGAGCCGCATCACCACCCCGTCGCGCGGGCGAGGATACCGTCCCAGCGGTCGCCGCGCCACGCGACGTGCTGATCGGGGCGGATCAACGCGAGCGGCGCTTCGTAGAGCGCCGTCACCGCCGGGCCGGGGCGGACGACGGTCAGCGGCACCCCCAGCGCGCGCGCCTGCGCCTCGGCGGCGGCAACCTCGGCCGGATCGGCGTCATCGGCGGCGATCAGCGCGAAGCCGTCGCCGAACGCGTCGTAGAGCGAGCGGCCGTCGGCGAGCCATGCGTGCGGCGCGAGATAGCCGGGCCGCGCCGTCGGCGTGTAGACCTGGCTGTCGTGCGCCGGCGGCTCACCCGGCTCGGCGGCGATGATCGGCGACGCGGTGCCGAGGCCGAGGACGGTACCCAGGGTGTCGAACTCGCGCCCCTTCGAAGCCTGCACCCCGGCCCCGACCTGCTCGCGGATCGCCGCGCCGGCGGGGGTGTCGTCCTCGATCGCCGGCGGCACCGGCGCGACGTAGATCGCGTAGTTGGCCATCGCCTCGTCGATCACCGCGCGGTGGGTCGGGCGGCGCTCGGTCTCGTAGGTGCCGACCAGCCCGGGACCGCCCCAGCCGTGCAGCGTCGCGGCGATCTTCCAGCCGAGGTCGACGCCGTCGCCGACGCCCATGTTCATGCCGTAGCCGCCGGCCGGCGGGTGGAGGTGGCACGCGTCGCCGACGAGGATGAAGCGGCGGTCGGCGTAGCGGTCGGCGAGCAGCTCGCTCGCGGTCCACGAATCGGCGCTGAGGATCTCGTACGGCAGGTCGATGCCGGTACGGTCGGCAATCACCGCCCGCGCCTCGGCGTCGGACAGCCGGTCGCCGGGCTTGGCCCCGCCGGGCACGAAGAACCACGTGTCGCCGCGGTCCATCGGCCCGATCGCGCTGAAGCCGTCCTTGCCGATCTGCCAGTAGATCGCCGCCGGGCCGTGGCCGTGCGCCGCGGCGAGGCCCGGCGCGCGGAAGATGATGTTGTACGCGTGGCTCAGCCCGGCGCGGCCTTCCATCTTCGCCCCGATCAGGTCGCGGACCGCGCTGCGCGCGCCGTCGGCCCCGATCAGGTAGCGCGCGGTGACGGTCGTCTCGTCGCCGTTCCTGGTCGCGATCGTCGCGGTGACGCCGTCGTCGTCCTGCGTCGCGCCGACGAAGCGGGTGTTGTAGCGCAGGTCGAGCGTCGGCAGCGACCGGACC
>CAXTQJ010000196.1:0-4919 GCA_964246245.1 uncultured Sphingomonadaceae bacterium
CCCCTCCCCTGAAGGGGAGGCAGGAGACTTCGAATGACCACGCTCCACGACGACCTCGACGCCGACGGTATCCTGACGCTGACCATCGACCTGCCGGGGCAGTCGATGAACGTGATCAACGCCGACTTCACCACCGACCTCGCTGCCGCGATCGAGCGGATCAAGTCCGACGCGGCGATCAAGGGCGTCGTCGTCACCAGCGGCAAGGCGTCGGGCTTCATGGCCGGAGCCGACCTCAAGGGCATGGGCGGGCTGGTCGGCGGGGGTGGCCGTGCGGCCGACGGAAGCGACGGGTCGCGTGAAGGCGCGCCGTCGCGGATGGCGAGCTTGTTCGACCAGGTCTACCGCCTCAACCGGCTGTTCCGCGATCTGGAGACCTGCGGCAAGCCGGTCGCCGCGGCGATCAACGGCCTCGCCCTCGGCGGCGGGCTCGAGCTGGCGCTCGCGTGCCACTACCGCGTCTGCGTCGACAACCCGAAGGTCCAGCTTGGCTTGCCCGAGGTGCTCGTCGGCCTGTTTCCCGGTGCGGGCGGCACGCAGCGGCTGCCGCGGCTGATGGGCGTCCAGCCGGCGCTGATGTACCTGACGCAGGGCAAGAGCATGAGCCCGCAGGAGGCGCTCGGCTTCAAGGTCGTCAACGAACTGGCCCCGGCCGACAGCGTCGTCGCACGCGCCAAGGCGTGGGCGCTGGCCAATCCGAAGGCGGTCGCGCCGTGGGACGAGAAGGGGTTCAAGTTCCCCGGCGGCGTTGGCGCGATGAACCCCGCTTTCGCCCAGACCTTCATGGCCGGTACCGCCATCCTCGCCAAGACGACCAACCACAACATGAACGCGCCGATCGCGATGCTGTCGGCGGTCTACGAGGGGACGCAGCTGCCGATCGACACCGCGCTGCGCGTCGAATCGAAGTATCTCGCCAAGGTCGTCGCCGACCCGCAGGCGGGCAACATGATCCGCTCGCTGTTCGTCTCGAAGCAGGCGGCGGAGAAGGGCGCGCGGCGGCCGGCCGGCGGCGCGCCGATGCCGCCGAAGAAGATCGCGATGCTCGGGGCCGGGCTGATGGGGGCCGGCGTCGCGATGGTCGCGGCGCAGGCCGGCGTCGAGGTCGTCCTCCTCGACCGCGATCTCGCCGCCGCCGAGAAGGGCAAGGCGTACACCGCCGAGCGGCTGGCCAAGAAGCGGACCGACCTGGCGAAGATGGAACAGGTCCTCGGCCGCATCCACCCGACCGCCGACTATGCCGACCTCGCCGGCTGCGACCTGATCGTCGAGGCGGTGTTCGAGGACCGCGGCATCAAGGCCGAGGTGACTAGGGCGGTCGAGGCGGTGGTCGGGGCCGACACCATCTTCGGGTCGAACACCTCGACCCTGCCGATCACCGGCCTCGCGAGCGCGTGGTCGAAGCCGGCCAACTTCATCGGCATCCACTTCTTCTCGCCGGTCGAGAAGATGCCGCTGGTCGAGGTCATCGTCGGCAAGGAAACGGGGTCGGCGGCGGTTGCCAAGGCGCTCGACTTCGTCGCCGCGATCCGCAAGACGCCGATCGTCGTCAACGATAGCAGAGGCTTCTACACCTCGCGCTGCTTCGGCACTTATGTCCAGGAGGGTCTGGCGCTGCTCAGCGAGGGCGTGCCGCCGGCGCTGATCGAGAACGTCGGCCGCCAGATGGGGATGCCGGTCGGCCCGCTCGCGGTCAACGACGAGGTCGGGCTCGACCTGTCGTACAAGATCGCCACGCAGACTAAGGCCGACCTCGGCGACGCGTACCGCCCGAGCGCCGCCGAAGGCGTCATCGCGACGATGAACGAACTCGGTCGCTTCGGCCGCAAGGGCGGCAAGGGCTTCTACGTCTATCCCGACGACGGGTCGAAGAAGTACCTCTGGCCCGAGCTGTCGGCCACCGTCGCCGAGCCGAGCGAGCACGGCGACGCAACCCCCGAGGCGATTCGCGAGCGCCTGCTCTACCGCCAGATGGTCGAATGCGCGCGCTGCTTCGCCGAAGGGGTGCTCGAGACCCCCGAGGACGGCGACCTGGGGGCGATCTTCGGCTGGGGCTTCCTGCCGTTCACCGGCGGCCCGTTCAGCCACATGGACACGCTGGGCCTGGCCAACGTCGTCGCCATCCTCGACGGCCTGACCCAGCGCCACGGCGACCGCTTCGCGCCGCCGCAGTTGCTCCGCGACATGGCGGCGAAGGGGGAAACCTTCTACGGGCGCGCGGCGGCGAAGCTGGCGGCGTGAGGATTGCCGCCTGAGGAAGCAGGGATTAGATTACCTGCATGGCAACGCAGCTTCGTCCCGACCAACTGGATATTGATGAACAGCTGATCCGTATTCGGAACATGGTCGCCGATCTCGACAAACGGCAGGTCGAGATCAACAAGCTGACACAGGTCATAAAACTCGCCGGGCCACAGGTGTTTATCCAAGGAGCGCTCGCGATGGCGGCGGTGATCGGTGCGGCCGCAGCGATTATCAAGCTGGTCCACTGATGGCAGTGCCGCCGATCCCTGATCTGAATCGACGACTTGCCGACTATGATCGAAAGCAGGCGCGGCTTAGTGCCGAGCTTTCGGTCAGCCGGTCGACGGTAAAGCTCATGGTCGTCTATGCCGTGCTTCTTTTGGTCGTCGCCGTCGTTCTAGCCGCTGGGATTGTGAAACTCTTCTCCTGATCGCCGCGTTGGCCGCTACGCCCCCCGACGCCGGAGGAAATGCCCCGATCGGACTCGCCGGCGTATCGCCACGCGATCGCTGGCTTTGCGCATGAGATTGTGGATGATCGCCGGCGGGTTGTTCGCGATCGTGGCGACGCTCGGCGGGCGCGCGATGTATCGCAATGCCCTCGCCGATCCCGTCGTCGTCGCCTACGACGTCGTCGTGCCCGGGTGGACGGCACCGCCGCTGCGCCTCGTCGAGCTGACCGACATCCACGTCGGCACCCCCGACATGACCATCCCGCGGCTGAAGCGGATCGTCGCGCAGGCGAACGCGCTTCGCCCCGACCTCGTCGCGCTGACCGGCGACTATAACGGCGGCAAGCTGATCGGCGGCCTGTTCCGCGACGGCGACGGCGGTCGGGGCAATCTCGACGACGCGGTCCGACCGCTGAAGGCCCTGCGCTTGCGCCTCGGTACCTTCGCGGTACGCGGCAACCACGACGAGCCGTACTGGACGCCGCGCGTCCTGCCGCGCTACCGGATGACCTATCTCGAGAACGCCCATGCCGACGCCGGGCCGATCGTCGTCGCCGGCGTCGACGACCTGTCGACCGGGCACCCCGACGTCGCCGCTGCGCTCGCCGGCATTGCACCGGGCAAGCCGGTCGTGCTCCTGATGCACGAACCCGACGGCTTCGCCGACGTGCCGGGACGGGTCGCGCTGACGCTCGCCGGCCATACCCACGGCGGCCAGGTCCGGCTGCCGCTGTTCGGTGCGCCGGTGACGAACACCCGCCTCGGCTACGTCCGCGGCCGCTACGTCGTCGGCGGACGGACGCTCATCGTCTCGTCGGGGGTCGGCACGACGGCGCTGCCGATCCGCCTCGGCGTCCCGCCCGAGATCGTGGTGGTCACCCTGCATGCCGCCTATTCGACCGGCAGGAATTCGGGCACCGACAGGTAGCGCTCGCCGGTGTCGTAATTGAAGCCGAGCACCCGCGCGCCGGCCGGCAGCTCGGGCAGCTTCTGGTGGATCGCGCACAGCGTCGCGCCCGACGAGATGCCGACGAGCATCCCCTCCTCGCGCGCGGCGCGCAGCGCCCACGCCTTGGCGTCGTCGGGGGCGACCACGATCACGCCGTCGAGCAGCTGGGTATGAAGGTTGCCGGGGATGAAGCCGGCGCCGATACCCTGGATCGCGTGCGGCCCCGGCTGCCCGCCCGAGATGACCGGCGACAGTGTCGGCTCGACCGCGAACACCTTCATCTTCGGCCAGATCGGCTTGAGCGCCTCGGCGACGCCGGTGATGTGGCCGCCGGTGCCGACGCCGGTGATCAGCGCGTCGATCGGCAGCTCGTCGAAGTCCTCCAATATCTCGCGCGCGGTCGTCTTGACGTGGACCGCGATGTTGGCCGGGTTGTCGAACTGGCTCGGCATCCAGCTGTTCGGCGTCTCGGCGACAATCGCGTGGGCGCGCTCGATCGCCGCCTTGACTCCACCGGCGCGCGGCGTCAGGTCGAACGTCGCGCCGTAGGCGAGCATCAGCCGCCGCCGCTCGATCGACATCGAATCGGGCATGACGAGGATGACCCTGTAGCCCTTGATCGCGCCGACCAGCGCGAGGCCGATGCCGGTGTTGCCGCTGGTCGGCTCGACGATCGTCCCGCCGGGCTGCAGCGACCCGTCGGCCTCGGCCGCCTCGATCATGGCGAGCGCGATGCGGTCCTTGATCGATCCGCCGGGGTTCGACCGCTCGCTCTTGATCCACACCTCGTGATCGGGAAACAGCCGGCTGACGCGGATGTGCGGAGTTTCGCCGATCGTGGCGAGGATCGAGTCGGCCTTCATGGCGCAGTCTCCTTCAGTTCGATCTGCATAGCGCCTTCCGCGGCGGCGGGCGAGCCGTCGACGGGGGCGACGAAGCGGTCGGCGCGGCGCAGGACCGGGAACCACCACGCCCACAGGACGGTCACGGCGACCGCGCCGATGCCGCCGACGACGACCGCGGCGACCGGGCCGAGCCACGCCGCGCTGACGCCGCTCTCGAATTCGCCGAGCTCGTTCGATGCCGAGACGAACACCCCGGCGACCGCCGAGATGCGGCCGCGCATCGCGTCGGGCGTATAGAGCTGCTCGAGCGACGTCCGGATGTAGACCGAAATCATGTCCGCCGCCCCGAGCACGGCGAGGCAGCCGAGCGACAGCGGCAGCCACGTCGACACGCCGAAGCCGATCGTCGCCAGCCCGAACAGCCCGACGC